>CADBSV010000001.1 GCA_902797435.1 uncultured Bacteroidia bacterium
ATCAACACGACCGGCGGTATCAAGAATCTTGGTTTTACCGGTGTAGAACGGGTGGGAAGTATTGGAGATTTCCACCTTTACGAGGGGGTACTCGACTCCGTCAACGACGAGCGTCTCCTTGGTGGAGGCGCAGGAGCGGGTGATGAACACGTCCTCGTTTGACATATCCTTGAATGCTACAAGACGGTAGGATTCGGGATGTATTCCTTTTTTCATAATCGATTAATAAAAGGTTTGTAGTGGGTAGGAGAATCGAACTCCTATTGCAAGATTGAGAATCTTGAGTACTAACCGTTATACGAACCCACCGTTTTGGGATTGCAAAGATAGGTATTTTTCTCAAACCCGCAAATATTTTTTGACTGATTTATGTATATTTGCAAACATGAATACTTTTAAGAAAATCCTCGTACTGGTAATCGTAGCCGCCGTCCTAATATTGGGCGGGTGGCTTGGAATCCGCTACTTTTTCGTCCTCGGCGACGGAGTCAAGGCCGGCAACCTCAATCAGGTAGTTTACAAAGGCTGGGTATGGAAGACCTACGAAGGCCGCATCATCATGTCGGGTTTCCGCAACAAAGGTGCAGCCGGAGGCCTCCAGAGCAACGAATTCAACTTCTCGGTGGATAAAAAAGCCCTCGGATACCGCTCCAACGGTTCCTCCTATTCTGTAGCCGACTCCCTTATGCGCTGCAGCGGAAAGAATGTCCAGGTGCGTTATAAGGAATACAAGGGCGCCCTTCCATGGAGGGGGCACCAGCGCTACATAGTTTATGAAATCCTGAATGTGGAGGCTCCCTCCGACGTTACGGCCATTCCCATAGAAACCGAGTAGAAAGATATGAAACTGTTCATGATGGCGGCAGCCCTTCTGCCGCTTTCTTTGTTTGCAGCGGGATCCTCTTATGCCCAGTCCGTTCTTCCGGCATCCAACACGGAAGGCAAACTCCTCACCATGCGTAACGCCGTGGCGGACCGAAGCATCTACCCTTCGGCCAAGGCATATCACTGGGAAGAGGGGCACAAACTCATAGAAGGACGGGCAAAAGCCGCCCAGGAACCTTCCTATGTACTGCCGCAGAGCAGCACCCCTGGAATAGTTTATGGAGAGAGCTATTCCCGCAACGAATTCGGCATAAGCACCGGCGTATTCCCCTCTCCCGACGGAAAAAGGATTGCTGTGGTGCGCAAGGACGAACGCGCCGTTACGCAGTTTCCGCTGCTGGACATCTCCACCCGCACAGGCAGCCTCATCCCGCTGCGCTATCCAATGAACGGAATGGCGTCCGAACGGCTGGCCCTGTGCATCTGCGATGCGAAGGGCGGCATCCTTTGCGAGATTGTCCCCTCCGAGTTTACTCAGGAGCGTTATCTTACCGGCATCACCTGGAGTCCGGACGCCCGATACATCTTTATCCAGGTGCTGGACCGCTCGCAGCACCACATGGTCCTGAACATGTACCGCTCTGAGGACGGAGCCTTCGTAAGAACCATTCTTCGCGAAGACAACGACGCCTGGGTGGAACCGCTCGACCCTCTATATTTCATAAAGGGAAGCTACTCCTTCATCTACCGCACAGACAACCGCAGCGGACACCGCAGCCTTTATCTTTGCGATACGCTCGGGAACATAAGGCCGCTACCGACCGCAACCGCCGACATCGCCTACGCGGACAATGACGGCGAGTATGTTTACTACACCTCGGCAGAGGTCTCCCCGGTGCAGAACCATCTGTTCCGGATGCGCATAAAAGGTGCATCGATTGTCAGGAAAGCACGTTTCTACAAGCCGGAAAGGCTTACATGGGAAAAGGGATGGCACAGCGTGAGCCTGAGCCCGGACTGCACGCAGTTTCTCGACAGCTGGAGCAGCACCGGTGTTCCCCGCAGGATGGCGCTGCGCTCATGCAAGGGAGGAACCCGGATAGGCGAGCTTCTCTTCGAGGCTCCCGATCCGCTCGAGGATTTTGCCAGGGTGGAGATGGAATTCGGCAAGGTACCGTCGGCAGACGGACGTTTCGAAAACTACTACCGCCTCTACAAGCCGCTCGGATTCGATCCTTCGAAGAAGTATCCGCTCATCGTTTATGTATATGGAGGCCCTCACAGCCAAATGGTTACAGACAGCTGGCTGGGAGGCGTCAGGATGTGGGAGATGCTCATGGCGCAAAGAGGCTACGTCGTGTATGTCCAGGACAACCGGGGAACGCAGAACCGCGGCTCGGAGTTCGAGAAGGCAATAAACCGCCAGTGCGGACAGGTTGAGATGGCCGACCAGATGGCGGGGATCCGGCGTCTTATGGAGCTGCCCTGGATAGACTCTTCAAGGATAGGCGTACACGGATGGAGTTACGGTGGGTTCATGACCATATCCCTCCTGACCAATTATCCCGAGGTCTTCAAGGTGGGAGTCGCCGGAGGCCCGGTAATAGACTGGAAATGGTATGAGGTGATGTACGGAGAACGCTATATGGACACTCCCGAGACCAATCCGGAAGGCTTCGAGAAGACCTCCCTCATAAACAAGGCTGCCTCTCTCGAAGGCAAGCTCCTAATCTGCCAGGGAGCCATCGACAACACCGTAGTGTGGGAACACAGCCTGAGTTTCGTGCAGAAATGCATAGAGGAAGGTGTCCAGCTGGACTATTTCCCCTACCCCATGAGCGAGCACAATGTCTTCGGCGAATGGCGCGTGCACCTTCACCAGAAGATAACGGACTATTTCGACGACTGGCTGTAATCAGAATTTAGCTTCGTCGCCAAGCTTCTCGCGCAGATTCTTTATCATGTCGCGGGTCATGCTCCGGAGATTGTAGCTAGGACTCCAGCCCCATTCCTTGCGGGCGCAGGTATCGTCCATCTTGTTGGGCCAGGAGTCCGCTATAGCCTGGCGGACAGGATCCACCTGGTAACGCATCTTGGCCGAAGGAATCTCTTTCCTGATGGCTTCGAAAACTTCTTCGGGGTCGAAGCTCATACTGGCTATATTGAAGGAATTGCGGTGATGCAGGTACCTCGGATCTGCCTCCATTATATCCACTGCGGCCTTCAGGGCGTCGGGCATATACATCATGTCCATGTAGGTGCCTGCGGCGATGGGACATACGAATTCCTCCCCTTTTACGGCGGCATAGTAAATCTCCACCGCATAGTCGGTGGTACCTCCGCCGGGAAGGGTCGTATAGGATATCAGACCGGGAAAACGGACGCTGCGGGTGTCAACTCCGTATTTGTGGAAATAATAATCGGAAAGGAGTTCGGTGGCCACCTTGGTGACTCCGTACATGCTGGTCGGCCTCTGGATGGTATCCTGCGGAGTGTTGTCCCTTGGAGTGTCGGGACCGAATGAGCCTATCGAGCTCGGAGTGAAAACCGCACAGTGCTTCTCCCTTGCGACCTCCAGGATGTTAAGAAGGCCGTTCATCTGTATATCCCAGGCCATCAGCGGTTTGCGCTCCGCTGTGGCGGAGAGCAGCGCGGCGAGGTTGTAGATGGTGTCGATATCGTATTTGTCCACCGTCTCCGCGACAGTGTGGGCGTTGGTGACGTTTACTATTTCGGACGGCCCGCTTTCGAGGAGCACCCCCTTCGGCTCGGCACCGGGAATGTAACCAGCCACGACCGTACCCTGATGATATAGTTTGCGGAGTTTCATTGTCAGCTCGGAGCCAATCTGCCCCGTTGAGCCGATGACAAGAATGTTTTTCATTTCGTCTTAGTGCAACAATTACACGCAAATTTACTAAATTTGTAGAAATTCTAAAACTAATCCTCATCATGTACGGAAAATTCAAGGAGTATCTCCAGAAAGAAATCGCATCCATCAAGGAAGCTGGTCTCTACAAGAACGAGCGCACCATCTGTTCACCGCAGGGTGCGGAAATCACCCTCGCCGACGGAAGCAAGGCACTTAACTTCTGCGCCAACAACTACCTGGGGCTCGCCGACAATCCGAGGCTGATAGCCGCGGCTAAAAAGGCCATGGATGAACGCGGCTTCGGAATGAGCAGCGTGCGTTTCATCTGCGGCAAGCAGGATCTGCACGAGCAGCTGGAGAAAGCTATCAGCGATTATTTCCATACCGAGGACACCATACTCTACGCGGCCTGCTTCGATGCCAACGGCGGCGTGTTCGAGCCACTGCTCACAAAAGAGGACGCCATCATCTCCGACGCCCTTAACCACGCCTCCATCATAGACGGTGTAAGGCTTTGCAAAGCAGTGCGTTACCGCTACGAAAACGCCGACATGGAAGACCTTGAGCGCTGCCTTAAGGAAGCTCAGGCGCAGAGGTTCCGCATCATCTGCACCGACGGCGTATTCAGCATGGACGGCAACGTAGCCCCCATGGACAAGATATGCGATCTTGCAGAAAAGTATGACGCCCTCGTGCTTGTCGATGAGAGCCACTCCGCCGGCGTGGTAGGTCCCACCGGACGCGGAGTCGCCGAGCAGTTCGGCCTCTACGGGCGCATCGACATTCACACCGGCACCCTCGGCAAGAGTTTCGGAGGCGCCGTGGGAGGATTCACCACCGGCCGCAAGGAAATAATCGAAATGCTGCGTCAGAGGAGCCGTCCCTACCTCTTCAGCAATTCCCTGCCCCCAATGCTCTGCGCCGCCGGAATCGAACTCTTCAAGATTCTTTCCGAAGGGAACGAACTGCACGACCGCCAGCAGGAAAATGTGGCATATTTCCGCGACAGGATGATTGAGGCCGGATTCGACATCCATCCCACCGAAAGCGCAATCTGCGCCGTCATGCTCTACGACCCCATTCTTGCCGGCAAATTCGCCTCGGCAATGGCAAAGGAGAACATTTTCGTCACCTCATTCACCTACCCAGTGGTTCCCAAGGGCAAGGACCGCATCCGGGTTCAGCTCTCCGCTGCCCACACGCGCGAACACCTCGACAAGGCCATCGCCGCCTTCATAAAGGTGGGAAAGGAGCTCGGAGTCATCAATTAAAAAAAAGCGTCTCAAACGAGACGCTTTTTTGCATATTCCGCAGTTACCCTGAAAGATTTCCGTTTCTGCGAAGGGGCATCGAACATGGCATCCGTGAAAATCTGCTCGCAGATGCTCCTGAGGCCTCTCGCTCCCAGCTTTTTGTCAATCGCGGTATCAACTATCAGGTCCAGCACGGCGGGTTCAACCTCGAGCTTTATGCCGTCGAGTTCGAAGAGTTTTTCGTACTGGCGGATGATGGCGTTCTTGGGCTCTACCAGAATACGCCTGAGCGCCTTGCGGTCTAGGTTGTCAAGATACGTAACGACAGGGAGGCGTCCTACTATTTCGGGGATGAGACCATACTTCTTAAGATCCTGCGACTCAACATACTGCAGCAGGTTCTCCTTGTCTATTTCGCGCTTGCCCGCGGGAGTGTCAAAACCAATCACCTGAGTATTGAGCCTCTGGGCGATGTTGCGCTCAATCCCTTCGAATGAACCGCCGCAGATGAAGAGGATGTTCTGCGTGTTCACCTGGATAAACTGCTGCTCGGGATGCTTGCGTCCGCCATAGGGCGGAACATTGATGACCGAGCCTTCGAGAAGCTTGAGAAGAGCCTGCTGGACTCCCTCGCCAGAAACGTCGCGGGTTATCGAAGGATTGTCCCCCTTGCGGGTAATCTTGTCTATCTCGTCGATGAACACTATGCCCAGTTCGGCCTGGCGCGCGTCGTAATCGGTTTCCTGAAGAAGACGCGAGAGGATGCTCTCCACATCTTCCCCTACATACCCGGCCTGGGTAAGGACCGTAGCGTCAACTATGGTGAAGGGAACGTAGAGCATTTTCGCTATTGTCTTGGCCAGCAGCGTCTTGCCCGTTCCGGTAGGCCCTACGAGCAGGATATTGCTCTTCTCGAGCTCCACGCCGCCTGCGGCATCCTCCGAGAGGACGTTGTTCATTATCCTCTTGTAGTGATTGTAAACAGCTACGGAAAGGATCTTCTTGGCCCTGTCCTGGCCTATTACATAGCGGTCCAGATATGCCTTTATCTCCCTTGGCTTGGGGACGTCGAGAGTCTTTTTATTTTCCGGCATTTTTCTTAGTCAGGATACTGTCAACCATACCATAGGCAAGGCTCTCTTCCGCCGTCATCCAATAGTCGCGGTCGGCATCGGCAAAGACCTTCTCGAAGGGCTGTCCGGTGTGTTCTGCAATTATCTGGCAGAGTTCCGCGCGGTATTTCTCTATCTCACGGGCCGCTATGAGGATATCTGAGGCCTGTCCCCTGGCTCCGCCGAGGGGCTGATGAATCAGCACCCGCGAATGGGGAAGGGCAAAACGCTTTCCCTTCTCGCCGGCGCACAGAAGCACGCTCCCCATGCTTGCCGCCATCCCGGTGCAGATAGTGCGGATCTGAGGTTCTATCAGCTGCATGGTATCATAGATGCCAAGCCCCGCCGAAACGCTTCCGCCGGGAGTGTTGACATAGATGGATATGTCGGAAGAATCGATGCTCGACAGATAGAGGAGCTGGGCCTGGACGATATTCGCCACGTCGTCGTCGATAGGGGCGCCGAGGAAGATGATCCTGTCGCTGAGAAGACGGGAGAAAACATCCATCGCGGCTACGTTCAGCTTGCGCTCCTCAAGTATGGTCGGATTGACATAATTCCCGTAACGGTGCAGGGTTTCCGCCCCCACACCATTCGAGACTGCAAATTTTTCGAAATCTGTCATTACTTGAGCTCACGGAATTTTTCGGAAGTGATTTTCTTGGAAGTTATGGTAATCTCTTCCTTGAGGCGGGAAATCACCTTGCTGTCTTCCACCTGCTCTACGAGACGGTCGATCTGCTTACGGTCGGAAAGCACCTGCTGGACACTGTTCTTGACGATGTCTTCGGGAACATTTCCCATGCCGTACATTGCATACTGATAGGTGACGTAAGCCTTTGCGGCATCCTCGATATCTGCCTGGGAGACCTCGAAACCAAAATGTTTCATGAAGGCTCCGCGCACGAGCTGCCAACGGAAATCGGCAAGGAAGCCGGGGAACTCGCTGTCGAGCTGCTCCGCGGTCACCTTCTCGTTGTTTGCAGCGAGCCAGCGCTTCAGGAAGGCCTCGGGAAGCTGCACGCCGGACTTTTCAACGAAATATTTGCGGATGTCGGCGGAAAGCCTCCAGTCAGCTTCGTTCTTGTACTCGGACTCCAGGCGCTCGCTTACCTCCTTGTCAAGGTCCTCGTCGCTCTTCTCCTCCTTGCGCTCCTCATAGTATTTCTTCAGATTCTCCTTCATGCCTGCCTTGTCCTTTGCGGAAACGGTTACGGTATAGCTGGGGATGCTGTCCTTCTTGTCGGCCGCAACGGTAACCTCAGGATAGAGGGCGATGTCGAAGATGAAGGTGAAATCATTTCCGTCCTTCCATTCGACCTCAGGCTGCTTTTCACTGCCAAGAGGCTCGCCGAGGACATTAAGCTTTTCGCCTTCGATGAAATCCTGGAGGCCCTTGGATATGACCTGGTTAACCGACTCGAAGAGTATCTGGTCGCCGTAAACGCGCCTGATCATGCCTTCGGGGACCATTCCCTTGCGGAACCCCTTGAATTCTGCGCTACGCTTGCGCTCGGCTATCTTCTTCCTTTCAATCTCTGCGTAATCGTCCTTTCCAATCTCGAGGGTGAGCTCGATATTGAGGGCGTCAATCTTGTTCTGAGTGGTTTTCATTTCTTATTCTTTCTGTTTGGATATTCAATTCTTTCGTGATACATCTGCGAGAGGTAGGATTTCAGGACTTCCTTCACCTGAGAGAGTTCCTTTACGGAAATCTCAGCTTCCAGAAGCTGTCCCTCCTCTTCTTTTCCCGCCACTATCTTCTCGACGAAAGAGTCGAGAGACTGTGCGCTGTAATCCTTGAGCGTGCGGGAGGCTGCCTCCAGGCTGTCGCAGAGCATGAGGATGACCTGCTCGCGCGTCCGCGGCCTCGGCCCCGGATAACGGAAGAGGTCCGCATCGGTTGGGTCTCCGCCCTCGCTGAGGAACTTACTGTAGAAATAACCGGCCCTGGTGGTGCCGTGATGGGTTGTAATGAAGTCGCGGATAGCCTTCGGGAGATGGTGCCTTGCGGCAAGTTCATCACCCTCGTGAACGTGACGTATTATCTCCTGAGCACTCTGAAGGGCACTCAGCTGCGAATGGTATCGGGGCGCGCCGTCACCCGAGAGCATCGACTCGTTCTCGATATAGCATAGCGGATTAAGGGTCTTCCCTATATCATGGTAAAGAGCTCCCACCCTTACGAGCTGGATGTCCGCTCCTATTTCCCTTGCCGCCGCATCTGCCATGTTCATCACCTGAAGGGAATGCTGGAAGGTTCCGGGAGCCTTCTTCTCAAGCTCGAGCAGAAGCGGGTTGGAAGTATCCGCAAGTTCCGACAGCCTGTAGGGAGAAAGAAGGTTGAAGATGCGCTCGAAAAGATACGTGAGCGGGAACCCGGCAACGGGCAGCATCGCCGCGGCGAAAAGGTAGAAACTGATGCGCAGCATTCCGCCTCCTGCGATGTCCACCAGACGGAAGCCCATATAAACCACCATCATCACGGCATAGGTGATGAGGGCGTTGAGGAACTGTTTCCAGCCCTTGTTGAACAGGCGGAAACTGAAAATCGAAACAAGCCCGGAAACAAGGAATATGGTATATACCACAACCGGAGACTCCGAGAACCACAGTATGGGCAGCATTGCAGCCGCATACACCATATATATGAGCCGGTCTTTGAAGAAAGGCTCCAGCAAAAGGGCGCATAGAGTGAAGGGCACCATATATACGAGCCCGCTCTCGACCCTCGGGACTATGATGGCCGCAAGGGAGAAGATGGTGAGAACCATCAGAAGATAATAGTAGCGGCCAGTATCGGAAAAGACCTCCATGCCGCAAAAACGCAGAGAGAGGAACACAAGAAGCACTACCGCCAGGGCGAGAATTGCGTTTCCTACCCAGAAGAGGAAGGGATGGCGGCTGCTGTAGCCGAGGTTGCTCTCGTATTCCTTGCAGTATGAGTCTATCATCTGCTCTATTTCGGCAGTGACGATTTCGCCCTTCGAGACTATCAGCTGGCCGGCGCTGACGAATCCCTGCGTAGGAGAAACCACCTTATGGCTTTCAGCCTGCATGAGTTCGCTTGTCTGACGGTCATATACCAGATTCGGAGTGACGAGGTCATAAACGCCGCATGCGCGGAAAACGGAATCCACGTTGATTCCCGGGTTGTTGTTCGAGACCGAGGCCAGAAGCGCGAGACGCGCATCGGAGAGTTTATACACCTCAGTCACGGGACGAGTGGAGACTCTCTTGCCCCTCTGAAGATAAACCGTTTCCGGAACCACGTCACCGCGGACCGCGGCAATGCCTTCATCCCCCACTATCCCCTTTTCGTAAATGCTGTTCAGGGACGACACAAGCGATATCCGGAGGCTCTCGTAGCCACCGAGAGCTATGCCCGATGCCTGACGGAGGTTCCGGTTCTCGACATCACCTGAAAAACGGTAATAAGGTATGGACTGAGCGGTGTTCCTGGAGAGCTCCTCCTGAATCTGGGCGTCCGATTTGAGAATAGGGAAATCGAAGGGAGCGATAAGGGTTTCGTACTTCCATGGCTGGCCCTTGCGGTACTCGTAACTCAGTTTCGGATTGCGGGGCATCGCAATCAGCAGAAGCAGGAACATCACCGCCAGCGGGACAAGATGTCTAAGTGTTATCTTCATACCTTATTTCTCACTTTGCGGGACCTTGCCCTCACGGGCTATATAACTGTATGTCAGCCTGTCCACAAGTCTCGGGAACAGGCCGCGAACGAAAGCGGTGAGTTTACCCAGCGGGGTCAGGACAACCTGCTTGCGACGGTGCTCAAGTGCAGATGCGAGCTTTTCCGCAACCGCTTCGGCGCTCATGAGCTTCCCCTCCTCGAGCGGAGTATCCCCCTGCGGGGAGCCGTCTGCTGTGAGAGCCGCATTACGGACATTGCTCGAAGTATAGCCAGGTGCAAACACAAGCACTCCGAGCCCGTCTTTAAGGTGCTCAACCCTGAGCGCGTCAAGGAAGCCCCGGACTGCGAATTTGGAAGAGCAATAACCGCTCCGGGCTGGCAGAGGAGAGAATCCGGCGACGCTGATAACGCCGACGACCTGTCCCCTGCTTTCGAGAAGATACGGGAGGGCAGCCTTCGTACAGTTCACGGTACCCCAGAAATTCACGTCCATCAGACGTCTGAGCACGCTGAGGTCGAGGTCCTTGAAATATGCACGCATGCTGAGGCCGGCATTGTTCACAAGGATGTCGATACGGCCGAAACGCTCTGAGGCCGCCTTTATGAGCGCCGTGCAGTCTGCCTCCGACGAAACGTCGCAACGGACGCACAGGACCCTTTCGGGAGGCGCCACCGAAGGTGCGAGTTCTTCCAGGAGTTCCAGCCTTCTTGCAGCCATCACCACGAAGGCTCCCAGGCTGCCGAATAAACGCGCCGAGGCCAGCCCGATTCCCGAGCTGGCTCCCGTAACGATTATAACCTTATCCTTGAAGTAACCGGTATTCTTCACTTCGACAGTTTTGGATTGCTACTCTATGGTCATTTCGGCTATGTCCTCGCCGTCGTATTCGCCGGCGTCGAGTTTCGCCTTTATTTCCTTGAATGCGTTTAGAGTGTACTGCACATCCTCCATCGTGTGGGCCGCGGTGGATACTATGCGGAAAATGATCATTCCCTTTGGGATAACGGGATAGATGACCATCGAACAGAAGATGCGATAGTTCTCCCTGAGATCCTTCGCCATCTTTGTGGCCTGAGCTATGCCGCCCTTGATGTGGATGGGGGTCACGCAGGCCTGAGCCTCACCTATATCGAAGCCTTCCTTGCGGAAACCGTCCTGTATTGCAAGGGTGATAGCCTTGCACTTAGCCCTGAGGGCGTCCCCTTCGGGAGAGTCGATGATCTCCATACGCTTGATGTTGCCGAGAACGAAAGCCATAGGCTGGCTCTTTGCATACATCTGGCTGCGGAGGTTGGCGCGCAGATAATTGATGATGGCATGCGGACCGGCTACGAAGCCGCCGATGCTTGCCATGCTCTTGGCGAAAGCACCGATGTAGAGGTCAACGCCGTCCATGCAGTGCTGCTCTTCGGATGTGCCGCGTCCATGCTCGCCCATAAGTCCGAAGCCGTGCGCGTCATCTATCATGAAGCGGAACGGATACTTCTTCTTGAATTCCACGATCTCCGCGAGTTTTCCCATCGCACCTGTCATTCCGAAAACCCCTTCGGTGATTACAAGAACCCCGCCGCCATTCTCCTCGGCAACCCTTTCGGCGCGCTGGATAACCTTCTCGAAATCGGCCATGTCGTTGTGGCGGAACTTGAACTTCTCACCCAGATGGAGGCGGATTCCGTCAAGCAGGCAGGCGTGCGATTCGGCGTCATAGACGATTACGTCATGGCGGCCGGTAAGCGCATCGATAGTGGAGACAATTCCCTGGTAACCGAAGTTGAACAGGAAGGCGTCTTCCTTCTTCTCGAAGTCGGCAAAGATCTTTTCGAGCCTCTCATGCTCGCGGGTGTGGCCCGAAAGCATGCGGGAGCCCATCGGATAGGCGAGGCCGTATTTTGCCGCAGCCTCGGCGTCAGCCTTGCGGACTTCGGGATGATTTGCAAGTCCAAGATAGTTGTTGAGGCTCCAGTTGAGGACGGGGATGCCGTTAAAGGTCATGTGGGGCCCGAGTTCTCCCTCGAGCCTGGGATACATGTAATAGCCGAACCCCTGTTCGAAATACTGTCCTATAGGACCTGCGGAACCTTCTTCAATGCGGGAAAAGATATCTGAATACATGATTATGCGTCGATATTTGCGTAATGAGCGTTTTCTTCAATGAACTGCCTGCGGGGAGGGACGTCATCGCCCATGAGCATGCTGAAAGTACGCTCGGCTTCCACGGCGTTTTCTATGGTAATCTGGCGGAGGCGCCTGTTTTCGGGATTCATGGTCGTCTGCCAGAGCTGTTCGTCGGACATTTCACCAAGACCCTTGTAGCGCTGGACGGTGTACCCCTTGTCGCTGCCCTTGCCCATGCGGAGCGCAGCATTTTCGCGCTGCTCTTCAGTCCAGCAGTATTCCTCCTCCTTGCCTTTCTTCACCAGGTAAAGCGGCGGAGTGGCAAGATAGACATATCCGTTCTTTATGAGGTCGAACATGTAGCGGAAGAAGAAGGTGAGGATGAGGCATGCGATGTGGCTGCCGTCAACATCGGCATCGGTCATGATTATGACCTTGTGATAGCGAAGACGGCTGAGGTCCATGTGCTTTTCACCGGTTTCGTCTTCCTGCGCAACGCGTACGCCGAGAGCAGTGTAGATATTCTGGATTTCCTGGCTGTCGAATGCGCGGCCCTCAGTGGCCTTTTCGACATTGAGGATTTTACCGCGAAGGGGCAGGATAGCCTGATAGCGGCGGTCGCGGCCCTGTTTGGCGGTTCCGCCTGCGGAATCTCCCTCCACGAGGAAGAGCTCGCACTTTTCGGGATCGTTCTCCGAACAGTCGGCAAGTTTTCCGGGCATTCCGGAACCTGTCATGACCGTCTTGCGCTGCACCATTTCACGCGCCTTTCTGGCAGCATTGCGGGCAGTCGCAGCAAGGACTATCTTTTCGATTATGAGCTTTGCCAGTTTCGGATTCTCTTCCAGGAATATACCCATGGCTCCGGCGGTGGCCTGGCTCACGGCTGAAGTCACCTCGGTGTTGCCGAGCTTTGTCTTGGTCTGGCCTTCAAACTGAGGCTCCGCAACCTTGACGCTGATAACTGCGGTAAGACCCTCGCGATAGTCTTCCGGAGAGAGCTCGACCTTGGCCTTTTCCAGCAGGCCGTTGGCGTCGGCATACTGCTTGAGGGCACGGCTGAGACCCATCTTGAAACCCTGGAGGTGGGTACCGCCCTCTATGGTGTTGATGTTGTTGACGTAGGAGTATATCTTCTCCGAGAAACCCGTATTGTACTGCAGGGCTATGTCGATAGGAATAATCTTGTCGGACTGCACGCAGATGGGTTCGGGGATGAGCTTTTCGGCGCCGGCATCGAGATAGTCGATAAACTCGCGAAGCCCCTCTTCGCTGTAGAATTCCTCGGAACGGTTCACCATCTTACCCGTAGCCTTGCGCTCCCCCGCCTCGTCGGTGATGAATTCCTCCACCTGCTGGCGGTGGTCGGTAAGGGTGATATGGATGCCGCTGTTGAGGAAGGCGAGCTCACGCAGACGGTTGGCAAGCGTCTCGTACTTGTAAACGGTGGTCTGCGTGAATATCGTAGCGTCGGGATGGAAGGTGACGGTGGTTCCGGTATCGGAGCAGGTCCCTATCACCTTCACTTCCGTGATTGGCTTTCCCTTCGAGTAGCGCTGCTCGAACACCTTGCCTTCGCGGTGAACTTCCGCGATGAGCAGGTCGCTGAGGGCATTGACGCAGCTGACGCCGACGCCGTGCAGACCGCCGCTCACCTTGTAGTTGTTCTTGCTGAATTTGCCGCCGGCATGGAGGATGGTCATTACCACCTCGAGGGCGCTGCGGCCTTCCTTTTCGTTGATTCCGGTAGGAATGCCTCGGCCGTTGTCGCGTACGCGGATGGAATTGTCCTCAAGGATTTCGACGTCGATACGGTCGCAGAAGCCGCCCATGGCTTCGTCGATACTGTTATCTACGACTTCGTACACAAGATGGTGCAGGCCCCTTTCGGAAATGTCGCCTATGTACATGGAAGGCCTCTTCCTCACAGCCTCAAGCCCTTCGAGGACCTGGATGCTGTTAGCGGAATACTGCTCTTCCGCCTCGATCATTTTGTCTTTTTCCAACATTTAGTATATCAGTCTTTATAAAGTCAGCAAATTTACAAATTTTATTGCAATTTCAGGCATATTCCTGCGGTAAAATTAATGCCTCCGGCGATGTGGGTGGGAGAATAGGAAAGGCGCTGGTCAAGCAGGTTTCCTATCTGGGCCCAGGCCGAGAAGGACCTTCCGAAGAAATACTCTCCGTAAAGCCCCAAATCGACCAGGGCGGGCAAGCTCACAAGGGTTGACTCCCTTGCTCCAAGCACCTTGCAGCGCACTCCGGCGTATATTCTGCGGCTCCAGTTGTATGAGGCATCGGCATCGATGGAGAAGGACGGCAGGCTGAGCCACGTGGGCCCCTTTTCCAGGTCGGTGTGCGAATAGAGTGCGTCGAGGTTCATGTTGAACCTTTCTCCCGTCCAGTTGAGAAGAAGCTTTCCCCATGCCTGGGAATAATCCGCAAACACGATTCCAGGTGTATAAAGGCCGAAAGAATCGACCGACAGGCCCTGAACCGGGGAATCGTTCAGGATGCGGTATCCGCCGGAGAGGTCGTAATGCAAACGGGACAGCAGCAGGCCTCTTACAGCGAGCGTGGCGCTTATCTTTTCCACCGTAGGCTCGAAACCGTCCAGATAGGACACATTGAACCAGTGGTCCTGCGACTTGTAGTGGGCATAGTCTCCTACCGACTGTCCCCCGCCTATGCCAAGGCTCACTCCAACTTTTCTGCTCTGAGGAACCCACTGCGCCCTTATGTCAGGATGGATTGTTATCTTCTTTGACGACGCCAGGCGGACGCCGGCAGCCAGCTTCAGTGTCCCCCAGTCGAATACGGCCTTCGGGGCTGCAGTGTTAAGGAGCACCGGGGAGATGCCCGGAACTCCGCTTATCCAGCTGCCCTGGGAACGCACATCCACCCTTAGCCTGAGTCCAGATGAAATCTCCGGAACCAGATATCCGTCAAAGACATAACCGAACTCGGACAAACGCCCAAGCGCGCTCACGCCATCTGCCGAATAATGGAGACCGGCATCGATGTCGTAAATCATCTTCGCATCCTCCGTATTGGAATGGATGTTCATGTCGAGAGCCGCCTTGTTGTAATTCGAAACCATGGCGTCGTCGGCAGTGAAGATACCGTTCCAGGAGAGATCTCCGGAAAGGTCGAAGCTTTCCTTGTTCCAGCGCAGCATCGCGCCTCCCTTGCCGGAAAGGTCCCTTCCCGACCAGAGTCCGCGCCCGTCGTCCATGGAACTGTACTTCCCGGCGTAACCGTCAAGCGAAAGATACGCGCCTCCCCTGACAAGTCCTTTCGGGAAAGGAGTATAGACAGCCCTCAGGACAGGGTGGAAACTGTATCCCGCCCCGGTGCGCAGATAGAACCTTGCGCCATCGTAAGGCCTTGCTTCCGGTGCAAGGGCTATCGAGTAAGGGGAAAAATCGTAAGCTCCCTTGTAATCGGTGCGGAAAACGCTGTAATCGATTGCAATGCTGAACTTTGTAAGGGAGTCCGGAACCTGCATGACGGTTCCTTTCTTATGCACATCGGCCATTCTGGCCTGGTAATCGTTGGTAACCTGAACCTCCGGATTAAGGTTCTGGGCAAAAACGGAAGCGCAGGCCAGGCAGGCTGCCGCGGTAATGGTAAGTATCTTTTTCATCGCTTAGTTTTCAAGAGTTGATAGACGCCCCGATACAAGGCTCATTATGTCATCGTCTTCACCGGAAGCTACGTACCCGTCGCGGATGCTCTCGAGGGTCGCTTTCGCCTGGGCGGTCTTCCCCTGAGCAAGGAAGGTGTCGGCTAAGGTCAGATAACATCTTGCAAGCCAGTAGCTTTGGGAACCGAACGATGCCGAGAACCCGTAAACGCTGCTTTCAGCTTCCTGGTAACGGCCGCTGTCGTAGAGGTCCTGGACTATCATCCATGCCGATTCTGCGCCCTCAGGAGTGGACGTGAGGGTGCTGAGTCTGCGGAAGATTGCGAAAGCATCCTCCCTGCGGCTCGTTGCGAGGCAGGCCTTAGCCTTCAGGAAAGAAGCCTCCCGCTTGAGGCTTTCGGCACATTCGGAAGCTTCGACCTCTTCTGCCGCGGCTATTACTTCGTTCCATTTTTTTGCAGCCGCAGCACTGCGCGCACGTCCCGTTTTGGATGCGAGGACATTCTCGGGCATGAGGGCGATTTCTCCCAGGCGCACATAACCGTCAAAGGCGTCTGCAAAGCGTTCCAGTTCGTATGAAAGGGTGGCGTAGCCGAGAGCGGCGCTTTCTGCGAACGAGCCTTCCTTGAGGTACTTGCCTGCGGAAGCATAGCATTCACACGCCTTCTCCTTTTCGCCAAGACGCCTGTAGGAATCTGCCAGATAGAAGGTTGCATCTCCCCTGCGCGCCCCGTCGGGATAATCCGACAGGTACTTCCGCAGGTAATTCACGGCCTGGTTGTAGTTGCCGGCGATGTAAATCTGTTCGGCAGTGTTGAAATAGACGTTTTCGCGTTCACGCGCCGATTTGCCTATGCTGAGGCCGTTCTTTTCCACATACTCGATGTATTTTTCAGGAGTGCCCGTGGTCTGGTAGATGGAGTTTATCGCAAGGAGCGCCTCTTCGGAGAATTCGCTTTCGGGGAGAAGGTCCACCACCTGCATATACTGGCCGAGCGCGGTATTGTAGTTGCCGAGATTCCGGTAGGACATGCCTTTCCCGATAAGGGCCCGCGCAGCGAAGGTCGGGTCGGAAGTGCTGCTCCTGAGGGTCTCGAAGGTATTGATGGCCTGCTCATAATCTCCGTTTTCCATCTGGGCGCGGCCGAGTTCGTACATGGCATCGGAATACATCGGCGAATCGGGCGAAGCCTTGAGGACCTCCTTGAGCACGGAGGCCTTGGCGCCCTTGTCGCCTGAAAGGCCGAGGGCGAGGGCTTCCTGATAATACGGGTAGATATTGTCGGGAGAGCCGAATTCCGAGCGCAGTCTGCGGTACGACGCCACAGCGCCCTTGTAATCGTGCCGCGCAAAGTCGCAGTCGGCCCTGCGCGTCATGGCATCTTCGCGGCAATAGGCATCCTGCGAAGCGGCATAAAGGTCGAACCAGCGTGCCGCCGCCTCGTATTTCTTTTCGGAATAACAGGCATATCCCAGATTATACGGCAGCAGGCTTCCTTCCTGCATTCCACGCAGTGCGCTGGTATTGTAGAGTTCTTCCCAGATGCGCCCAGCCTGGGAGAAGTTGCCGCAGCCGTACTCGGCCTCGGCAAGCCAGTAGCGGCTGAGCTGGTTGAAACGGTCGTTCTTGGGATAATAGAACCCTGCCGCCTTCAGGTATGGTATGGCATCCGACCAGGCTCCTCCCGAGACGAGCTGACTGCCCCTCAGGTAATTCGCCTTCACATAGTTGCCCTTCTGATCCCCGTCGAGTTCTTCTATGCGGGAATAATTCTCGATTGCTGCGGCGTAATCGCGGTTGTTAAGGGCGGCGATGGCCATGTAGTTGTAAATCTGTTCTCCCCTCTTTTCGGTGGTATAATGCGAGATATAGTCCTCGAAGGGAGCGGTATCGCCGTTGAGGTCGAAGGAAAGCTTTGCGAAATTGAAGGCTGCGTCTTCCTGAAGTTCGGGGCGGAAAGAAGCAGCGGCAGCATCTGCAAAAGCATAGGCGGCAGCAACCTTGTTTCCGGTCTGGATATATGAATACGCCAGATTATAATTGGCAATCTGCCCCAGGGAATCCTTCCTTTCGGGGATGCGGGAATAGTTTTCGATGGCGCCCTTGTAATCCTGAAGGGCATAATAGACAGAACCGGCATGGAAGAGGTCGGCTGGACTTGCGAGCGAATCGGGAAGCTCCTCCCGGCGGAAATATTCGAGGGCCTTGTCGTTGTAGCCCTTGATGAGATAGGATTCGCTGAGCATGCGGGCCAGCCTGCCATGCCTCTCGGCCGGGATGGTGTCGAGCATGGCGGGAGCGTTCTGAAGGACAAAGTCGTAGTCCTTGTCCATGAAACGGCATTCCATGATGTAATAGTCGCTCAGGGCCTTGAAGCGCTGGTCTTTACCGCTGAGTGCAAACCAGCTGCGCGCCACGTCGAAATCTTCCTCCCGATATGCGATGTAGCCGAGGTGATACCTCGAAGGAGCCGTATATTCCGAATAGGGCAGCTTCTGAACTGCGTAGAAATCCCGGACGGCCTCGCTGAGTTTTCCGGTGCTGTAAGCGCTGTAGGCACGCAGGAACAGATAACGCGTCCGATCCCCTGAGGGAAGGGCCTCAGGGCCGCCCACAGCTGCGAGTTCCGAGGAGGCGAGCGCATAGTCGGACGCATCGAAAGCATTCTGGGCCGCGGCATAGTGAATCTGAGGATAAAGCGCGGTGTAAGGATTCGACGCCTCGTAGGAATGGATGAGGTCCTGATAATCGGAAGAATTCACCTTCACGGCACACAGGATGGAGTATGCCTTGCTGAGAGGATCGTCCAACTGGTCGAAAATAGCGCGCGCCTTACTGTAAACGCCTTGTTCATAAAGGTTTACCGCTTCCTTGAAACGGGAAGGAGAATCCTGTGCGCACAAGCCCTGCGGCAGCAGGAAAGCAATGGCGGCAGACAGATATATGGCTGTTTTCTTCATATTCGAAGGTATAATATTATAGTCTAGCAAATTTAACAATAATTAGCGGATTTAACGTATATTTGCAGGGGAAGTTATTCACAAATAAATGGACAATCTCGTACTTTTTGAGCATGCCGACATTCAGGGCGGCGACAACGTCGTCATTCACGGCCTCGATATGGCCGTAAAAAGCGGCGACCTCGTTTACATCGTAGGGCGCGTAGGAACCGGCAAAACCTCCCTTATACGCACCGTAATTGCAGATTCTCCCCTGAAAAACGGGCACGGCGAGGTTTGCGGAGTCACGCTGGAGAAAATCCGCCCGCGGGCGGTGCCGGCCCTCAGGCGCAAAATCGGGGTTGTGTTCCAGGACTTCCGCCTGCTGATGGACCGCAACATAAGCGACAATCTCGAGTTCGTGCTGCGGAGCACCGGCTGGAAAGACCGCGGTGCCATTGCAGTCCGCATAGAAGAAGTGCTGGAGGCTGTCGGCCTCACCACAAAGGCGCACAAGATGCCTCACCAGCTCTCAGGAGGTGAGCAGCAGAGGGCAGCCATCGCAAGGGCCATACTCAATGAACCGGAGCTCATACTCGCCGATGAGCCTACAGGCAACCTCGACAGCGAAACCGCAGACGGCATCATGCAGCTGCTCATGTCGCTTAACAGGGAAAAGGGAACCGCAATCATAATCGTAACCCACAGCAAGGAGCTTTTCAATAAATACCCCGGCCGTGTTTTCGTATGCAGGGATGAAACCTGCACCGAAACCAGGACCGACGAAGTGCTGGAACTGGCCATTACAATTTGAGGGCATGGCTGACAGGATTCCCATAGCCGAAAGGTACCGGCAGGTAATAGCTTATTTCCGGGAAAACGTAGGAGAGCAGGCTTCCGAACTCCATTTCCGGAATCCGTATGAACTTCTCGTCTCGGTAATACTCAGCGCTCAGTGCACCGACAAAAGGGTGAACATGGTCACCCCGGCGCTCTTCGAGGCGTACCCGATAGTGGACGCACTCGCCCTTGCCACGCCAGAGGAAGTGCTGAAATACATAAAGAGCGTATCGTATCCCAACAACAAGGCGCGCAACCTCGTGGCAATGGCGCGAAAGGTAATGCGTGACTACGGCGGAGAGATTCCCACCGGAATCGAAGAGATTATGTCGCTTCCGGGAGCCGGCAGAAAAACCGCCAACGTGGTGACTTCCATACTCTACAGGCAGCCTGTCATCGCAGTGGACACCCACGTTTTCAGGGTTGCCCGCCGCTTGGGTCTTTCAAAGGGGAAAACGCCCCTCGCGGTAGAAAAAGACCTCGAGAGGCATATCCCTGCTGCGGACAGGCCGGTTGCGCACCACTGGCTGCTGCTGCACGGGCGCTACATCTGCACTGCCCGCAGCCCCAAATGTACGGCGTGTCCGCTCCGAGACTGCTGCGCGCAGAATCTGCCCTGAACAATCAGGCGAACTGCTGCTTCAGAGCTTCGATCTTCACGTCCGCATCCTCTCCCTTCGCCCCGAAGTAAAACTTTATCTTGGGCTCGGTGCCGGACGGACGCACTGTAACGACGTCCCCGGCTTCGGAGAAAAACTGAAGCACGTTGCTTGCAGGCAAACCCGTCTTTTCGGGCATGCTGTAGTCTATCACCTTCACTACCGGAGATCCGGCAAGGGCGGAAGGCGGAACCTCGCGGTAGTCTGCCATCATCTTCTGGATTTCCTGGGCTCCCGAAACTCCCCTGCGGACAACGCTCACGAGACCTTCCTTGCGATAACCGTACTGCGCATAGATTTTCTGCATCAGCTGATAGAGGCTGAGCCCCTGATCGGCGGCCCATGCAGCGCACTCGGCCACCATGCAGCACGAAATCGGAGCATCCTTGTCGCGGACGAACTCCCCTACATTGAAGCCGAAACTCTCTTCGCCGCCGCAAATGAAGGTACGCTTCCCTTCGAAACGCCGGACAACCTCGGCGATATACTTGAATCCGGTAAGAACGTCAAAGCACTCCACCCCGAAGCTCCGGGCGATGTCGGCGATGAGAGGGGTGGTGACGATGGTCTTTACCACATACGCCCCGGGAGTAATTTTTCCGAGTTCTTTCCAGCGGGTGAGGATATAGTAAGTAAGCATCGCCGCCGTCTGGTTGCCGTTAAAGAGCACCATGCGGCCGTCATTGTCCCGAACCGCTATTCCCATGCGGTCGGCATCCGGGTCTGTTCCCATGACGATGTCCGCACCTATCGAATCCGCCAGTTCCACGGCCATCTTCAGAGCGGCCGGTTCCTCGGGATTGGGAGAAGGAACCGTCGGGAAATTACCGTCGGAAACCTGCTGCGCGGCAACGCTGTGCACATTCGTAAATCCAAGCAGGGACAGACACTCGGGAACGATGCGCACTCCGCATCCGTGCAACGGAGTATAGACGATGGCTATATCGGAGTGGCGCTTCCTGGATTCAGGAGAAAGCATAAGGGTAAAAACGTCTTTCTGATAGGCTTCGTCTATCTCGTGCCCGATAATCTCTATGAGTCCGGGATTCCCCTCGAACTTCACCTGCGAAGGATCGGATATCTTCCCCACCTCCGCAACTATCTCCTTGTCAACAGGGGCGGTTATCTGGGCGCCGTCGCTCCAGAAAACCTTGTACCCGTTGTATTCCTTGGGATTGTGGGACGCGGTTATCATAACACCGCAGCTGGCCCCCTTGAAACGCACAGCATAACTCATCAGGGGCACCGGATGTATCTCGTCAAAAAGATAAACCTTGATGCCGTTTGCACTGAAAACGTCAGCGGCGATGCGGGCGAAGTCCAGGGAGTGATTGCGGGAATCGTAGGAAACGCATACGCTGAGCTGCCCTTCGACCTTTTGCCTCAGGTAGTTGGCGAGCCCCTGCGAGGCCATTCCCACGGTGTATTTGTTCATCCGGTTGGTACCGGCTCCCATGGTACCGCGCAGGCCGCCCGTACCAAATTCCAGATTGCGGTAGAACGCATCTTCAAGCGCAGCGGGATCTTTCTGCAGCTCGCGTATCTCGGCCTTCGTCTGTGCATCGAAATCTCCGTCCAGCCAGGCCTGGGCCCTAAGTTCATAATCTTTCATAACTATTGCTTTAAATATTTTAACCAGAACAATTTGTCGCTTTCCCACGAGTGCTCCCCCTGGGCTCCCCTGTAGCCGTGCATTCCGTCGGGGTAAATCATGAGTTCGAACTGCTTGCCCTCGCGCTGAAGGGCGTCGATGAGCTGCAGCGTATTTTGGAAATGCACGTTGTCGTCGCCAGTTCCGTGGGTGAGCTTGAGCATGGAAGTGCCGTCTCCGGGGTAATTCTTCACATGGTCTATCACCCTGTCGGCGTATCCTTCGGGATTATCGGCGGGAGTGCTCATGAAACGTTCGGCGTAATGGGTGTCGTAAAGCATCCAGTCATATACTCCCCCACCAGCTATTCCGCAGCAGAAAAGGTCTGAATGGTCAAGGAGCAAAAGGGCGGTGTTGGTGCCTCCGAAAGAAAACCCTTCCACGCCTATCCTGCTTACGTACGGCTTGGCCTTGAGCCACCGCGCCCATGTGCAGAAATCTTTTATGGGAGTGGTAGTAAGGTCCTTGTAATCGAGGTCCGTACCGGCCCTTCCGGTATGCCCGGCCACACGGGAATCGGCTGTAATCTGAATTATGCCGTTACGGCTCCACCACTGATTGGGAATGCGCCAGCGGTCGGTGATGCTCGGGTTGTCGGGGCCGCCGTAAATGTCCATATGAACGGGATATACCTTCGTGGAATCGAATCCTTCTGGATATACTATAAGGGCAAACATGGGCTGGCCGTCTTCGGCGTCGATGCTCACAAGATGTGGAAGCGAAAGGCTGTCAGGAGTCTCGGGAACGGTGAACTCCCCATTTTCCCACTTGAACGACGGAGTACGGGCAGAAGAAAGGGTAGCCCTGATAAGCGAGCAGTCCTCAGAGATATCGACCTTGTCCACATTGTATTGAGTATCGGTCACTGCATTTATCTTTCCGTCAGGCGAGAGCCGGTAGAGGGCGGAACGCACCCTGGAATCCCTCTGGGCGGTAAAATATATATCACCGGATGCAGGATTCCTGCGGACGAGACGCACCCTCCAGTTCGTTCCGGAGGTTAGCCTTTCGAGGCGGGAGCCGTCGTAGCTCAGGAAGTAAATCTGCTCCCAGCCTGTTTCGAAGGCCCTTACCATATAGAGCCCTTCATCGGAAAAGAGCATATCCTCCGGCCAGTCCACCCAAGTGGGATAGCTTTCGTGATAGATTGCCACCGCCGAACCGTCAGAAGCGTTTACCGCATAAAGGTCGTAGGTATTCTGTATCCGCGGCTGCCGGCCGACAAAGAAAGTGCGGCTGTCTGCTCCCCAGAAAGGAATGCCGAAATACTGGTCTTCGGTGGGGTCGAAAGCCGCCCAGATTATGTCCCGGGCCCTGAGGGTCCCGCGGCGGAACTTCGCCTTAGAAAGGTCTATGAACCCTATTCTCACCTCAGGATTGTTCTCCCCTGCCTTGGGATAATGGGTGCGCCTCAGGGTTCCGTTCTGGCCGAAAGGCGAATAAATCGGGAACATCGGCACCTTCGAATCGTCGTACCGGTAGAATGCCAGTTTTTTCGAATCGGGACTCCACCAGAACGAACGGTGATGCCGCGGACGGCCGAAAATCTCTTCAAAATATACCCAGGAGCTGTATCCGTTGAGCGTAGTCTCCGAACCGTCGCAAGTGAGCCGGAGAACATCACCCGCTGCGTTTTTAAGATAAAGATCCCCACCGAGATTGTAGGCACAGTAAGACGAATCGGGTGCCCAGAGGTGGTTCTCCTCCGAAGGCTGTGCGGAAAGAATCAGTGCCGAAAGCAGTAGGGCGGCTGTTATGAATACTCTTTTCATTTGAAAAAACGGTCGGGAAAATTCACAAGATAAACTTTTTTGACAGCCCTGGTAAGCGCGGTATAAAGCCACTTCAGGTCGTCCAGGGTCTGCTCTGCCTGCCAGAAGGGACAGTCGATGAAGACACAGTCCCACTGGCCGCCCTGGCTTTTGTGGGCGGTAATGGCATTTGCATACTTAAGCTGAAGGGCATTGTAGTAAGGGTCTTCCCTCACTTTATCGTAGCGGGCCTTTTTGCCTTTTATGGCAGAATAGTCCTCGGAGACTCCCTGGTAAAGGGCATTCTGCTGCTGATATGTAAGCGATGCTGACTCGCTTTCGAGCGTATCAAGGCATACCTTGGCACGGACAAGAACGTCGCCGTAGTCGGGAAACGACAGCGACGCATCGGCAAAATGCAGGCCGTAGCGCTCTTCGAATCCGCTGATGCGTCGAAGCGTGGCAATGTCGCCGTTGGCGATATAATCCATCCCTTCTACATTCTCTACGAACTGATAGCAGTTCTTCACTATCATGAGTTTGTCTCCGCCCACAAGGCGGTCTTCCTTGTACTGCACGGCAGAACGGATGCCGGCATTATAACGGATGGCCCTTTTGTTGGAACGGCACAGGACGATAACGCCATCTTCCCCCCATTTGCCGTATGCATCGGCAATGGTTTCAATGAGATTCTCTCCCGACACGCGGACAATGTCGTCGAACCCGTCAAGTTCGAGCTGCGGAGCTTCGAACATATCTCCCGGCTCTCCATCTGCCGCCAGCTTCCGGAGAAGAGTGGCATTATGCAGGATGCCCGACTCCCCCGCCTGGCGGACTACGGTGCTGAGCGTCTCATAGCACACCCCTCCGAACGAATCCATGAAGTCCACGGACAGAGCCGGCGAGGATTCGAGCCCGACAGGAGGAAGCTGCGCGGCGTCTCCGATGAGAAGAAGCCGGCAGTCGGCCCCTGCGCGCACGAACTGAACCAGGTCCGAAAGCAGGTTCCCGCTGCCGAAAGCAGCCGAGGAATTCCCGCCTGCGGTATCGTCTATGCCGATAAGCGACACTTCGTCCACCACGAACAGGGTATTCTTTGATTTATTTGGGACAAGATTGAACTGGCCGAATCCGTCATCGCCTACAGAGCGCTGGCGGTAGATATGTTTATGGATGGTGAAAGCCGGACGGCCGCATATTTCAGAAAGCACCTTCGCCGCCCTCCCGGTAGGCGCCAGGAGCACGGTATGAAGCCCGAACGCTTCGAGGGCATCGACTATTGCAGCCACGGCCGTCGTCTTGCCGGTACCGGCATATCCGTTCACCACCATTATGTCGGCATCGTCGCCGCAGAGGAAGTCCGCCGCACCACGCAGGAAACGCTGCTGGCACGACGTCGTTTCAACGCTCATTCGAGCGGAGAACTCAGAATAAAGGAAATCTGCCCTCGACTGCATCTCAACGCCTCCTTGTCCTGTCGAAAAGGAGAGAGACAACGGCCAGCACAGGATAAATCTCCACCCGGCCGAGGAACATGTCGAGAGTATAGATGAACTTGGCAAAAGAGGGCTGCGAACCATAATTGCCGAAAGTCCCGAGATCGCCGATGGCGGGCCCCACGTTGCTGATCGAGCTGAGGGTTCCCATCAGCGCATCATCCCCGGACACGCCGCTCACCAGCGTCAGCAGAACCGAAACAATCCAGATTCCTATGAACAGTGCTATATAGAGCACATGCGGATAGATGTCGTCCACGCCGAGATTGCGTCCGGATATCTTCACTTCCGTTACGCTTGCAGGATGAAGCGACCTGTGCAAACGGGCCTTAACGCCTTTAAACAGCAGAAGGATACGGTCGCTCTTGACGCCGCCGGTGGTACTGCCGGCCATTCCGCATATCGACCCGGCAAACATCATCAGCATTGCCACGAAGACCGGATAGACGGAATTGTCGGCCGTTGCGAAGCCCGTAGTGGAAGCATAGCTGAGAATCTGGAAACCTCCGTCAAGGAAGGCCTGCCCCCAGGAGGCGCAAACGCCGCTTATTTTGAGCACGAAGGCCGAAATGACGCTGAAAATCACCAGATATCCGACATACAGGCGGAGAACGTCGTTCTTGAACGGCTTGAAACTCTTGTGAACCACCGCCATATAGATGATGCCGAAATGAATGCTCGAAAGGAACATGAACACCATCGTTATTATGTTGACGGCAGGACTTGAGAAACTGGCGATGCTGTAGTTCCTGGTGCTGAATCCTCCGGTCGCACTGACGCTGAAAGCATGGTTTACCGCATCGAAGACATTCATTCCCGCAAGGAGATACGCAAGGAAGGAAGCCACGAAGATGGCAAGGTAAACATATGTGAATATATAGACCGTACGGTTTGCCCTGGCGTGATACTCCCCTTTCGAGAGGGAGGAAAGCTCCAGACTGGTGAGCCTCAGTCTCATCTGGCTGGTACCGGGAATGACGAGCAGAAGGAACACCACTACTCCCAAACCGCCGATGAAATGGGTGCTGCTCCGCCAGAAGAGAAGGGCCTTGGGAAGGGATTCGATATCAGAAAGGATGGATGCTCCGGTCGTCGTGAAGCCGCTCACACTCTCGAACCATGCGTTAATGACGGTAAAGGGACCGCCCCAGAGCGCATAGGGCAGCATGCCGAATATGAACGACAGCACCCACGAGAGAAAAATTATCACGTAGCCCTCCCGGAGGGAAATGGCGGCGGTCTTGTTTACGAATATGAAAGGAAACACGCCCACGATGAACGTGAGCAGGAAACTGATGGACAGAGGAGCGAAAGCCGTATCCGCAGGGTCGAAAAGCGCTATGACCGCAGACAGGAACATGAAGAGCGCGTCCACGAGAAGGGCGTACCCGACATTACGGCTTACAGTACTCCAGTTCATTTGTCAGATTTGTCTGAACCGCGTCTCATTGCGGATATACGTTTGCGCAGGATGCCGTTTTCCGTGGCAATTTCCGAAATGCTTTCATTCAGCTCGTGCAGCTGGTCGTCTCCCGGGAAATCATAGTTGTAGGGAGCATTGTTCGAACGGTACAGCCGTATTGAGTCGAGCATCCTGTAAATGGGACGGACATAATAAACCGAAATGAAGAACAGCAGCATGAGCAGAAGCAGGAGTCCCACCCCTACCGCTACGATTCCGGGAATGATGCTCCGGTAGAAAGTGCTCTCGAAAGTGCGTGAATTGTCTTCCAGATCCACGTAGATGGCTTCCGTGAGTTTTGCTATATCCTGACGGAGCCGCCTGTAGCGGGGCTGGAGCCTTTCGAAATACCAGGAACGCGTATCTATGAAATCGGAAAGAATGACATCCTGCAGTTCGAGGCTCGTGAGCATGTATGCCGAATAGGAATACTCCACCGAATCCGCCAGAGGCATAATGCCATTGGAAGAGAGCGAGGCGCGGAGGCTGTCGCAACGGGCGGTGAAGGCCGCTCCGTCGAAATCGGGCAAGGCCACGGAGCTTTCGTCGCCGACCAGCGCGAGTATGGCCAGATTGTATTCATTCGCCTGGTCGGCGAGTTTCTGGGCGACATTCACGCTGTGGATATTGTCGGCTATCATATCCGATACGTACGAGCTCATGCTCCTGTATTCCATGACCGAGATGATGCTGGAAACCAGCAGCACCACCCCGATAAGGCTGAGACTGAGGTCAAGCTTTGTACGCAGATTCAGTTTCATTTTTAAAATAATTCAATAAATATTTACAAATATAGCAATTAATTCGTAAATTTGTAAGCAAACCACATCCAATATGACCGACGAACAAAGGGGAATAATAAAACTGTGCATAAGTTCAGGCGCTTGCAGCATTGCCGATTTCAGCAAGAATCTCGGCATAAGCGTCCCTACGGCCACCAAGTTGGTGACCAATCTCATAGAAGACGGCTTCCTGCAGGATTGCGGTAAAGTCGGCACCAGCGGAGGCAGAAGGCCGAGCACGTTCGGCCTCAATCCCGATGCCGGGTATTTTGTGGGCGTCGATATTGCCCGCCAGCACTTCCACGTCGCCATTTCCGATTTCAAGGGAGAGATTATCTTCTATATCCAGGACATCCCGTACGTGCTTGAAGCCAACGCCGACAGCTTCCGCGGAATGTGCCGCAAGATCCGCGAACAGGTGGCATCCTCCGGAATCGAATGGTCCAAGATTCTCGGTGTCGGCATCAGCCTCACCGGACGCGTTAATCCCGAAAAAGGATTCAGCCTCTCCTACTTCGTCTCCGACGACATTCCCCTCAAGGATATCTTCCAGAGGGAACTGGAAGCCCCCGTTACCATAGAAAACGACTCCCGCGCCATGACCTATGGAGAATACATGTCCCTTGGCGGCAGCGGCGACGCCGACATGCTGTTCATAAATCTCAGCTGGGGGCTGGGCATGGGAATGATACTCGACGGCCACCTCTACTACGGCAAATCCGGATTCTCGGGGGAAATAGGACACTTCCCCATGCTTGACAACAACATAATCTGCCGCTGCGGCAAGATAGGCTGCCTGGAGACCGGCGCGTCCGGCTCCGCCCTCACGCGATGGATAAAGGACCGCCTGAAAGAGGGGCGCCGCTCATCCCTGTGGCAGACCTACAGCGACAACGGCGACATCACCCTGCAGAACGTACTCGACGCAGTAGAGAATGAGGATGTGCTCGCCATCGAAGGGATAGGACAGATGGGAGAGACCCTCGGCAGGGGAATAGCCGGGCTCATCAATGTCTTCAATCCCGGGCTCGTGGTCATAGGAGGAAGGCTCATTGTCGGACGCGACTACCTGATGCTCCCCATCAGGGCCGCCGTCAACAAACTGTCCCTCAGCAAAGTATCGGCAGACACCAAAATCCAGTTCAGCAAACTCGGCCGCAGCGCCGCTGCAAAGGGCGACTGCCTGCTGTCGCGCGCCAAAGTCCTCAACCTGCTTTAAAACAAGCTCCGGCAAATGACCGTCGATACCATAATCTTCGATTTCGGAAACGTACTCCTCGAGTGGGATCCACACCGTATCTATGACTCGTATTTCGGAAGCCGCGAGAAGGCATCCTGGTTCATAGAGAACATCTGCACCCCGGAATGGAACGGAGAAGTGGATGCCGGAAAGAGCATCGCGCAGGCAACGCAGGAACTGGTGGCCCGACATCCCGTGTGGGAGAAGGAAATCCGCATGTATTTCGACCGCTGGATCGAAATGATAGGCTCCCCTGTGGAAGGCATGTACGAGCTGGTGAATTCCGTAAAGGCAAAAGGTTACCGCACGCTCGGGCTCACCAACTGGTCACTCGAGACTTTCAGGCTCGTCCGGTACGAATACCCCGTTTTCTCGCTCATGGACGGGATGGTCATTTCCGGCGAAGAGCATTGCCTGAAGCCGGATGAGAAAATCTTCAGGATCCTTTTGCAGCGCTACTCGCTGGAGCCTTCCCAGTGTCTTTTCATAGACGACAACCCCGACAACGTACGCGGAGCCGAAGCCCTCGGAATCAAGGCCTTGCAGTTCTCTGACGCCGATTCGCTCAGGGCCGATCTCGAGTTGGCAGGTATAATCTGAACGCAAACAGGCCGGGTTGCCTTGCGGGAAAGGGTTGGTAGCGTTTTTAGGCGAAAATGCGACCAACCCGGGATTTTGAATGGGGGTTGGTCGCAAAAATGCTTAAAAATGAAACTAACCGGTAAATAAGGAGCCTCTATTCCGGCTTGTAGGAATCCTTAAGCGATACTGTCTTGTTGAAGACCGGCTCTTCGGGAGTGCTGTCGGAATCCTTGATGTAGTATCCGGTGCGCTCGAACTGCACTGCAATGCCGGAGGCGTCTTCAAGAAGGGCGGGCTCTGCATATCCGGAGACAATCTTCAGGGAATCTGGGTTCAGGAAATCCTTGTAATCCCTGTCCTCGGGCACCTGGCTCATGTCGGCGAGCGTGAAGAGACGGTCATAGTCCCGGATGACAATCTTCCTTGCAAACTCTTCAGACACCCAGTGTATGGTGCCCTTTACGCTGCGCCACTCCCCGCCGCCCGGACGGGTCGAAGGGTCATAGGTGCAAAGAAGTTCGGTCACATTGCCGGATTCGTCCTTGACAACATCCTCGCACTTGATGATATAAGTGTATTTAAGGCGCACCTCGCCGTCTGGTTTGAGACGGAAGAATTTCTTGGGTGCATCCTCCATGAAATCGGCCTTTTCGATAAGGAGGCTGCCTGTGAAAGGCACCTTGCGGGAGGCTCCTTCCGGCTCGGCGGGATTGAGCGGGCAGTCGAACCACTCCACCTTGCCCTCCGGCCAGTTGGTGATGGTGAGTTTGACGGGATCCTGCACAACCATATAGCGGTTGGATCGGGCATTGAGGTCCTGACGGACGCACCATTCGAGCAGCTGGATATCCATCAGCTGGTCGCGCTTGGAAACGCCTATCTTGTCGCAGAACATCTTCAGGGCCTCGGGGGTATAGCCGCGGCGGCGCACTCCGCAGAGCGTGGGCATGCGGGGGTCGTCCCATCCGCTCACTATCCCTTTCTGCACAAGCTCCAGAAGCTTGCGCTTGCTCATAAGCGTATAGGTAAGGTTCAGACGGGCAAACTCATACTGGTGGCTGGGATAAATGCCCAGGGTCTTTATGAACCAGTCGTAAAGAGGACGGTGAACGTCGAACTCGAGGGTGCAGATGCTGTGGGTTATGTGCTCGATGGAGTCGCACTGGCCATGCGTGTAGTCGTACATGGGGTAGATGCACCACTTGTCCCCCGTGCGGTGATGGCTCGCATGCTTAATGCGGTACATGATGGGATCGCGGAACATCATGTTGGGAGAAGCCATGTCTATCTTTGCACGGAGCACCTTCTCCCCGTCGGCATATTTGCCGTCGCGCATTTCGCGGAACAGGCGGAGGTTCTCCTCCGGGGTACGGTTACGCCACGGACTCTCCTTTCCGGGAGTCTCTACGGTGCCGCGGCCAGCCGAAATCTCTTCCTGAGACTGGTCGTCAACGTATGCGAGGCCTTCGAGGATCATCTTTTCGGCCCACTCATAGAGCTGGTCGAAATAATCGGAGGCATAAAGCTCCTTGTCCCAGTGGAAACCGAGCCAGTTTATGTCTTCCTTTATAGCGTCAACATACTCTGTGTCCTCCTTCGTGGGGTTGGTGTCGTCGTAGCGGAGGTTGGTCTTGCCGCCGTATTTCTGGGCAAGCCCGAAGTTGATGCAGAGGCTCTTGGCATGCCCCAGATGCAGATATCCGTTAGGCTCCGGCGGGAAACGGGTGAGAATCGAGGGCACCTTGCCGGTACGAAGGTCTTCTTCTATTATCTCTTCCAGAAAATTGAGGGACTTCTTTTCTTCTTCCATATGACGCTGTTTGAATTCACAAATTTAAGGAATTTTTCGGTAAAATTAGTAACTTCGTGGCCGATATGATAAAATCGATGACTGGCTACGGAAAGGGCGAGGCCGTTCTCCCCTCCGGCAAACTCACTGTTGAGATACGCACCCTTAACGGCAAAAACGCCGACATTACCATAAAAAGCACGCTTCTTCCCAAAGACAAGGAGCTTCAGGCCAGGCAGGCCATCGCAGATTCCCTCGTAAGGGGCACCATCGATGTCTTCATAGGTTTCGAAGCCTCCGCCGCCGAGAGCGCAAAAACGGTAAACAGGGCCCTCGCAGAAGAATACTGCCGCCAGATTCTCGATATCCGAAAAGAGCTTCCCGGCACACCCGACTACGACAGCATCCTCTCCGCGGTACTGCGGTTCCCCGACGTCGTGGATAGCAAGAAGGGAGACATCATCGACGATGCTTCGTGGCCACTTGTAAAAACCGCTCTGGAAGAAGCGCTCAGGCAGGTCAACGCCTACCGAGAAAAGGAGGGCGTAGCCCTGTATGCCGACGTCACTTCCCGCGTGCAGAACATCCTGAACCTCGAAAACGAAGTGGAAGCGCACGAAGCGGAACGCCTCGATGCCGCCAGGGAGAGCATCCAGAAGGCAGCCGAAGACGCGCACGTCAAACTCAATCCCGAGCGATTCGAACAGGAAATGGTATTCTACCTGCAGAAACTGGACATCAACGAAGAAAAGGTCCGCCTGCGCCAGCACTGCAAATACTTCATGGAAACCATAGATACCGACCCCTGCCCCGGAAAGAAACTCGGTTTCATCATCCAGGAGATGGGGCGTGAAATAAACACCACCGGCTCCAAGGCCAACAATTCGGCCATCCAGAAGTCGGTGGTGATGATGAAGGACGAGCTCGAGAAAATTCGCGAGCAGTCCATGAACATTCTCTAATAGACCTTCACAAGGCCCATTTCCTCTCCCCAGCAGCCGTCGGTAATTATAGGTACCCTGCGGCCGTCGAGGTCGGTTGCATACACGAAGTCTTTCACGAAGGTGTGGGTATGGCCGCCTATGACGATATCCACGCCGCGCACCTGAGAAATCACGGCCTGGTCCACGTCATAGCCCATGTGGCTCAGAAGAATGACCATGTCGCAGCGCTCGGTTTCCTTGAGGTAGGGAGCCCACTTGAGCACGGTCTGCACGTCGTCATGTTGCTGGATGCGCTGTGCGATAGGTGCCGCAACCATGGTGGCTATGTTCGACTCCATGCCTATGACGCCTATTTTCATGCCTCCCCTGCGCAGAATCGCATAAGGTTTTACGAACTGCTGCAGGGTATCGGGAAACTCACAGTTGGCGCATACCACGGGGCACTCCACCCTTGAAAGGCGGGCGGCAAGGTCTTCGATGCCGTTGTCAAGTTCATGATTTCCGAGCGTTATGCAGTCATAGCGCATGGCATTTATGATGGACGGCTCGAGGGAGCCGTGCAGATGGCTGTAGTAGGATGTTCCCTGGTTGAAGTCGCCGGCATGCACAAACAGCACTTTGCGGGACGGATACACACTTCGGATGCTGTCGGCAAAAGCCGCCCTTTCAATGATGCCTCCCCTGTAACCCTTTGCGGTGGGGAAAGGATCGAAGTGCGAATGGGTATCGTTGCAGTGCATGATAACAAGCTTCGGTTTTCCGGAGGGCGCGGGAGCAGCGCTTCCCTTCGGTGACTCCTGCTCATTAGCCTTATTGCCGGAGGTCTTCTCAAACACTACGCGTCCGTCCGTGGAATAAACCAGCTCAGCTCCGGAAGCGGTGAGGGCACGGACGTCCTGGAGGATAAGGTCGCCTATCTTCTGGTCGGTAATTATCATTTCCCTGGCACCGCGCGCAAGTTTATAGCCGTCTCCACCGTCCACCAGGAAATCGATGGTGGCAAGACCGTAAAGACGCTTGTCATCCAGCGGCCTTCCACCTATTTTCGCAGATATCAGTTTCCCGTCCCTGAACACGAGTTCGGCTCCCGAAACGCACTGAGGGCCGTTCTCCGCCATGAACGTGAATACCTTTCGCAGTTCACTTCCGGGAACGGACAGCCATGTGGCATAGTTGGCGAAGGGAAGCATGCTCACGACGTCGTCGAGAAGCACGTCGCCCTTGGGAAAATTGCAGCGTATTCCTCCGAAATTCGTAATGGCAAGATCGGTCCTGCGACCGGTAATGCGGGCCACATCAGCGCGAAGATTATCTACTATAAAGTTGCTCAGCGGGCTTTCCGGAGCATATTTTACAAGACCCTCCGGGCATACGGCCACAACTTCCTTCAGAGATGCCATTTCGGGCTGGACGCCGATCAGCAGCGACGCCACCTCCGGCACGCTGCCTTCACTGAAAACGGTTCCGTTAGGAGAGGTATATACACCGTTTTCGACGGTGCCTATGGCCTGGGGCACATTGTCAGCCGAAGGAACCGTGACACCCGTGCGGTGGCCGTCCATCTCGAAACGTTCCCAATACCATGCCGAGGGCCTGGTGGAACAGGATGCCGCCACAAGCAGCAGCGAAAGCAGGAATCTGATGTTTTTCATGTGATTATTTCTGTTTTAACCATTTCCAGAGGTCCGCCCACGTGGATTTCTTGCCGAAGACAAGAATTCCGGCCCGGTATATCTTTGCGGAAGCCCATGCGCACAAGGCGAAGGTGGCGACAAGCACTGCAATGGACACGAGCAGCTCCCAGATCGGAACTCCGTAAGGAATGCGGGCAAGCATGACTATGGGAGAGGTGAAGGGAATCATACTCCCCCACCAGACAACCTGACTGTAGGGGTTGCGCATCGCCATGAGGGCGATGAAGAAGCCTATGAGCAGCGGAATTGTCACCGGCAGCTGAAGCTGGTTGCTGTCGGCCTCGTTCTCCACGGCAGACCCGACCGCCGCAAAGAGCGATGCGTAAAGAAGATACCCGAGGAGGAAATACACCACGAAGGCAAGTATCAGCTGCGCCCAGGGGATATTCCCAAGAGTGGTGAGCACGGTCTTGAGGCCGCCGTCCTGCATTGTGGCAATGGCATCTTCCATATGAAAACCGGTACCTGCCGCAGCCATTTCAGCCACCTGCGAGGCATCCATTGAGCCCTGGGCCTTCTGCAGCATCCGCGGGCCGAAGGCGGCACCGCCGATTCCCACAATCGCAAGCGTAAGCACTATCCACAGCGCAAACTGCGTGAGGGCCACAAGGGCTACCCCGATAATCTTTCCGAACATCAGGTCTATGCTCTTTACCGATGAGACCAGCACTTCCACAACCCTCGAACTCTTTTCCTCTATCACGGAACTCATCACCATTCCGCTGAAGAGCGCGACGAACATATAGATGAGCATGCCGAGCACCATGGAAACAATCATGTATATGCCCGATTCAGAGATTGTCTCCCTTCCGTCTTCGCCGAGCGTGAATTCCTGGACGTGGACATTGGCCCTGACGCTGGAGAGGATTTCCTCAAGGCCGGATATGTCGTAGGACTTTATCCTGTAATCCTCAACTGCGTCGGACACCCGTCCGGATAGGTTCTCCGCGAAATCCACTCCGGCCGGCTTGCGGCTGAAGGTGGATACCGAAACGGACTTTGCCGAATCGATGGGACTTACGACCACAAGGATGTCTTTGCCCAACTCTTCCAGGCGGCCTTTCATTTCTTCGGGATCCTGCGAAGAGTAGTCGTACCAGTTGGCCGCCTCGCCGTTCTGCAGGAAAGGAAGCACTATGCCGCTGCGGTCTATAACCGCAACCTCCTTTGTCTTTTCCTTAGTATTGAGCATGATGATGCTCGGAAGGAAACATAAGGCGGCAAAGAGAACGGGCACGACAAAGGTGAGCACAAGGAACGATTTCTTGCGTACCCTGGTATTGTATTCACGGCCGATAACAAGGCCAATAGTCCTGAAATTCATTTCTGCTCACGGGCCTCCTCTCCCGGATTGGTTACGAGACTGATGAAGATGTCGTTCATGCGGGGCATCAGTTCACGGTAGCTGTTTACGGTGACGCCTTTGTCGAGGAAAGCCTTGAGGGTGCTGTTTCCCGCAGTCTCCCTGGGCAGGACCTCGGAGTGGCGGCCTTCTTCGTCTGTGAATTCTATCTCGATATTGTCATTGCCGTACCTGCGGCGGATGTCCTGCACGTCGCCGCTTATGACAAGGCGGCTTTTGTTGATGAGGGCGATGTCGTTGCAGAGTTCCTCCACGCTGCCCATATCATGCGTGGAAAGGATTATCGTGGCCCCTTCGTCGCGCAGTCGTATTATCTCCCTGCGGACCAGGTCGGCATTGACAGGGTCAAAACCGCTGAAAGGTTCATCGAGTATCATAAGCGCCGGACGGTGCACGACGGTGGTGATGAACTGAAGCTTCTGGGCCATTCCCTTGGAGAGTTCTTCCACCTTCTTGCCCCACCAGTCCTGGATGCCGAAACGCACGAACCACTCCTTGAGGGCCTTGGTGGCGTCGGAACGGGACATGCCCTTGAGCTGAGCAAGATAGAGGGCCTGTTCACCAACCTTCATCTTACGGTAAAGTCCGCGCTCCTCAGGCATGTAGCCGATACGTGCGACGTCGGCCTGGGTGATGGGCTTGCCGCGGAAGAGAATCTCTCCCCCGCTGGGAATGGTAATCCGGTTGATAATCCTGATGAGAGTGGTCTTTCCGGCGCCGTTCGGCCCCAGAAGACCGGTTATCCTTCCTTCCTGGAAGTCGAGATTCACATGGTCGAGAGCCACTTTGGGGCCGAAAGACTTGCAAACCTCCTTGCATTCAATCAAAGCCATATTGTAAGCTATTTTGTTCAGAGCGCTAATTTACGCAAATTATTTCTTATTTTTGTATGGTATGGCAAAAGGAGGAACAGATGCCGCGACTCTGAGCAGGAGCATCATAGAAGAAGTCCGCAACGGCGTCTTCAGGCCGGTTTACGTGCTCATGGGCGACGAGCCCTACTACCCCGAACTGGTCTGCAAAGCCATACAGGACAACTGCCTCGAAGACTTTGAGCGCGATTTCAACGAAACCGTCTGCTACGGCCCCGACGTTACAGTGGAACAGGTGGTAACGGCAGCCAGGCGTTTTCCAATGATGTCCGAGCGTCAGCTTGTAATAGTGAAGGAGGCCCAGGGACTCAAGGGTATCGAAGGACTTGTGGTATATACCTCGGCCCCCCTCGACAGCACGGTACTCGTGCTCCTGTTCCACCGCGCCAAGCTGGACAAGCGCCTCGGACTCTACAAGAGCGTGAGCAAAACCGGCATCGTGCTCGAATCTCCCGCAATAAAGGATTACGAAATCTCCGGATGGATATCCTCCTACTTCCGTTCGCGGGGGCTTGCCATAGACCCTCAGGCCGCCGCCCTTCTGGGAGAATCTGCCGGAACAGACCTGTCCGTCATAGTAGCTGAAACCGACAAGCTCCTGAAGAATCTCCCGGAAAGCGCAAATCTGGTAAGCGTGCAGGACATCGAGAAGAACGTGGGCATTTCCAGGGAGTTTTCCATATTCGAACTCACACGCGAACTTTCGGCACGCAACGCCCCCAAGGCGCTCAAGATTGCGCGCCACCTCGCATCCGGAGCCAGGTTTGCAATGCCTCCTGCGATAAGCGCGCTGTACACGCACTTCTACCGCATACTCCGGTATGAAGCCTTTCTCATGAAGAACTCCCGTGCCTCGAGGGAAGACGCCGCCTCGGTGCTTGGAGTAAACCCCTACTTCGTAAGGGAATACGACCTGGCAGTGCGGAACTATCCCCTTAAGACCACCATGGCAATAATTTCCATGCTCTGCGAATACGACTACCTCGGCAAGGGCGGAGACGGATCGGCAGCCTCAGCAGAAGACCTCCTGGTGGAACTCACCGCCAAAATACTCAATTCGTAATGTGGGACCCGCTGCGCAATAAAGAAGTGGCCGACACGCCCGAAGAGAAGGTGCGCCAGTGGTTCATCGCAACGCTGGCAGGCGCAGGCTATCCCATGGGGCTCATGGGCAGCGAGGTACAGCTCCGGTTCGGCCAGAAGAGGCTCCGGGCCGACATAGTCGTTTACGACCGGAGCGGCAGTCCTGCCGCAATTGTAGAATGCAAGCGACCCGAGGTGAAAATAAACGCTACAGTCGCATCCCAGGCCCTTCTATACCATGCATCCTCGCCGGTCCGCTTCATTTTCCTCACCAACGGGGAGAGCACTTATATCTATAAAAGGACGGAAGACGGTTTCAAGGCGGTAGGGAGCCTTCCCGCATACGAAGAAATGCTATGAGCACGATTACATCGGAATATGTAAACAGGGAGATTTTCCGCATCGTTTCGGATGTGGCAGCGGAGCGCGGAGTGCGCGCCTTCGCAATAGGCGGATACGTCCGCGACTGCTTCCTGGGCCGCCCCTGCGACGACATCGACATCGTGGTGGAGGGCAGCGGCATCGACTTCGCAAGCGCCGTCGGCGAAAGGACCCGCAGCAAAGTATCGTATTTCAAGAATTTCGGCACGGCCATGCTCCGTTACAAGGGCAGCGAGATCGAATTCGTCGGCGCCCGCAAAGAGTCTTACCGCAGGGAGTCCCGCAAGCCAATAGTCGAAGACGGCACCCTGCGCGACGACCAGCTGAGGCGCGATTTCACGATCAACGCCATGGCCTTCTCGCTCAACAAAGACAGTTTCGGCGAGCTGGTAGATCCTTTCGGAGGCATCAGGGACCTTTCCGAAGGCATAATCCGGACTCCCCTCGATCCCGACACAACCTATTCCGACGACCCCCTGAGGATGCTGCGTGCGGTACGCTTCGCCACTAAGCTTTCCACAGAGGAAGTCACTTTCACGATAGTGCCGGAGAGCATGGAAAGCATGCGCCGCATGGCCCCCAGGCTGTCCATCCTCTCCAAGGAACGCATTGCTGAAGAGATAAACAAGATGCTGGTATGTCCCCGTCCCTCGATGGCCTTCCGCCTTATGGACCAGGCGGGTCTGCTGGAACGGATCCTTCCGCAGCTATGCGCCCTCAAGGGTGTGGAAACGGTGGACGGACGCGGGCACAAGGACAATTTCGCGCACACCCTGGCGGTACTCGACAACGTGGCCGCAAGCGACGGGCCCGAGCCGAAACTCTGGCTGCGATGGGCCGCCCTCCTTCACGACATCGGCAAGACACCCGTAAAAAAGTATGTTCCGGACACAGGCTGGACCTTCCACGGCCACGACCTCGCCGGTTCGCGCATGGTACCGGGCATCTTTGCCTCCCTGAAGCTTCCGCTTGACGAAATGAAATACGTCAAGAAACTGGTCTGGCTGCACATGAGGCCCATTGCCCTTGTGGATGAAGAAGTTACCGATTCCGCTGTGCGCAGGCTCCTCTTTGACGCCGGCGACGACATCGACGACCTGATGACCCTCTGCCATGCAGACATTACTTCGAAGAACCCCGAAAAAGTGCGCCGCATCCACGCCAATTTCGAGCTCGTAAGACAGAAGCTGGTGGAAGTGGAGGCCAAGGACGCCATACGCAACTTCAAGAATCCCATCACCGGCGACTACATCATGGATCTCTATGGAATTGAGCCTTGCAATACCATAGGCATACTGAAAGAGTATGTCAAGGAAGCCATACTCGACGGGGTGATAGGAAACAACTTCGGCGAGGCTGACGCGCTCATGCGGAAAAAGGCGGCGGAACTGGGACTTACCGAAAAATGCAGATAGAATCATACATCCGGTATCTCGGAGGAGTACGCCGTTACTCCCCCCGCACCCAGGCCATCTACAGGGATGTCCTGGAGCGCTTCGATGAGTACGGGCAGCCTCTGACGCCCGACGGCATCCGGAATTATGAGGTTTACCTGCTGGACGACAAGGGGCTAGGCGCCCGCTCCGTGAACATGCACCTTTCGGTGCTCAGCGGATACTGCCGCTGGGCGGTAAGGCAGGGAGAGCTCCTGGCCAACCCCGTCAAACTGATTCCAAAACCCAAGCAGGAGAAGCGTCTGCCCGTCTTTTACCGCGAAACCGACATGGCTTCCTATTTCGCATCCACCTCGCACGATGCGGACGCAGAGCAGCTCGAATTCCTGAAGAGCCTTCCAAAGAATGACAAGACTGCGGGGCAGCTGTATGAAAGACGCCTCAGACGTCTTATCGTATCGCTCCTATACAGCACCGGGATCCGCAGGAGCGAACTGGTGTCGCTCAACCGGAGCTCGCTGGATTTTTCGCGCAGGACTCTGTCGGTAAGGGGGAAAGGCGACAAAATGCGCGAAATTCCGCTGACCGCTTCCATTTGTGAAGAAATTTCATTATATTTGAGTGCAGCAGAATGGATGCTGGGCGGTTTTACACCTTCCACTCCCCTTCTACGCACCCTGTCGGGAAAGCGCCTCTATCCGGTGTATTGCGACAGGGCCGTAAAGAAAGAGCTGGACGGTGAAGTCACGGGGCAGAAATCCCCGCACATTCTCCGCCACACGCTTGCCACCGAACTGCTGGAGGACGGAACCGACCTCAATTCCATAAAGGAACTCCTCGGCCACTCCTCGCTCGCCGCAACGCAGGTGTACACGCACAACAGCATCGAAAAGCTGCGAAAAGAATACAAAAAAGCCCATCCGAGGGCAAACAAACCGGAGGATTAATTATGGATATCAAACTCAAAAGCCTCAAGTTCGACGCCGACCAGAAGCTGGTCGACTATGTGGACAAGAAAGTCAGCCGCCTGGAAAGGTTTTTCCCTGCCGGAGCTGAACAAGTTGCAGAAGTAACCCTGTCGCTTGGCGTCAATCCCGAAAACAAGGAGGCCAAGATCATGGTGCACATCCCTGGGCAGGAGCTTGTCATTGAGCGCCAGTCCCAGACTTTCGAGCAGGCAGTCACCGACAGCGTTGACGCAATGAAAGAAAAACTTACCCGCGCAAAGGAGAAGCTTTACGAGAAATAATCGTCAGACGGGGTTTGCAAATCAGATTTTATTCTTATATTTGCAGCCCCAAAAGGAAAGATGCTCGAGTGGCTGAAGAGGCGCGTCTGGAAAGCGCGTAACCGCCTAAAGCGG
>CADBSV010000002.1 GCA_902797435.1 uncultured Bacteroidia bacterium
GAAAACAAGCTTACAAGTTAGTAGTGATTAAGATATGTTTTTGAATATCGGTTTATTGTTTAATTAATCTAAAATGGCTTATGAGAATATTTAAGCTTTTGCTCGCGTTTGCCATTTCTCTGCTCATCCCGGCGCTGGGGTTTGCCCAGATGCGCCAGGTGACCGGTAAAGTGACATCCGCGGAGGACGGCTCTCCAGTTTACGGAGCCACCGTCTATGTGGAAGGGACTTCCATTGCAGCCACGACGAATGCCGAAGGTGAATTCGTCCTCAGGGACATTCCCGCTTCGGCCAAGGACAAGAGCGTCATCGTTTCTTGCCTTGGTTTTGCAGAAGCGAGGCTTGCCATGGCCCCGACTCTGAACGTCATTCTCGACACCGACAATTTCCTCGATGAAATTGTGGTTACGGCTGTGGGTATTCAGCGCTCTGAACGCTCCCTCGGTTATGCAGTGACCAAGGTCGATGCTTCCGAGGCCGTACACCGCGCAGAGCCCGACATGCTCCGTTCCCTGGACGGAAAGATTGCCGGCGTTCAGGTTTCATCCCCGTCCGGTGACGCCGGCGGTGCAACCCGCGTGACAATCCGAGGAAACTCATCGTTCAGCGGAGACAACCAGCCCCTCTATGTGGTGGACGGAGTGCCCTACAGCAACGACGGCAACGGCATCTCGGGACGTGCAAGCGGAATCGGCGGTGCTTACGGTTCGGGTATCTCCACCCTCGACCCCAACGACATCGAGTCGATGAGCGTCCTCAAGGGTGCAGCCGCAGCCGTACTGTATGGCTCCCGCGCAGCAAACGGCGTAATCCTTATCACCACCAAGTCCGGCTCCAAGAACGCCAATGGAAAGAAAGGTTATTCCGTAACCCTGAACACCTCTTATGCAACAGAGCAGGTGGCTTCTCTTCCGACGTACCAGAATTCATACGGTCAGGGCTCCGACTTCAAGGTCGGCGGTGCCAACGGTTCATGGGGAGCGTCCTTCAAGGATGTGACCACCATTCCGATGTACGACGCCATTGCAAGCCAGTATCCGGGTCTCGCCCTTGAACTCTATCCCGACCTGGGAGGCAACATCCCCTACAAGGCATATCCCAACAACGTAAAGGACCTGTTCGACACCGGAAGCGTATGGGACACCTCTGTCAACGTGCAGAACGTCAACGACAAGGGTAATTTCAACGTAACCGCATCCTACACCAATCAGGACAGCTACATCCCCGGTTCCGACTTCGACCGCTATGCCTTCTCCCTCGGTGGAAACCAGCAGGTTACGGCAAAACTCCGTATCGGAGGCAACCTTGCCTACACAGTTACCACTCAGCAGAGCCCGATTTACGGCAACAACCAGTCGACATCCGAACTTGGAGGCATGTCTTCCCTTGCCCGTGCATTCATCATGCCCCGCAGCTGGGACATCCAGAACTTCCCCTACCAGAACCTGGACGGAAGCAACCTTCTTTTCCAGCTCTCCTCGCAGGCGAACAACCCTTACTGGGCATGGGAAAACGACAAAATCAACACCAGCCAGAAGCGTATGGTGGCCAACTTCAACGCCTCCTACAGCTTCACTTCATGGCTGTCGCTCGATTATACTCTGGGATATAACGACTATTCCAGCGACCGCAAAACCATCGTCAACCTCGGTTCACGCGGCTATGCAGGAAAGGGTTACATCAGCAAGAGCAACTTCAACGACAGCGCCCTTGAATCCACTCTGCTGCTCAGTGCGGACAAGGATTTCGGCGAAGCTTTCAACGTAAAGGCGACACTCGGTCACAACTACAACCAGCAGACCGCTACGTCTTTCTCGGCTGCAGGTCCCGAAATTGTGAACCCGAACATTTTTGCCATCGACAATACCAAGTCCCAGACTGCCGGCGAAGGCTATTCCCGCACCCGTAAATGGGGTGTATTCGCAGACGTAACACTCAGTTACAACAACTATGCGTTCATCAACTTCTCCGGCCGTAACGACGTATCCTCAACCCTGCCCGTGAAGAACAACAGTTTCTTCTATCCGGCAGTATCCGGCTCCTTCGTGTTCACCGAGGCTCTCGGAATACAGGATTCCTTCTTCAACTTCGGTAAAATCCGCGCAAGCTGGGCAAAGGTCGGTAACGATGCCGGTGCATACTACAACAACGGCACATACGTCACCGCTTCTCCCTACATGGGCCAGGGCATGATGGAACTCCCCACCGTCCTCTACGATTCCGAACTCAAGCCCGAGTTCACCACCGAGACCGAGGTCGGAGCCGAGCTCAAGTTCTGGGGCAGCCGCATAGGCATCGACGCCACCTACTACAACCGTATTTCCGACAACCAGATAGGAGCCAAGACCTCTCCGGCCTCCACCGGCTACAGCAGTTATGTCACGAACTTCGGCTCGCTGCAGAACAAGGGCGTCGAACTCGGAGTCGATCTCTATCCCGTGGTCACCAACAACTTCAGCTGGGGCATCTACACCGTATTTACAAAGAACAAGTCAAAAGTGCTTGAACTCGCAGACGGCGTAGAAAAAATAATCCTCGGAGGCGACTTCGCCAATCCTCACGCAGTGCTTATCAAGGGTCAGCCCTACGGCGTGCTCGAAGGAGACAAACTCGCCCGCCTGGACGACGGAACTCCTCTTGTGAGCCCGGCAACCGGTATGTACATCAATGCTCCCGAACTCGGCATCATCGGCGACCCGAACCCCGACTACAAGCTTTCCGTTACCAATACGCTCCGCTACAAGGGATTCTCGCTCGGCGTGATGTTCGACTTCCAGAAGGGAGGCTGCGTTTACAGTTCCTACCTTACCGACCTTCTCGGACGCGGCGTGACCAAGGATACCGAAGACCGTCTCGGCGGCCGCATCATCCCGGGCGTCTATGCCAATCCCGACACTCTCGTTCCCTACACGGACGCAGAAGGCAACTATATTCCCAACACCACCCAGATCGGAGAGTCCGACCTCTGGTTCTCGGACGGAACATATTCAACCTATGCAATCAATTCCTGCGACGAGGTCGCAACTTACGATGCAACTGTTCTCCGCCTTCGCGAACTCACCTTCTCCTACCAGCTTCCCAAGAAGCTCGTGTCGAAGGTCAAACTCGCCGGAGCCGAAGTCGGCATTGTGGGCCGCAACCTCTGGTTCTATGCTCCCAACGTTCCCAAATACTCGGGCTACGATCCCACTTCGAACACTTTCGGTGAGACCAACGTCCAGGGTATCGACTACACGGCGGCTCCTTCAGTACGCCGCTGGGCATTCAACATCAAGTTAACATTCTAATGCCGTCAGAAAAATGAAAAGGAAAATTTATTCTGTAATAGGTGCTGCCATTGCGGCCCTTTCGCTTGGCGGTTGCAACCTGGACATAAACCAGGACCCGTATGCAGTTACGACGCTGGATATCCCGCAGCTGCTTACATGCACGGAATACGAAGTAGGTCTGACCTTCGCCGAAGGCAATTACCTCAATGCCAACTTCTCCTCATATGTACATCACACGGTAAGCCGCGAGGTTGACAACTACTCCCTCGTCGCAGGTTATTCCACTCTGGGCAATACCTGGAGCCAGGCATACCGTTATGCCATCAAGAACTGCGACGCCCTCATCTCCGAAGGCGATGCAGACGGCAATGTGATATATTCCGCCATAGGCCGCATACTCAGGGCCCATGTCTATATGAACATGGTGGACCTCTGGGGAGACATTCCCTACAGCGAGGCCAATGTCGCAGGCATCGAGACTCCGAAGTGCGACCCCAGCGAGGACATCTACAACGATCTCATCGCCAGTGTCGAAAAGGCAGCCGCCGATCTTGGTGACGCAACTGCTGCAAATACAGTCAAGCCTGCCTCAGACGACCTCTTCTACGGCGGCGACGCCAGCAAGTGGATAAAGGTTGCCAACACCTTGGAACTCAAACTCCTCGCCCAGAGCCGGCTTGCAAAGGACAAGATTACCGGCTGGCAGTCGAAACTCAGCGCTCTCATCGCTGAAGACAACTTCATCGGCGACGGAGAAGACCTGCAGTTCCCGCACTCGTCTGCCACGACGCCGATGGACGAGAGGAATTCCGGCTATGTGGATGAGTATCAGGGAGGACAGAAGAGCGTATGGATCAGCCCGTGGTTCTATGAGTGCATGACAGGAAAGACATACAACTGGACCAACAATCCTCTCAAGGGCATAAAAGACCCGCGTGTCCCCTACTACTTCTACAACCAGTCAACGGCTACTTCCGACGCTTCGAACGAGACCGACTACAGGGACGGTGCATTCATCTCCATCATGTTCGGTTCCAATTCTGGTTACACTTCGATGACCCAGGAGAGCGTGATGACAACCCTCGGCATCTACCCGATCGGCGGCCTCTACGATGACGGCTCCGCCCAGAAGATCAAGGCCACCAGCGGAAACGGTGTCTGCCCCGACAAGATGCTCCAGGCTTATTCGGTTCCCTTCATCAAGGCCGAACTTGTCCTGGCTGGCGAAATCACGGGCGATGCCAAGGCCCTGCTCGAAGAAGGCATAAAAGCTTCCTTCACCCATGTAGTGGCTGTATCCAAGGCCTCCAGCTCCTCTTGCCCGGCAATCGCCGCCACCGATGCTACCAACTACATAAACGCGGTGCTTGCCAAGTATGATGCTGCAAGCGCAGCCGGCAAGCTTGAAATAGTCATGACTGAGAAGTGGATTGCCAATTTCTACAATCCGGTGGAAGCCTACAGCGACATCCGCCGCACTGGCTATCCCGTTCTCTTCACCGGCGACTCCGACAACAAGGGCTGGACTCCCTATGCCCAGACCAAGGCCGCTACGCCCGGACTCACTTCTTTCGACCTGGTAAACCTGCTTGCATTCCCGCGCATTCTCTATTATCCCGAGAGCGAGGCTACACTCAATGCAAATGTTACCAACGTGGGCCGTACCGTGAGCGCAAGCAACGTTTTCTGGGACGCCAACTAATCTAAGGAGGATGATTATCATGAAAACAAACAGAATCATTGCACTTGCATTTGCTGTCGCAGCCCTCAGCGCCTGCGGAAAACAGCAGCTTCCATACGACCTCGAGGGAACGGAACACAGCGTCGTGATCAATATCCGCAAGGTTTCGGGCTCCAGCACCACTCTTGCCACCGACATGTCGGGCGATTATAAGGTGCTGCTCACCATAGCCGACCAGCAGGGAGACTATTCCATGCTGAAGGAAGCCCAGCTCATGGCCATCTACACCGACGGGGCCAAGAACAAAACCTCCGCGCATGTCGTTACCGGCATAACAGATTTCCCGGCCACCCTCACCATCGACATGGCCGATGTTTGCTCCAAGCTTGGCATTTCAACAATCGCGGTAGGAGACAGGATCGAGTTCACTCCCTGCGTGACGCTCAACAGCGGCACCCAGGTTGACGGATGGTCTGCGCTAACCGGCTTCAACAACACCGCATTCACCGGATGGACCCAGTCGGACGGCGGCAACTACACATACCGCATCGCCTATACGGCGTTCGCACCGTTCCAGCAGGCAAAGTTCCAGGGAGCCGCCATCCCATGGTCGGATGATCAGGGATACAGCGGAACCTGTAAGGTAACCCAGCTTGACATGAGCGACGAAGCCAACCTGCCTGCCGCTGCGGACACGCCTGTGGGCGTCACCGCTTCCGATCTCGTAGGTCTGAGAGTGGACGGTGAGTTATGGTTCGGAACTGCTGATGAAGGTCTGACCATGTGGATAAACACCCAGGACTACACCCTCATCATCCCCGACCAGCAGATGGCCCCGTCCTTCAGTTATCCCGGAGTGGGTGATGTAGGCATGGCCGAAGACTGCGAAGGAGAAGTTGACACGCTCAACAACACCCTCACCTTCACATATACTCCAACCTTCGGAGGCGGTTACTGGTGGGGCGTAAGCATCACGACTGAACTCGACTTCAATTAGAACCAACCTTTGATTATCGAGAGGGTGTATTGCCTTTAGGCGGGGAATGCACCCTCTTTTTTACTTTATGAAAAGATTCCTGTTACTCGTGCTTGCGGCAGTCCTTGCAGTCACGGCCTGCCAGAAGAAAGAGAAGGTTGCCGAGCCTTCAGTGTTCCGGGTAAGCCCGAAGTCTGCCATGAACGAAACTGGGTTTGCCCACGAACTGCAGATAATGGTCACATGCGACGTGCAGTTCAGCCATACCCTCGATGACGGTTCCTGGATCGAGATTTCGTCATCCGGGAGAAACGCTTCCAACCTGACGACCCTTTCTCTTATGCTTTCTATGAATGACAGCCCTTCCGAGCGCAGGGAGACGCTGCACATCCAGGCTGGAAGCCAGAAGACCGAAGTGGAAATTGTCCAGAAACCGCTCTCAAAAGCAGTTGCAGTGGATGAAGTCCGCCTTCAGTACGTATTCCCCGAATCGCTGACCTTCAACTTCCCCGAAGACTGGACCCTGTCGTCCGATGATTCATGGATAAGACTGGGAACCACCTCGGGCAAAGCCGGAAAGCGCACCCAGGTGGAAATCCGTTCTGCCGAGATGAACCTCACCGACAAAGCGAGGACGGGACAGATAAAGATTGCCTTCCAGGACGGAGCCGTCTTCCTTCCCGTAATTCAGGAATCTTCCCTTCCTTCGGGCAGTTTTGCAAAAAGCGTTTACGGGATATACAACTACAACGGAATCGGAGCGTCCATTACTTACGAGCCCCTTTCTGCGCAGACCAACATCGCAAGGCGCAGCAGCGGAAACATTTTCCGCATCGTGGACCCCATGGAAGGAAAATTCATAGAGATAGGAGGGCTGTCTTCCTCCACTGCCGTCTCGGATTCCACGAGGCTTGTAATTTATCAGAACTGGACCGACGACCTCGCCTTCCGCACCGAGAAAGACGCATGGGTGCTCAAGGCGGAAAACGGCTTTGTCTGGCTCATCGACCCGGACAAGACCGGTTACATAATCAAAAACTGACGTTGCCATGAAAAAATACCTTTTTGCATCATTGTCGATTCTGGTCATGTGCGTCCATGCGGGCGCCGTGCCGGCTTTCCCGGGCAGAATACAGATTAAAGGCCCCGGAGGCGCAAACACACAGGTAATCATTCATGGTGACGAGTACTGCCACTGGGCTACGGATACGCAGGGCCGGGAGGTCCGCATTTCGCAGGACGGTACGGTTACACCTCTGCCTGCCGTCAGGTCGGCTTCCAGAAACTACTCCCGCAAGAGGAGTGCATACACTCCCTATGTCAGTCCCATGACAAAGGGGAACAACCATTTTCTGGTGATACTCGTACAGTTTGCCGACAGAACCTTCACCCTGGACAGCCCCAAGGAACGTTTCACCCGTCTGCTGAATGACGATTCCTACTCCGATTTCGGCGGCACGGGATCGGCGCACAAGTATTACCATGAGCAGTCGTCGGGACAGTTCGATCCCATTTTTGACGTCGTAGGCCCCGTGACGGTGGGCGGAGCCGTGGCCGATTACGGCGGCAATGAAAATGATGAAGACAAAAACCCCACCGCAGCATTTGTGGACGCGGTCAGCATAGTGCATAACAACGGACTCGCGAACTTTGCCGATTACGATGCCGACGGCGACGGATACGTTGACAACATCTTCTTCTATTATGCAGGTCACAATGAGGCGGAAGGCGGCGGCGACGACTGTATCTGGCCTCATGCCTTCGGATTCTATGGGGCGAATTCGGCCACCTATGACGGAGTGAGGCTCGGACGCTATGCATGCACTTCCGAACTCAAGGGAAGCGGCGGGGAAACAATGTGCGGAATAGGCACCTTCTGCCATGAGTTCGGGCATGTGCTCGGGCTCCCGGACTTCTACGACACGGATTACGAGAAAAACGGCACTGCGGAAACCGTTTACGCTTTCTCCCTTATGTGCGCCGGGAATTACAACAACGGGGGCTGCTCGCCGCCGAACCTGGGCGCAATGGAAAGATACATGCTCGGATGGATGGATTTTCCGCAGGAATGGACCACGGCCGGGGACAAGGAAATAAAACCGATAACCGAAAATGAAGCCTTCCGGCTTGCGAGCACGGTGGAGGGAGAGTTCTTCCTTCTTGAAGTGCGCGACGCCACCGGCTGGGACAGTTACATCCAGGGCTCTCCCAAGGGAACCCTCATCTATCATGTTGACCAGTCCGATTCATACGTGGGCGGCACCACTGCGCTGAGCAGGTGGAATACCGGCTCGGGAATAAACGAATTCGGCTCCCATCCCTGCTATAGGATAATCCCCGCCTCAAAGGAAAGGCAGTATGCCGGCTATACATTCCCGGGATACTTCGGGAAGACGGAATTCTCTTCCTCAAGTGATCCTTCCAATAAAGATTATGGCGGAGGTTATGCCGGTTTCGAACTCAGCGGCATCGCCTTCGACGGGCAGAAGGCGACAATGCATCTTGAATTCTCTTCGGCCAGAATCCTCAAGGGAAAGGTTACCGACTCTTCCGGAGAGCCGATGGCAGGCGTAACTGTAAGCATTTCGGATTCATCTCCGGCATCGGCCCCGAAACTGGTCCCGGGCGTTCTCGGGTCGAGGAAGGCGGCACAGCTTGCAGCGGCCCTCGCCACATGCACGACCGATTCCGAAGGCAATTATTCCATCGAAATACCCGGTTCTGCAGAGAATCCACTTACCGCAGACTATTCAAAACCCTATTATAATCCAGTTTCGGTATCGTTCTCTCTGCTGAGCGGCACCATGGTGAAGAACGTTTCCATGAGGAACGTCACGGAAACTGCCAAGGAGGACCTTCAGAAATACGAAGGCTCGAGCGGTTATGCCATCGGCTACCAGCAGAATCCGCAGTCCGTGTCGGCAGCCGTGAGATTCTCTTCCGAAGAGCTGGCAGGATACGTGGGAATGCGTATTACCGACATCAGTTTCCTGTTCTACTCGGAAGGCGGAGTGGAAGAAGCTTCGGTGTTCGTGGATTTCGGACTCGACCGCCAGATATCCCGGACGGTTGACCGCCCGGTAATAAACAGGACGTCTTCACAGAATATCGCAGATGCGAACATCCGTATTCCGGAAGGAGCCGACGTTTTCGTAGGTTATGCGCTCAAGAACGTGGAATACAACTATCCGCTTGCCATAGGCGACAATGAAGGCGTCGAAGGAGGCGGATATGCCGCCCCGGTATATCTGTTCAAACCCGAAGCGCTTTCCGACTGGGAGGAACTGGAAAAATACAACATCTGCCTCAGCGTAAGGCTCGAACCGGTGAATTCGGTTTTCCCCGCCCTCGGCATAAAGATTATCGCCAATCCCGGAAAATACGTGGCCGGAGACAGTTTCGCACTGCGCTTTTCCGAAAGCAACGGCGAGACTCCTGTATCAACGGTATGGTACTTCGACTCCGAAGCACAGTCTGAAAGCAGCGTGACGCTCACATCAGGCCGGCACGAAGTGAAGGCCGTGTGCACCTATGCCGACGGCAGTACCGAGGAGATAGTGCAGATTATCCAAGTGCAATAATTTTTTAAATTTTTATTGCAATTCGATAAATAATTATTATATTGCGACGAAACTTAAATCTTCGCGATATGATAGCTACTTGGTGGGCGGGCCTTTCCGTCGCAATGAAAGTCCTCTGGGGCATTACCCTCGGAGCGTCGCTTATCTTCATTATCCAGACTGTCCTCACCTTCCTGGGTGCAGACGCCGATGCCACCGGGCTCGACGGTGCCGATTTCGACACCTCCGTCTCCGATGCCGCCGGGGATGCCGACCTTGGCGGGGGCAGCAATCTTTACACCTTCCGCAACCTCATCAACTTCCTGCTGGGATTCGGATGGAGCGTAATCCTCCTGGAAGAGGCCATCCCCTCGGTAGGCCTCAGGCTGATAGTCGCCGTCGCGGTGGGCGTACTGCTGGTGGCTCTGGTGATGTACCTTTTCCGTCTTCTTGGGAAGATGCAGCAGAGCGGCAACATCGACGTTTACTCTTCGGCCGTGGGCTGCGAAGGCACATGTTATCTTACGATCCCGCAAAGCCGCAGCGGGGAAGGAAAGGTGCAGATAAGCATCGGCGGGGCCGTACGTGAGTACAACGCCCAGACCGAGGACGACTCCCCCATCACGACGGGCACCCCCATCAAAGTGGTTGACGTGGTAAACAGCATCACCCTTCTTGTAACCAGAACCGAAAACACTATAATCTAAAGCATTATGCCAATCTATCTTATCATCATTATCGTTTTCGTGCTGATCGTCACCTTCGGGGCCATCCTCCGCAGGTATCAGCGTTGTCCTTCCGACAAGATTCTTGTCATCTACGGTAAAACCGGCCGCAAGGCATCCGCCAAGTGCGTTCATGGCGGCGCCGCCTTCATCTGGCCCGTCTTCCAGAACTTCGCATTCCTGGACCTCAAACCGTTCAGCATAGAATGCAACCTTACAAACGCCCTCTCCAAGCAGAACATCCGCGTGGACGTCCCCTGCCGCTTCACCGTGGGTATCAGCACCGAACCCGAAGTGATGACCAACGCCGCCGAAAGGCTCCTGGGCCTCTCTACCGAGAGCATCCAGAGCATCGCCACCGATATCCTCTTCGGACAGCTGCGTCTTGTCATCGCCACCATGGACATCGAGGAAATCAACTCCGACCGGGACAAGTTCCTGGCAAGCGTTTCCGCCAATGTGGAGGCAGAACTCCGCAAGATAGGTCTCAAGCTCATCAACGTGAACGTAACCGATATCCGCGACGAGTCCGGCTACATCGAGGCACTTGGAAAAGAAGCAGCCGCGAAGGCCATCAACGACGCGAAGAAGAGCGTGGCCGAGCAGAACCGTTACGGTGAAACCGGAAAGGCCCTGGCCGACAAGGACACCCGCGTGAACGTTGCCGCCGCGGACGCCGATGCCGTAAAGGGAGAGAACAATGCAAAGATAGAGATTGCCAACTCGGACGCCCTGCGCCGTCAGAAGACCGCAGAAGCCGACCGTCTGGCAGTTGCCGCCGAAAAGGTGCAGGCCGCAAAGGCTCTGCAGGAAGCCTACCAGAGCGAGCGCGACGCCGAAATCGCCCGCGCCGAGCGCGAGAAGGCCACCCAGCAGGCCAATATCGTGGTAGCAGCCGAAATCGACAAGGAAAAGAAGATCATCGAGGCTGAGGCCGAAGCCGAACAGGCGCGCCGCATAGCCAAGGGTGAGGCCGACGCCATCTTCGCGAAGATGGAGGCCCAGGCCCGAGGCGCCCAGGAAATACTTGTCAAGCAGGCAGAAGGCTTTGCCCAGACCGTTTCCGCAGCGGGCGGCAATCCCCAGCAGGCAGTGCTCATGATGATCGCCGACCGTCTGCCCGAACTCGTGCGCACCCAGGTCGAGGCCATAAAGGGCATCAAGATCGACAAGGTAACCGTCTGGGACGGAGGAAAAGGCTCCGGTAAGGGCGGAAAAACCGCAACTGCCGATTTTCTGAGCGGACTCGCCGGGAGCATCCCTCCGCTTGAAGACCTCTTCAAGATGGCCGGCATGAGCCTTCCCGAGTATCTTAAGGGAAAGGTGGCCGACGAAGGAGAGGAGCCCGCTGCCGAAGCTTCCGGAAAAGCTGCAGCCACCAAGGGTAAAAAGGAGGCATAGCAGCCGTGGCGATTATCGTTAATATCGACGTTATGCTGGCCCGCCGGAAAATGTCTTCCGGCGAGCTGGCAGAAAAAATGGGTATAACGCCGGCGAACCTCTCCATTCTCAAAAACGGCAAGGCAAAGGCGCTGCGCATCACAACCCTGGATTCCCTCTGCAGGGCCCTCGACTGCCAGCCTGGCGACCTGCTGGAATACAGACCGGATTAGCCCAAGCTCATTGAATCGAGGCAGCCTTGCCCAGGAGTTCTACATACTGGGCCCTCAGGCCGTATGGGTCACTCCCCACCGATTCCCTTGCGAGGCTCAGCGCAAGCTCCCTGCTGGCGTTTCCCTTGTAGGCGGAATTCCTCAGGCACAGGCCCCAGCAGGCCAGGGACGACGCGAATGAGAGGTTCTCGGAGAGGACATCCACCTCTGCGGGCACATCGGTCTCCAGAAGACGGCTCTCTTCGCCCACTTTCTTCTTGTAGCGGAACGAGAACTTAGCCGGGGAGCCTTCTGCTCCTTCGGCGGGTTCTATTTCGTACAGGGCGGTTATCGTCTGGCCGGAACCGACCTCGGCGGCATCAACCTTGTCGTTTTCGAAATCATCATTTGCGAGAACACGGTTTTCGTAGCCTATGAGACGATAGCTCTTTACAACCTCGGGGTCGAAAGTGATCTGGGTCTTGCAGTCGGTGGCCACGGTGATGAAGCGTGAACGCTCGTTAACGAAGACCTTGGCCATCTCCAGTTCGGAATCGATGTATTCGTAGGTGCCGTTGCCGCCGCCTGAAACGCGTTCCATCATGGAGTCGTTCAGATTGCCGCTTCCGAAGCCGCAGATTGTCAGATAAATACCCTTCGCGGCGTAGTTCTGCACGAATTCCAGGATGGCGTCGGCACCGGTGATCCCCACATTGAAATCCCCGTCCGTGCCCATTATAACCCTGTTGTTGGCACCTTCGATAAAGTTCTTTTCAGCCTGTTCATAGGCCATCTGCATGCCCTTGGAACCAGCCGTAGCTCCTTTCGCTGCAAGGGAAGATATAGCTTTCTTTATCACATCCTTTTCCGATACAGGAGTGGATTCCAGAAGCAGTTGTTCTCCGGATGCGTAAGTTACAATCGCAACCCTGTCATCGGGACGCATGTAATCGAGCATGTTCACCAGACCCGCCTTGAACAGGGGGAGTTTGTCCATGGAACTCATGGAGCCGGAAATATCGATGAGGAAGACGAAATTCGCCTGAGGAATCTGCCCTCCGGTAAGGCTGCGGCCCTTGATGCCCAGACGCATGAGGCGGTGTCCGGCATTCCAGGGGCAGGGCCCGGTTTCAGCGTTCAACGCTACATCCTCTTCCGATTCTGCCTCCGGATCGGGATAGTCGAACGTAAAGTAATTGAGGAATTCCTCGATACGTACGGCATTTGCCGGTGGGAAATAACCGGATGTCAAGCATCTGCGCATATAAGCGTAAGACGCACCGTCAGCATCGACCGAGAATGTAGAGACGGGCTGCACCTGCGCATCTACGAAAGGATTCTCCTGGATAGCGTCGAACCTGTCGCCCTCGGAAGGAGATTCGGGATCTGAAGGAGACTCATAATAGGCGCCGACTTTATCCCCCCAGTAGGCCTCGCCGTTCATGTCGCCCGTGCTGCAGGAAATGGCGGCGATGCAAATCATTGACAGAATAAAGAAAGAACGTTTCATCATAGCGTTAACTTTTAACATCTTGTAGATGCAATAAACGCTACTTCCGTTGCAGAAACGCCCCCTCTCCAAATGGTTGTCAGTCAAGGATCACCCGAAGAGGGGGAGGGAGGAGGCGGAGGGGGTGGCGGGAAAACTGGGGGCGTGGTGTCGAGGTGGGGCGCTGGGTTTGGGGCGGCGGAGGTGGGGTGTGCCGGCGTGGCATACGGAGGCGTGGGGGGGGGACTCGGGGGGGGCATGGGGTTTGGAGCGGCGGTCGAGGCGGGGCTGTTTGGGGTATCGGTGGAGGCTAAAGTATTATTATACAGGCAATAAAGCAAAGTCCTTCCCCATTTTTCCGTGGGAAGGACTTTAATCATTATGTTGATTAACAGATAGTTATCCTCCACCTATTCGCCGGCAGATTCGGGGCGATTTGCCGAGGAGTCCCGCCGCCGGACAAGGGGTGGGGCCCGCAAGATACAAGTTCCGAGGGCGGCCGGGCGCCCGTGCGGAAAAGAGGTTAGTAGCGTTTTCGCTCAATAGTGCGACCAACCCGTGCTTTTGAACGGGGGTTAGTCGCAAAAAGGCTTAAAAATGAAACTAAC
>CADBSV010000003.1 GCA_902797435.1 uncultured Bacteroidia bacterium
CGCAGCAATGTCATCGCGAGGACAGATTGTCCTTCCTATAGCCATCCGCAAGAAACTCGGTCTTGGGGAAGGCTCACAGTTTCTGGTAGTAACAGACAACGAGAATATCCTCCTTAAGCCCGTTAAGGATCCTTCTCTTGATGAGTTCTATTCGCTGATTGAAAAGGCGCAGAAAACCGCCGCTCAACTTGGACTTACCGAGGATGAGATTAATGCGGAAATCAAGTCAATGAGAGCTGAGAAGCGCAAATGAGAATTGTCGTAGATACCAATGTCATAGCTTCCGCTGTCTTCTTTGGAGGCAAACCTTACCAGCTCCTTCATCTCATTATGGAGGATCGGGTAGATGTTGTGGCAAGCAAGGAAATTGTTGACGAGTATGAAGAAATTGTTCTTCGCTTAAAGCAAAAGTACCCACCTATTAGCACAAGGATTCCTCTTCAAGAGCTCCTCTCAAGATTTGAAATCATCAGGGTCAGTTCAGATATCCATGTCAGTCGGGATCCCGATGACGACAAGTTCATATCCTGTGCGGTTGACGGAAAATGTCTATATATCGTTAGCGGAGACAGCGATTTGCTGTCTATCGGCAGTTATACAGACATCGAGATTCTGACCGTAGCAGACTTTTTGAATCGGCTGGAAAGGTCGGAATAGGAACCCATAACGCATTTATAGTATTAGATAAATCGCAATCAGTGTGAGTACATATCACACTACTCGCCATTATCCCAGCGGACTGCTAAAATGGGTGTCCCATTGCGGAAAACAGGAAAAGCGCAGCGAGTGAGTTCGCTGCGCTTTCCTGCTGTCGCTTTCTATCTTCGGCGCTTCTTCCTCTTTTTAATACTTGATGCCAAGTGAGTAGCTGCTTGTGCTGCCTCCCTCTGGAATGGTGTTGATTTCTATGATGCGGCCGTCTGCATCTTTCTTGTATTCGTAGCTGCAAACTGTCGTGTTGCCCTTGAAGGTAGTCGTGTGTGATGTGGGGAGGTGGGCGCTGTGGCTGCCGATCAATCTGTACATGTAATTGTCAGAGGTTATATCGAAGAGGGTAGGATCCAGACCCTCCTTGAAGGGATTCTCCTCCGGCAGATAAGATATGGTAATGGTTTCGGCATCGCTTGCAAGGCTCACGATATCCCCGTTTTCCCACGTCACGGTATAGGTGTTCTCGTATGTTGTTCCGCCTCTTGTATAGCTCGTCACGCGGCCGGCTTCGTATGTATAAGACTCCACGCTCCTAAGCTCGGAGAGTTCAAAAACCGACGAGGAGAGATTCCAGCTGTCGTCGAAAGACAGGGTTGTGACCGTAGGAATGCCAGAAAAATCGAGTTCGCCGTCTGTATTGTCAACTCTGACTCCGGTATGGCCAGACTCATTATAAGTATAGGTTGAGGTGCTGTGCGACTGCAACTTTAGAATATTGTCCTTGTCGGAAGTGAAGTAACTGTCAGTGGTCACTGTTGAAATGCGTCCTTTTTCATCGAAAACGGGCACTTTGTCGTGCAGTGCGGTGACAATGACAGTAGATACTTGTTTGTCATCTTTGTTGCAGCCGGTGATAACCAGGACTGCGGCCGCCGGTCAGATAATTATTTCTCTTTTGTAAATATATAAACCGCCAGGGTAGGGAGTATGACCAGAAGCAGCAGGGAGACCTCCACTAATATGTATGAACCGAAATAGTCGGTAAGCGTCTGGAATTTCAGAACGCCGTCAACCAGAAAGACCAACAGGGCGAACCAGCAGATAAAGAATATCGCCGCATGCTTGACTTTTCTCTTTTTTAGCTTCATTTTGTGGATTGTTTTTCCCTACGGCACAAATATAGCAATTCGGGCAAATTACGGCAAGAATAGCCGAAATAATGTATATTTGCAGCAAGTAACGCAATGATGATGAAGAAATTTGTGCTGGCGCTATTTGCCGGGCTGATGATAGCCGTGCCGCTTTCAGGTCAGGTGTTCGGAAACGGCAGACCGCTGTATTTTATTGGGGGAGTCCCCCTCGAAGGCCCTGTGGACAAGACTACGGCCAATCTGAAATTCCAGTTCGGCGCCGATATCCCCGTGTGGAGTTCCATAGGCGGCAGAAATGGCCTCGACCTGCGTTTTGGATATACACAAGTGTCAGTATGGGATTTCTTTGATGAATCTTCGCCTTTCAGGGACAATACATATATCCCCGGGTTCCATCTTTCGGTCCCTCTGGAAAGGGACAGGCTTTTGATAGGGCTCGAACACCGTTCCAACGGCCGCCCCATGAGGGGAACAGCAGGCGACAGCCACAGCCGCTCCGTCAACTATGTCTATGGCACTTACGGTGCTTTCCTGCCCGGCGGTCTTGTACTTAAGGCAACGCTTCGCGGAGGTTTCGGATGGTATGATGAAGAATTCACCCAGGAGGTTTTCTGGCATTTTCTTGGTTATGCAGATTTTATCGCCGGGTACCGCAGTCCGGACGGCAGATTGGAGGCAGCGTTCACTGCGACTCCGACATTCGGTCCGTTCGATGTCAATATTGATGCCTCTGCCGCATGGAGGCCCGGCAAAACCGTCGCATTATTCATTCAGCTCAACAGCGGATACGGGGAAGCTCTTTATGACTGGGTTCGTGGCAGCAGGCCGCCGGCTTACCTCCGCTTTGGGATATTGCTGGGCAGCCTGTTATAAAGTTTAGGGCTATCACTTTGCAAAACAACCCAAGATAACGCGCGCTTTTGCAAAACTCCCCTCCAATCAGCCGAAGGCATGATTCTGACGCCCCCGAAGAGTACGGCGTCGTTAAATCTTTGTATATTTGCGGAACCTAATCTATTGAAAATGCAGGGAATCTGGACCATACTGATGCTTGTACTGTCAAACATCTTCATGACCTTCGCCTGGTACGGGCATCTAAAACTCAGCGAGATGAAAATCTCTACGGGCTGGCCTCTCATTGTCGTCATCCTGTTCTCGTGGGGAATCGCATTCTTTGAATACTGTCTCACGGTCCCGGCCAACCGCATCGGTTTTTCGGGCAACGGAGGTCCGTTCAATCTGCTGCAGCTCAAGGTAATACAGGAAGTTATCTCGCTGACGGTATTTACCATCATAGTAATGTTCGTGTTCAAGGGGCAGACCATCCAGTGGAACCACCTGGTTGCCTTCGGCTGCCTTGTACTCGCGGTGTTTTTTGTATTCCTCAAGTAGATGCAAAACGGAAGACGCAAATATGCGGCGCTGCTTCTGGCGGTAATCCTGCCGGCGCTTCTGCTGTCTTCCTTCCACCGCCATGTTCCCGTCCAGCAGGAGGGCTGTGACAGTTGTACGGGCAGCATTCCACACAAGCATCTTGGCATAGGACACGGAACAGATACCTGCCTTCTCTGCCAGTTCCTTGCGCTTGGCTGGGTCTCGAGCTCCGAAACCGAAGCTCCAGTGCCGGATTCAGGGCATTATTCCTTTAAGGTAGAAGAGTCCTCCAGGCCCGGCGCAACCCCAGGCCTTTTTTCTTCCAGGGCGCCACCCGTTGTTTTCTGAGCCTACAAACCCAAAAGCCCAGAACGGGCAGGTCTTAGTATCAACAGAAAACATACAGCAAAATGAAAAAAATACTTTTTGCCGTGAGCCTGCTGGCAATTCTTCCAGCGGCCCGCGCGCAGGACACAACCGATGTGTTCACCCGTCATCTCAATCTCGAGGAGACGGTAATTACGGGACTCACGGGGGACAGCCGGCTCAGCGAATCGTCCGCGGCAGTGAGCGTGCTGGATGCAGAAGCGCTCCGATCCTCCGCATCCTCAAATATAATTGAAGCAATCTCCAGGCAGCCAGGAGTGGAGAGCCTTTCTACAGGCAGCGGCATATCCAAGCCTGTTATCCGGGGCCTTGGCTACAACAGGGTCGTGGTCATTTCGGACGGCATCCGCCAGGAAGGCCAGCAGTGGGGAGACGAGCACGGCATCGAAACCGACGGCGCCGGCGTCCATTCAGCAGAAATCATCAAGGGCCCCGCGAGCCTTATGTACGGGTCCGACGCCCTTGCGGGTGTTGTTATCTTCCATCCGGATCCCTTCCCTCTCAACGGGACGGTGAGCGGGGGAGTAAGCGGAGAATACCAGAGTTGCAGCGGCCTGGCGGCATACAGTCTGCATCAGGAAGGAAACCTTGCGGGAAAAGTGTGGAGCATCCGCTTCTGCGACAAGTATGCCCATGCCTACAGGAACGCCGCCGACGGCCTGGTTCCAGGCACGCAGTTCAGGGAAAGGGCCTTCACGGCACGCGCCGGCATCAACCGGAAATGGGGTTTTTCAAGGGTAACCCTGTCGTACTTCCACCTCACTCCGGGGCTTGCCGAAGGCTATGAAGGCGGAGTCCTCGAAGGGCCGGTGGGGTATGCAGCGGAGCTTCCTTTCCAGCAGGTGCGGCACTACAAGGGTGTCTGGGATAATTCCATCCTTACGGGAAGAGGCAGGATCAGGGCGGTGCTGGGCTTCCAGCAGAACCGCCGGCAGGAATTCGAGGAGTCCGCGGACGAGGCTGAGCTCGACTTCCGGCTCAGTACCTTAAACTACGATATAAAGTACATTTCTGGCGAAATGAGCGGCTGGAAGTATGCTGCGGGAGTCGGGGGAATGCTGCAGGAAAGCGGGAACCTTGGAGAGGAGGTTCTGATTCCGGCCTACCGCCTTCTGGATGCCGGAGCGTTCGCCACCGCCACCAGATCAGTGGGAAGGATGCATTTTTCCGGAGGCCTCAGGGGTGATCTCCGCTCGCTTGAGAGTTTTCCTCTGGAAGGGAAGTTCGAAGGCTTTGGGAGAACCTTCCCTGGCATTACCGGAAGCATCGGGATGGCGTTTTCTCCCTACCACAACCTGAATCTTAGGGTGAACCTGGCAAGGGGGTTCAGGGCGCCTAACTTGAGCGAACTTGCTTCGAACGGAGTTCATGAAGGGACCGTCCGCTACGAAAGGGGCAATTCTTCGCTTCTTCCGGAGTACAGCCTGCAGGGAGATATCGGAGCCGACTTCTCTTCGGAGCATTTTTCCGCAACCGCGGCCCTCTTCTGCAACCGGATAGACGGCTACATCTTTGCAGAAAAGACAGGGGCTTCAGTGGAAGGTTATGACGAATACCGTTATACCGCATCCGCTGCGGTGCTCTATGGAGGTGAGGCGGTTATAGACGTGCATCCGGTGCACCCTCTGCATGTAGAGTTGAGGGGGGCGCTGCTTCGCGGAACCTTTTCCGAGGGGGACATGCCGCTTATTCCGGCGCCGCGGCTGGGAGCGGAAATCCGATGGGAGCTGTTCCATGGCCGCGGCGACTTCGTGGCCCTTCGTTTCGACCACCGCTTCGCCCAGAACCATTATCTGCCCGGAACCGAAACCGCCACCCCGGCTTATTCGCTGCTCGGTGCCGCCATATCCACCGAAATACGCTTTTCTGGACGCCGTCTGGCGACTCTGAGCCTTATTGCCGACAACCTGACCGACGCGGTTTACACCGACCATCTCAGCCGTCTCAAGTACACAGGCATCCGTAATCCCGGCAGGAACATAAGCGTCCGGCTGGAGGTTCCAATACAATAGCAAGACGGTTTGTCCGGCACGCCTCAGAAGTAGGTCTGCACTGCAATCTTCTTGAAAGCGGAAATAAGTCCACTGAGTCAACCGTACGGAAGGAAATCGGGCAGTACTTGTTCGCAATCAGAATTGCGTTGCTGGTGATGCGGGCAGTGCGCTTGTTGCCGTCGGAGAATGGTTGGATGTAG
>CADBSV010000004.1 GCA_902797435.1 uncultured Bacteroidia bacterium
CTTTTCGGGATGTAGCGCAGTTGGTAGCGCACTACGTTCGGGACGTAGGGGTCGCTCGTTCGAGTCGAGTCATCCCGACAAAAAAAAAGAGGTTGACCGAAAAGTCTATACGACTTGAGGTCATCCTCTTTTTGTATTTATGAATAGCCGTTCAATCCCGTATTCTCGGCAAACTACAGCCGTAATCTTGTCTCCGAAATGACATTCTGGAGGACCGGGGAGGCCGGGGTGCAGGGAGGGGTGGTTTTGCTCCCGGAAGGGTTCGCAGAGATGAGCCGGGGTGCAGAGAGGCCCCGTTTTGCTCCTGGAAGGGCTCGCAGAGATGTGCCGGGGTGCAGGGAGGCCCGTTTTGCTCCCGGAAGGGCTCGCAGAAAGTGGCTGGGGTGCAGGGAGGGGTGGTTTTGCTCCCGGAAGGGCACGCAGAGAAGGGTCGGGGTGCAGGGAACCCCGTTTTGCTCCCGGAAGGGTTCGCAGAGAGTGGCCGGGGTGCAGGGAGGCCCGTTTTGCTCCCCGGTGGGCGCTCGGAGAGGCCCCGGGGCGCAGGGAGGCCCCGGGGTGCAGGGAGGCCCGTTTTGCACCCGGAAGGGTTCGCAGAGAGGCCCCGGGGTGCAGGGAGGCCCGTTTTGCTCCCCGGTGGGCGCTCGGAGAGTCCCGGGGTGCAGGGAACCCCGTTTTGCTCCCGGGAGAGCTCGGAGAGAGGCCCCGTGTGGTGCAGGGAGCTGAATGGCTCGTGATGATGAGCCCTCCCGAAGGAAAGAAGAGGCCGGCTAAAAATAACTTTTTAGTCAGCCTCTTTTTTGTATGTATGTAAACATCCGGGACTTTAACCCGGCTGTGAAATAATTACCAGCGGATGTAGGTCTGAAGCCAGATTTCGTTGTAATTGGGGCTGGGAATGTTCTTCTGGTCAACGTGGTGACGGTACTCCAACTGGAAGTTGAGATTCTTGTGGAGACGGAAATTGGCTGCACAGGAATACATGTCATGGCTGGTGGAGGCGGTAGCGTCTGCGCGGAACTCATCCCACTTGGCGTAAACCTTGAGCCAGGGCTGCACGGGAACACCGACGGTCACATAAAGGGCATCCGCGGCGCCGCTTTCCTCGATTTCACCTGCAACCGCATGGGCATACTCGCTGCGGAACGTCCAGTTGTTCCAGTCGTACTTCACGCCGTAGCTGAGGCGCTCACGCTTGAGAGTCTTGAGAGTGGTGCCACCGCTGACCCAGTTGCCCTTCCAGCCGAACACGCCAACCCACAGGCCCTTGAGGGGCTGGAGCTGAAGGGTGCCGATCACATCCTTCTGGCTGTTGGCATCGGTAAGGTTGATTCCCTGACCGTTGTAAACACCTATCTGATAGTGGAAGAGACGGTGCTGGTCTTCGCCGATGGGGAAAAGGTCGCCCTGGATCTGAAGACCCTGGTCACGTCCGCCCATGTTGGCTTCGCCGAGACGGTCGCCCATTCCTGCCATCTTCTTGACGAGGAGGGAAAAATCTCCGACACCCACATCCCAGGGATTCATCGGGTTCTCGAAAGTAAAGGCCCTCTTGAACTGGCCCATCTTCACGGAGAACTCCTTGTATTTCGCCCATTCGATGTAGAAATCCTTCACATGGGGAGCGTCGCCCGCGAACTGAAGCTGCACGCGGTAGTTGAAATCAGTAAAGATGCTGCCGTCAACATAGGCGCGGATGAGCCTGCATCCGAACCCGGGGCCGTCATTGGCGCCTTCCTTGTCACTGTACTTGTAGGAGCCGATTATATATGCGCCCACCTTGGGGGTGCTCATGAATCCGGTCTGCTTGTAACCGTAATCGGCCGGTGTCGCCTGCTGTTCCTGCGCAAAAGCGAAGACTGATGCACAGAGAAGTGCTGCGATTGCAAAAAACTTTTTCATTGTATTGTCGTTGATAAATTATGCGAACGGGAATATCTTGGTGAGCCAGAAGAATCCGAAGACAAATCCGACCACGCCGATTATGATGCCCACCTTGGACATGTCCTTGGTCTCCACGAGACCGGTGGAAGCGGCTATGGCATTCGGAGGTGTGGAGATGGGGAAGCACATTGCAATGGATGCGCATACCGCTATGAACACTATCATCGCCTTGGTGCCTCCGAGAGCGAGGAACGCGGCATTGTTGGCTGCTGCGGGATCGGCCATTCCTTCGGCTACCACTATAAGTATAGGTATGAGCAGCGCCGCGGTTGCGGAGTTGCTGATGAAGTTGGAGAGGAAGTAGCAGATGAGTCCCGCGATAACGAGAACCACTACCACCGACATGCTTCCGAACGGTATGGCCTCGATGAGAACCTTTGCAAGTCCGGTTCCCTGAAGTGCAGTACCGAGGGCGAATCCTCCGGCTACAAGCCAAAGAACGCTCCAGTTGATGGCCTTGATGTCTTCCTTGGTGAAGATGCCGAGCATGGTAAGCAGGGCGAGAGGAATGAGGGCCACCACGTTGGAATTGACCTTATGGACGGCCTCGGTCATCCAGAGGAGTATCGTACCGAGGAAAATTACCCATACCGCATAATACTTCCAGTCTTTATCGGCCTTGTTTTCGGGAATCTCAAGAACAACCTCCTTGGCCTTGAAGGGGAAGAAGAACTGCAGGAGAACCCAAGCGAATGCAATCATTATGATTACGTAAGGCACCATGTGGAGCATCCACGCGCCGAAACCTATCTCAGCCCCGGCATCTGCGAGAAACCTCACCGCCGTCGCGTTGGGAGGCGTGCCGATAGGAGTTCCTATACCACCGATATTGGCGGCAACCGGTATTGCCAGCGCCAGGCCTACCCTACCGCGGTCGTCCTTGGGAAGAACTGCAAGCACAGGGGCGAGGAAAGCCAGCATCATGGCAGCCGTAGCGGTGTTGCTCATGAACATCGAGAAGATGCTGATGACAATCAGGAAGCCGAGCAGGACCATGCGTGGCTTTTTGCCGAAAGGCTTGAGAAGCACCCTTGCGAGGGTGACGTCGAGCCCGTATTTCTCGGCCACTATGGCCAGCACGAAACCGCCCATGAAGAGCATCACCACCGGATCGGCGAAAGATGCCATAAGCTGCTTATAATCCACCAGTTTGCCCGCCTCAGGGGTGCAGAGGAAACCCAGCCCCTTGTTGGAGACAGTAAGCAGGGAAAGCACGATTACCAGCAGCGAAGTCGTCCAGTTGGGGATTATTTCAAAAATCCACATGAGGGCGGCAAATACAAAAAGGGCGATTACCCTCTGCTGGGTAGCGGTGAGTGCGGAAATGCCGAAGAATGACGTGGGCACCGCAAGAAGGAAGACCGTGACTACGAGCACAAGGGGCAGGAGCACACAGTACTTTACATTGAATTTCTGAGTAGCCATAGGCCAGGAGCGTTGTTATACAAAAAAACAGCCGCTTTCATGGAAAGCGACTGCAAATTTAGCAAATATTTTGAGTTATTGGCCCTTACACAAGCCCCTGCTCCAGCATGGCCTGTGCGACCTTCATGAATCCGGCGATATTCGCTCCCTTCACATAGTCCACGCTGCCGTCAGGAAGCGTTCCATAGCGGACGCACTGGTCGTGGATAGCGGCCATTATGTGATGAAGACGCTCGTCCACCTCGGATGCCGTCCAGCTGATATGCTCGGCATTCTGAGTCATCTCGAGACCTGACGTGGCCACACCTCCGGCATTGACGGCCTTGCCCGGAGCGAAGAGCATTCCGCCTTCGTGCTGCATCCAGTGGATGGCGTCCGCCTGACAGCCCATGTTGGAGATTTCAAACACCGCCCAGCAGCCGTTCGATTTGAGCTGTTTTGCATCTTCGAGGCTTAGCTCGTTCTGGAATGCGCTCGGGAAAGCGATGTCAACCGGGACGCTCCAGCTCTTCTTGCCGGGAGTGAACACCGCCTTGCCGGGGAACTTCACGGCCATATCCTCAACCCTGTTACGGTTGGAGGCACGCATCTGGAGCATGTAGTCTATCATCTCGTCGGTGATGCCGTCCGCTATTTCGCACACTCCGTCGGGGCCGCTGATGGCCACGACCTTGGCGCCAAGCTGCTTGGCCTTCTTGGCTGCCCCCCAGGCGACGTTACCGAAACCGGACAGGGCCACTTTCTGCCCTGCAAGGTCCTTTCCTATCCTGGCCAGGGCAAGATGGGCGAAGTACATTGCGCCGTAACCGGTAGCCTCGGGACGCAGTATGCTTCCTCCCCAGGTCATTCCCTTGCCTGTAAGGACACCGGTATTGTACTGGCGGGCAAGCTTGCGGTACATGCCGTCGAGGTAGCCTATTTCACGGCCGCCCACGCCCACATCTCCGGCAGGGACGTCCTCGTCGGGCCCTATGCAGCGCCAGAGCTCAAGCATGAAAGCCTGGCAGAAGCGCATTATCTCCTCGTTGCTCTTGCCGGTGGGGTCGAAGTCGGAACCGCCCTTGCCGCCGCCCATCGGAAGGGTGGTAAGGGCATTTTTGAAGGTCTGTTCGAAACCCAGGAACTTGAGCATCGAAGGAGTGACGGCGCGATGGAAACGGAGCCCTCCCTTGTAGGGGCCGATGGCGCTGTTGAACTGCACCCTGTAGCCGAGGTTGGTCTGAACCTCGCCGCGGTCGTCGGTCCACGTGACGCGGAAGGTGTAGATGCGGTCGGGTTCAACCATGCGCTCCACAATCTTCGCCTTTTCGAATTCGGGATGCTGATTGTAAACATCTTCAATGCTTTCGAGCACTTCCTGCACTGCCTGCAGATACTCGCTTTCTCCAGGATGCTTTGCCTGGAGCATTGCCATTATTTCACTAGTTTTCATATTATTGATTATGTGTGAGGTTCGGTTATTTTACTTCCCATGTACTGCCGCTGCGCAGCAGGTCGTCCATGCAATGTATGCTGCTCTTGGCCTTCACTTCCTCAACCTGGTCGCGGACGCCGTCGTCATAGGTGACGTCCTTTACGTCGCGGATGACTCCGAGCGCGACCGGGAAATCTGGATACTTCATGTCAGCCAGCATCATCTGCACGCCCGGATTCTGGCAGTGGGCATCGTGGACAAGGATATCGTCCATGGTATAGCCGTCCTCTCCGATGGTAACCACCTTGAGCCCCATGCCGTCGAGGACAAGTCCCTTGTCACGGTTCTTTCCGAAAATCATCTTCTCGCCGTGACGGAGCACGATTGTGCGGTCGGCACGGACGGCGGGATCGGATATGTCGCGGTGGGCGCCGTCATTGAAGATGACGCAGTTGGTGAGCATCTCCATGACAGAAGTTCCGTCGTGATCGACAGCCGCAGTCATAATCTCCTGATTCAGTGCCATTTCCACATCCAGACTCCTTGCAAAGAAGGTGCCTTTGGCTCCAAGCACGAGGCTTCCCGGGTTGAACGGGTGCTCCACCGTGCCGTATGGGCTCGTCTTGGTTATGGCCCCGAACTTAGAGGTAGGCGAATACTGCCCCTTGGTGAGACCGTAAATCTGGTTGTTGAAGAGAAGGATGTTGATGTCTATATTGCGCCTGATGGCGTGGATGAAGTGGTTGCCGCCGATGGCAAGCGCATCGCCGTCGCCGCAGGCCTGCCATACCCTCAGATGGGGATTAGCGACCTTGATTCCTGTTGAGATGGCGGTGGCCCTTCCGTGAATCGAATGGAATCCGTAGGTGTCCATATAATACGGAAGACGGGAAGAGCAGCCTATGCCGCTCACCACCACATAGCGTTCCTTTCCATAGCCGTGAGCCTCCGCCGCAACGGGCAGAGCCCTCTGCAGGGCTGCAAGGACGGCATGATCGCCGCAACCCGGGCACCAGCGGACTTCCTGGTCAGACTTGAAATCCTTGAATGAAAGTGTTGCCATGGCTAAATCTCCTTATTAATTGCTTCCACCAGTTCGTTAACGAGGAAAGGCTGTCCCTGCACCTTTCCGAAGGATACGATGTTCGCCTCCGGGAAGAGTCCGCTCAGATAGCGCGCGAACTGGCCGGAATTGAGTTCGCATACCAGGATTGTCCTGAAGTTCGCAAGGACTTTTCCGGTATTGCGGGGCACGGGCATGATGTAGTCGAAATGGGCACGGGAAACTGTCTTCCCGCTTTCGCGCACTTCGTTCACTGCCGAAAGGATGTGCCCGAACGTTCCGCCCCAGCCCACTACGAGCAGATCTCCCTCCTGCGGGCCGTCAACTTCGAGTTCGGGGATGAAATCCGCTATCTTCTGAACCTTCGCAGCACGCTCGTCAACCATCAGCTGATGGTTTGCGGGGTCGGAAGAGAGGACGCCTGCATGGTTCTTTTCGAGCCCGCCTACACGATGCTCGAACCCCTTCGTTCCGGGAATCGCCCACGAGCGGACCAGGGTTTCGGGATCCCTTTCAAAGGGATGGAACTTGCCGTCCTCGCCCAGTTTGGTTGCGAATGGAGGTTTGATTTCTGGATAGTCCGCCATCGAGGGAATCCTCCATGGCTCGCTGCCGTTTCCAAGGAAGCCCTCCGAGAGAAGGATGACGGGGGTCATGTGCTCAAGGGCTATTTTAGCGGCGCTGAATGCCGCATCGAAACAGTTTGCGGGAGAATGGGCCGCCACCACAGGCAGGGGACATTCACCGTTGCGGCCGTAAATGGCCTGATCGAGGTCGGTCTGTTCGGTCTTCGTGGGGATGCCCGTGGAAGGGCCAGCCCTCTGGACGTCCACCACGACGAGCGGCAGTTCGGTCATTACGGCCAGCCCGAGCGCTTCGCTCTTGAGGGAAAGGCCGGGACCGGAAGTGGTGGTTACGGCAAGGCTGCCGGCAAAGGACGCTCCGATTGCCGTGCAGATGCCGGCGATTTCATCTTCCGCCTGTACGGTTTTGACTCCAAGGTACTTGTGAATCGCAAGCTCTTCGAGGATGGCAGTGGCAGGAGTAATGGGATAGGAGCCGCAGAAGAGGGGCAGGCCGCTCTTTTCGCTTGCCGCCATAAGTCCCCATGCCGTAGCCTGATTGCCGGTGATGTTGCGGTAAAGCCCCTTCTTTAGTTTTGCAGGAGCTATATGATAGGTGTCCGCCACCATCTGAAGATTGGACGCGTAGTAGTAGCCGTCCTTCAGAACCTTCTGGTTGGGAGCGATCACCTCCGGATGCTTCTTGGCGAATTTCTTTTCCAGATAGGTGAGGATGTAGTCCAGCGGCCTGTCGAAAATGAAACAGGCCATTCCAAGCGTGAACATGTTCTTGCACTTGTCTATGGCCTTCTTGTCCATTCCGCTGTCCTTGAGGCTCTCCTCGGTGAGTGTGGTTATGGGAGCCACGACGAGATTGCGGTCGTCAACAGAGAGTTCCGTGAATGGATTGTCAGTGGTGAAGCCGGCCTTCTGCATCAGCGCCGGAGTGAAAGAATCCTCATCGACCAGTATGGTAGCGTTGCGCTTGCACCACTTTGCATTGGCCTTGAGGGCCGCCGGATTCATTGCCACCAGCATGTCGCAGAAGTCGCCCGGGGTGTTGACGTCTCCGCTGCCTATGTGTACCTGGAAACCCGAGACTCCGGAAACGGTGCCGTGAGGGGCGCGTATTTCTGCCGGATAATCGGGGAATGTGGAAAGTTCATTGCCGTAGATGGCGGACGTATTTGCAAAAAGAGTTCCGGTGAGCTGCATGCCGTCACCGGAATCTCCTGCAAATCTTATCACAACATCTTTGGCATCGATTACCTTGTGTTGCATTATAGATTATGTGATATGTAATTGGTTGTCTGTTGCTTACTGCTGTGCTGCCTGGGCTTGGGCCTGTGCCTGGAGTTCTGCCTGGAGGGATTCGAGAGTCCTGTCTTCCGCGATTCCGAGAGCCTTGCGGGCCTGGGCGGTGAGATCGGTGCTCTGGGACTCATCCACGAAAAGGAGGCTGGTGCGGTCGAACACATAGATGTATCCGGAAGACTTTGCCAGTTCGCTTACGGTTTCCTGGGCCTTCTTGTAGATGGGAGCCATGAGCTGCTCCTGCTGCTGCTGAAGCTCCTGCTGGATGTTCTGGTAGAATTCCTGTGCACGGCGGTTCAGGTCGGCGAGTTCCTTCTCCTTGCTCTCGCGGATGGCGGGGCTCCAGGAATTAACCTTCTGCTCGTACTGGGAATACTTTGTGTTTATCTCTTCCTGCATTGCCTGAAGCGTCTCCTGTGCTTCCTTGCTGGAGGCAGCGATGGTGGCGCGTGCCTGATCCGCCTCTGGCATGAGCTGAACGAGCTCTGTGAAACTGACGTGAGCGAATTTTGTCTGTGCCGAAAGACTTGTGAAGGCGAAGACCGCTGCTGCAATCAAAACTATCTTTTTCATATCTGTAAAAATTGTTGTCTTGTTATCAGATGCAAATTTACTGCAAAATGTTTCAAATGTCAAGCATTTTAGAACTGTTGACCGATGACGAAGTGGAACTGGCTTCCGCCCTTGCTCCCGCGGGCGTCGTCATCGAAGCCATAACCCCAGTCTATTCCGAGCAAGCCTATCATCGGGAGGAAGATTCTCACGCCGACACCGGCCGAGCGCTTTATCTGGAAGGGATTGAAGTCGCGAATGTCGGCCCAGCAGTTTCCGCCTTCCATGAATGCGAGTACGAAAATGGTGCTCGAAGGCTGCAGGATAACCGGATAACGGAACTCGACCGTAAACTTGTCGTAAACGTTGCCCGCGTATGCGCTGCCGTTTGAGTTGTAGGCGGTGGTGGTATAGGGCGTAAGCGAGTAGTTGGTATAGCCGCGAAGCGGGATGATATCGTTTCCGTAGGTGCTGTAGCCGCTCATTCCGTCACCTCCGACGAGGAAGCCTTCGAACGGGGAATAGCCCCACGAACGGTTGTAATAGCCGAGGTATCCGAACTGGGCCCTCGTCATGAGCACAAGGTCTCCCGCCAGTTTTGTATAGTTGGCAAAATTGAGTTTCAGCTTCCAGTACTCAATCCACCTGTACCTGTCTCCCGACTTCCAGAGCATGTTTCCGGAAGCGTCGGTGGCATTGTAATCTATGTCTTTCCAGCTGTCCACCCTCACCTTGTTGCCTGAGGCGTCGTAGGTGTGCCTGCGCAGGAGCGAGTAGGGAGGAGTCATCTGAAGATTCGCCGAGAAATCCGCTCCCCTGCGGGGATAGATCTGCTGGTCGGTGGAGTTCCTTGAAAGGGTGAGCTGATAGCTGAAATTGTGGGAAAGACCGTCCTGGAAGAAGAAATATCCCTGATACCAGTTGGTAAGCTTGTATGTCTGCCAGCTCAGGCCGTTGTAGAGAACGAAGTAGTCGTCAGGCCACTTGAGGCGGGTACCGAGCGAACCCGAGAAACCGTAGATCTCGAGTATCCTGTCCACGGTATAATTGTAGAAATAATTATAGTAGCCGCCCGAATTGCTCGCGGTCTGCCTGGTATAGTATGCCGACAGATTGAGCGAGGTGGGTTTCTTTCCTACGAGCCAGGGCTCAGTGAAACCGGCGCTTACGGCGGTATAGTACGAACCGTTGGTCTGGAAATGGAAGGAGAGGTTCTGGGCGTCACCCAGCGGAACCGGCCTCCAGGCCCCCTTCTCGAACATGCGATGGGTGCTGAAGTTGTTGAAACTCACGCCTGCCGTCGCAACGAAGGTGCGGCCTCCCCAGCCACCGGAAAGTTCCAGCTGGCTGGACGGCTTTTCCGTGACATTGTAAATGATGTCCACGGTGTTGGTGAGCTGGTTGGGGACGATGCTGTATCCGCCCTCACCCATTATGGCCTCGGCGTCGAACTGGCCGAGCGAAGCTATTTCACGGATGCTGCGCTCGAAGTCGGTCTGGCTGAACAGGTACCCCGGACGGGTGGTGATCTGGCGGCGGACGACCTTCTCGCTGGTAAGGTCGTTGCCGTTGATGACTATGTTGCCCAGAGTGGCCTGCTTGCCTTCGGAGATACGCATCTCCACATCGACGGAGTCGTTCTGGATATTGGTTTCCACCGGAGTCACGCTGAAGAAGAGGTAGCCGTTGTCGCGATAGAGCTTGCTGATGTCCTCTTCGTTCTGCTTGCCTCCTCCGAAGAGCCGTTTTTCCATGGACACCACGTCGTACACATCCCCCTTGCTCACGCCGAGGACTTCGTTGAGGACCTCGGTGGGATAGACCGAGTTGCCCGTCCAGGAGATGTCCCTGAAATAGTACTTGTCGCCCTCTTCCAGGACGATGTCGATGCCGAGCCTGCCCGGCTCGATATAGTAGATGCTGTCCCTCACGATGCGGGCATCCCTGTATCCGGCCTCGTTGAAAGCGCTCAGAAGGTTTTTCTTGTCGTTGGGATACTCCTTGGCGTCGAATTTTTTGGAATGGAAAAAGTTATACCACTTGCGGCTCTTGGTCTTCTTCATGCTCTTGGCGAGTTTGTAGTCGCGCACATTCTCGTTTCCGATGAAGTTGATTTCCCCAACCTTTACCTTTACGCCGCGGTCCACTGCGAAATTAACCCTTATGGCGCTCCTTATAACGGAATCCTTCGCAACTTCGGCCTTGACCCCGCAGTTGAGGAAACCCTTTTCCGCATAATAGCGTTTGATGATGTCGATGGAGGTTTTCTCCACATATTCCGAGAACTCCCCTCCTCTCCTAAGGCTGAGCCTTTCCTGGAGGTCCTTCTTCTCTCCTGATTTGACCCCGGAGAATGTCCAGCGGCTGACCCTCGGGCGCTCTATTATCTTCACCTTCAGATAAACGCTGTCCCTTGCCGGACTGAGATGGTCGATATCGAGGGAGACGTCCTCGAAGAAGCGCTGCAGCCAGAGCCTCTTCACGATACCCGAGACCTCCTCGCTGGGGATGGTTATTTCCATCCCTTCCTTAAGGCCCGTAAGCTGTATTATCTGGTTGCTGGAGAAATACTCGTTTCCTTCGACGGACACGCCGCCGACGATATATTTCTGCGGACGGTTATAATCCACCTCCACTCCGCTCTCCTGGGCATACAGGCCCAATGAAAGCATCATGGCGGGAAGTAACGTCAAGAGTCGTTTCATTCTTACTTTTTCACTTTTCCGAAACGGCGGTCGCGTGAGGCGAACTCCACGAGAGCCGCGCGGAAGCTATCCTTTCTAAAATCGGGCCAAAGCGTATCCGTGAAAACGAATTCGCTGTAGGCCGCCTGCCAAAGCAGGAAATTGCTCAATCTCTTTTCTCCGGAAGTGCGGATGATGAGGTCGGGATCAGGAATGCCCGCCGTAACCAGGAACGGTTCCAGGTCGGACGCTCCCGACTCGGCCATACGGCACGCCGCCTGCTGAAGGTCCCACTTTCCGCTGTAGCTCAAAAAGATTATCAGGGTAAGATTTTCACCCTGCCCGGTAGCCTTTTCCAGTTTTTCTATCTCTTCGCAAAGCTTGGGGGAAAGACGCTTGCGGTTGCCGAGCACCCGGAAACGCACCCCGTTTTTGAGGAATGTCGGATATTCATCACGCATGCTCTTGAACATCAACGACATAAGCGTATCAACCTCGTCCTGCGGACGCTGCCAGTTCTCTTCCGAGAAGGCAAAAAGCGAGAGATAGGGGATACCCCATTCGACGCAGGCCTCGGTGACTGCGCGCACGCTCTCCACTCCGTTAAGATGGCCATACACCCTCTCCTTGCCGCGCTCACGGGCCCACCTGCCGTTGCCGTCCATTATTATCGAAACGTGGGTTGGAATTCTGTCGGGCTTTTCCATAATTACACTGGCATGTTACGGACATCCTGCCCCCAGAAAAGACGGATGCGCAGGGCGTCAATGAAACTGTTCTGGCCAAGATTCACCCTCCTGAGGCAGAACGGAGCAGACGTGACCTCCATGGCCGCGCCCGAATCCACTTCGTAGCTGCGGTTGTCAAGCAGCAGGGAGGCCTTTCCGCTGCGGCTTGTAGCGGTGAGGCGTATCGTCTTGTCCGAAGGCACCACAAGGGGACGCAGCCCAAGGTTGTGCGGGGCGATGGGAGTCAGAAGGTGCACGGCGGCTTCCGGCAGGCAGATGGGGCCGCCGGCGCTGAGGTTGTAGGCGGTAGAGCCGGAACCGGTGGATACCATAAGTCCGTCCGCCCAGTAGGTGGGAAGCGCAGTCTCCCCTATCGAGGCCTCGATTCCGAGCATCCCGGCCGAAATGCGGTGAAGCCCGGCCTCATTGAGTGCATACGGCCAGAAATCCGCAGGCAGGGCAGCATCGGGGCAGACCCTGAGCATTCCCCTGTCCTCTATGGTATAGCTGCCGTCGAGGATGGGTCCCGCCACGGATTCCGGAGAATTCTCCGAAAGGAACCCCATGCGGCCGAAATTAACGCCGAGTATAGGGATTCCGGCTTCCGCTATCAGATGCGCCGTGCTGAGAAAGGTTCCGTCACCTCCGAGGCTGAGCACCATGACTGTGCCCTCCCGGATATCCCCCCTGGAATCGAGCGGATACAGATGCACCCCGCCTTCCTCCAGCGCTTCCTTCACTGCGGCAAAGCGCGGGTCCTTGAAAATCGGGGGATTCTCTATGTGGAAACCTATTTTCATTATAGATGGCAAAATTACCAATAATTTTAGGATTTTCAGCACGGAATTTGCTACTTTTGTAAACAAATGGCAAGACTGAGCGTCAACATCAACAAGATCGCCACCCTGCGGAATGCGCGCGGCGGCAACATACCCGACGTGCTCAAGGCCGCCGTGGACATAGAATCCTTCGGAGCCCAGGGCATAACGGTACATCCGCGGCCCGATGAAAGGCATATCCGCTACAGTGACGTACGCGCCCTCAAACCGCTCATCCGCACCGAGTTCAACATAGAAGGAAATCCCATAGAGAGTTTCCGCGAACTCGTGATGGAGGTGGTTCCCGCCCAGGTGACCCTGGTTCCCGACGCCCACGACGCAATTACTTCCAACGCCGGCTGGAACTGCGTGGCAAACAGGGAGTTCCTTACCCGGATGTGCAGTTTCTTCCACTCCAAGGGGATAAGGGTCTCCATCTTCATCGATCCCGACCCTGTGCAGGCTGTCGCCGCCCGCGAATGCGGCGCCGACAGGGTTGAACTCTACACGGCGGCCTATGCCGAAGGGTTCTCCGCATCCCCTGAAAAGGCAATCGGGCCCTACCTCGCCACAGCAAGGGCTGCCCGCGACGCGGGGCTCGGACTGAACGCCGGTCACGACCTCAACCTTGAAAACTTGCGTTATTTCATCCGCACCATACCCTGGACTGATGAAGTGTCCATAGGTCACGCACTTATTTCAGACGCACTCTACCTCGGGCTCGAGCAGACCGTCCGCCGCTATCTGGAGGAAGCCAGGGGTTAAAACTTTTTTTCGTAAATTTGCACAATTATTCACATCCAACGTTTATGAAACGCACTACATTATTCCTCGGCATTCTTGCCATCGCAGGCATGTTTGCAGTTTCCTGCAACAATCCCAAGACAGCCCAGACACAGGAAGGCGAAGCCGCCGAAGCCGCAGCCGGCAAGGGTGACATCGTCTATTTCAACCTGGACCGCGTACTCGAAGAATACGATATGGCCAACGACCTCCGCAGCGTGGTCGAAACCAAGGTGGGAAGCATCAACCAGGAAGTCAACCGCCGCGGCAACAAGCTCGAAAAAGACATCAAGGCCTTCCAGGACAAGATTGACAAGGGGCTCATGACCCGCAGCACCGCAGAAATCCAGAGCGGCGACCTCCAGAAGCGCCAGAGCGATTTCCAGCAGTATGCAGCTCAGAAGCAGCAGGAGATCGCAGAGGAGCAGCAGGTGATGATGAACCAGATTGCAGATGCAATCCAGTCGTTCCTCGTGAAGTACAACGAAGAGAAGCAGTATGCGATGATACTCACCACGCAGGGAAGCATCCTTTCCGCTCCGGTAACCGTTGCGGATCCTTCGCTCGACATCACCGACGACATCCTTGCCGGCCTCAACGCCGAGTACATCAAGACAAAGGGCGAAAAGAAATAGTTCACCTTGAAGACTGCCCTGCTATCGTGTTTCTACCCCTACAGGGGCGGCATCTCCCAGTTCAGCGCATGCATGATGCTCGAACTGGAAGAGAAGCATGAAGTATGGGCTTACAACTTCAAGAGGCAGTATCCGTCCCTTCTGTTTCCGGGGACCACACAGTTCGTAACGCCGGAGGACGACGCCACCATGGTCTGTTCAGAGCGTCTTCTGGACAGCATCAATCCTTTCAGCTGGACAAAGACGGCGAAAGCGATAGCAAGCCGCAGGCCGGACGTCGTATATATAAGCTGGTGGATGAGTTTCTTCGGGCCCTCCCTTGGACTGATTGCGCGTTACCTCAGGAAAAGAGGGATAAAAGTGGTGGGCGTACTGCACAACGTAATCCCCCACGAGCCGCATTTCTGGGACAAGCCCCTCACCAGGTATTTCCTTGACGCATGCGACGGCGTGGCAACCCTCAGCAGAGAAGGCACCAGGGCCCTCGCAGGTCTTGGGGAGTACCGTCACACGGAACTGTTCCACCCCGTTTACAACCAGTTCGGCGAGGCGGTTCCGCGCCAGGCGGCCGAAAAGGCTCTCGGGCTGCGGAGCGGCTGCAAGAACCTTCTGTTCTTCGGACTCATCCGCAAATACAAGGGGCTCGACCTTCTCATAAAAGCCTTCGACCATCTCCCGGAAGATTACCAGCTCATCATAGCCGGCGAGCCGTACGGGAGCTTCGACGAGTATTCCGACCTCATCGACGAAAGCCCCGCAGGGGACAGGATCCACTGTTTCCTCGGATACGTCCCGGACGTTGACGTGAAGGGGTTCTTCTCGGCTGCCGACCTTACGGTTCTGCCCTACCGCAGCGCCACCCAGAGCGGTGTGATGGCCGTTTCGTATCATTTCGGAGTTCCCCTTCTCACCACCGACACAGGCAGTCTCAAGGAAGACGTGCAGGGCAGGAACACGGGGATTGTTCTCACCGAACCTTCTCCGGAAGACTTGGCAAATGCCATCAAGGTCTATTTCAGCTCCCCCTCCGACGCCATTCGCTTCAGGGAGGGCATAAGCAAAGAGCTGGAGAGGCTGAGCTGGAAGAGTTTTTGCAGGAGCCTGACAGAATTTACAGAAAGCCTATGAAACGTTTTGCCGTCATAATGCTGCTCGCGATACAGGCCTTTTCATTGGGGGCCCAGGAGTATCAGGTGCCGGAAATCACCGTGTCAAAGGACAGGGTCAGGGTGGATGGAAAATCCTACTACGCCCACGTGGTCACTGCAAAGCAGACTCTCTACTCCATAAGCAAGGTATATGGCGTCAGCCTGCAGGAAATATACGATTCGAACCGCAACCTCGACCTCGAGCATAACGGCCTGAAGACAGGACAGGTCCTTCTTATCCCGACCTCCCCGTCAGCCCCCAGGCAGCAGAAGGAGGAGCAGCAGCAGGAGCAGGTGGCGCAGCCCCAAACACAGCCTCAGCAGCAGGAGCAGCCGGGTCAGAGGTCTTTGTTCCCGAGCCTTCGCGAACTGCTTGCAGGTGCGCTTCAAGAAAAGGAAGACAGCACCACGGCACCCGACATCCCCGATGTCATCAGGGTATCCGTACTCCTGCCTTTTGCCGGCAGCAGCCAGCCGGATGCCAAGAGCATAGACTTCTATAGCGGAATGCTGCTTGCGGCAAGGGACCTGGGCAACAAAGGCATCCGCCTGGAAATCAACACCTACGACATCGCCTCTTCAAATCTTACCACAGGGATGCTCGCCGGCGCGGACATCATAATCGGCCCCGTCTCCGAGAAAGACGTACTTTCGGCGGCCCGCCTCTCTCCATACGGGAAATTCGTAATTTCCCCGCTGGAACCCAAGACCGCAGCAATGGCGGATTCCCTGAGGGTCATACAGGCCCCCACCCCGGCCCGCAGACAGACTGAAGACGCCGTGCGCTGGGCCGTATCCGACATGGCCTACGGAGATTCGCTGGTGGTAATCCGCGAAAAAGGCAAAGCCCTGAGCGAGAATTCAGCCGCAATGCTGCGTGCCCTGAAGGAATCCCGCGTAAGGTACTCCACCATCACCTACGACCTTCTCGACGGTCTGCAGATACAGCCGCTGTTCGTCAATAAATCCAGCTCCAAGGGTGTCACCCGTTATCTCATAGCCTCCGAAGAAGAATCGTTCGTGAACGATGCCGTCCGCAACATCAACCTCATGGCTTACAAGAAACAGGAGGTGGCGCTCTACGGGCCTTCCAAACTCCGCAGCTACGGCACCATCGAGACGGAGAACCTGCACAATGTATCGTGCCACATCTCCACCACCTACCAGACCGATTATTCCGACCCCTCGGTCCAGGCATTCATAATGGCGTACCGCGCCCTCTTCGGCTCGGAACCCAACTCTTTCGCCTTCCATGGTTACGACTGTCTCAGTTACTTCGCCGGCATGTGCGCCCGCTATGGCAGGGGATGGGCCGGCAGGCTCCCGTCGGAAGGCGGGCACGGTCTCCAGACCGATTTCTCTTTCTCCCGCGACGGCCGTAAGGGCTATGTGAATTCCGCAGTGAGAAGAGTCGTCTATACCCCCGATTTCGAAATCGTTCTCCAGTAATATGAAAAGATTCTGTTGCATACTCACAGCCCTGCTTGTGAGCGGTACCGCGTTTGCCCAGCACTTCAGCGACAATTTTGAAGACGCCACCCTAAGGCTCGACTATATCTTCTCCGGCAATGCGGAAGAGTCCAGGATAGCTCTTGCGGGAGCATACAAGACCAGGGTCTGGGCTGGCAGGAGGAGCAATATGGACAAGGTCCTGCTGGAGGGAAACGGCAAGATAGAGGTGCTCGACCCCTCTAGCGGCAAAGTCCTCTACTGCAATCCTTTCTCCACCCTCTTCCAGGAGTGGCAGAGCACTGCCGAGGCAAGGCAGACTACAAGGGCCTTCGAGAACTGCTTCCAGGTTCCCTGGCCCAAGCGGAAGGTAAACATCAGAGTTACCCTTACAGACAAATACAGGCGCGTGAGCGCCACCCTCACCCACCCGGTGGATCCGTCCGACATACTCATCCGCCCCCTTAAGGCGAAGCACCCGTGGAGGCAGATACAGGGAGGAGGACATCACGGGGAGAGGATAGACGTCGCCATCATCGGGGACGGCTATTCCAAAAAAGACATAAAGCAGTTCTATACCGACGCTTCCAACGCGGTGGCCTCGCTCATGGGGCACAAGCCGCTTAGCGACATGCAGGACAGGTTCAACTTCATAGCGGTAGCCGCCGTCTCAGACGATTCGGGAGTCTCCGTTCCGCACGAAAACAAATGGATGAACACCTGCTTTTCGAGCCATTACGACACCTTCTACACCGAACGCTACCTCACCACGTCTTCGCAGAGGGCGCTGTATTTCGACCTCGCGGGTATTCCGTTCGAGCACATCATCATCCTTGCCAATACCTCCAGATACGGCGGCGGAGGCATCTTCAATTCGCTTACGATAGTCTCCGGCAGCAACCGCCTCTCCGGAATAGTCACGGTCCACGAGTTCGGCCATGCCTTCGCAGGGCTCGCCGACGAATACTTTTACGACGACGAGTATTCCGACAACTATCCCCAGGATGTAGAGCCGTGGGAGCCCAACATCACGACGAAGACGGATTTCTCCGCGAAGTGGAAGGCCATGATAGACAGCGGCGTTCCCGGGGTCGGCCTGTACGAAGGGGGAGGTTACCGGTCAAAAGGCATCTTCAGGCCGGCGGAAGACTGCCGCATGAAGACCAACGAGTTTCCGGACTTCTGTCCCGTGTGCAGGGAAGCCATTATTCGTACCGTCGATTACTATACCGGGACAGAAACCAAATAATTTGGTTATATTTGTAAGCAATGAAGATCAACAAGGCCATTTTCGCAGGCAGCAGCACCCGGGTTTCCGGGAGGCCGAAGCCGAAACTCCCCGAGTTCGCCTTCATAGGCCGGTCGAATGTGGGCAAGTCTTCACTCATCAACATGCTCACCGGCCGTTCTTCCCTGGCTAAGACCTCATCCACGCCGGGCAAGACGCGCCTTGTGAACCATTTCCTGATAAACGACAGGTGGTATCTGGTGGATCTCCCCGGCTACGGCTTCGCTAAGATGTCCAACGAGGAGCGCCGTGAGTTGTCCGATACCATCAACGACTACCTTGACAATTCCGGGGAACTTGCCCTGCTGTTCGTACTGGTTGACTCCCGTCACGAGATTCAGCGCAACGACCTCGAGTTCATCGCCACCCTTGGAAGGGATTCCATCCCCTTCGCTATCATCTACACCAAATGCGACAAAATGGGCCCGGAAGCCCTTAAGCGCCAGATCGAGGCAAACGAAAAGATTCTCCTCGAAGACTGGGAAGAACTGCCGCCGGTGTTTGCCAGCTCCGCTTCTTCCGGCGCCGGCAGGGAAGAAATTCTCTCTTTTATCGATACTGTCCTTAACAATCTGTAATCATGAAACACGAGCACAGGATGATGATCTTCGGCTGCAGCGCCTCAAGGGAGTTTGCAGAGAAGGTGGTAGAACATCTGAAGGAAATTGAAGAACTCGCCGAGGAGGATATCCATCTCGGGGAACTGGAAGTGGTTCACTTCAAAGACAAAGAATTCCAGCCTTACTATCTGGAGAGCGTACGGGGGGCCACCGTCTATCTTATCCAGTCCACTATACCTCCTTCCGACAACCTTATGGAACTGCTGCTGTGCATCGATGCGGCAAAAAGGGCTTCGGCTTCGAAGGTGATAGTGGTGACGCCCTACTTCGGCTGGGCGCGCCAGGACCGCAAGGACAAGCCCCGTACAAGCATAGGCGCGAAGCTGGTAGCCGACCTGCTGTCCGCCGCCGGTGCCGACCGCATAATGACTTGCGACCTTCATGCCGACCAGATACAGGGATTCTTCGACATCCCGGTGGACCATGTGATGGCCAGCAACATCTTCCTCGATGTCATCCAGGGGCTCAAGCTCAAGAACCTCAGCATCGCCTCCCCGGACATAGGAGGTTCCAAGAGGGCCAACTTCTATGCAAACAGGCTTAAGAAGCGCGGCGGAACCGAGCCTCCCATCATCATCTGCCACAAGACCCGTCCCCGCCAGAACCAGGTGGGCACACTCAGGGTCATAGGTGACGTGGAGGGCATGGATGTCGTGATTGTGGACGACATCATAGACACCGCAGGCACGCTCTGCAAGGCTGCCGACGAACTCAAAAAACAGGGAGCGACAAGCGTACGCGCATGCATCACCCACGCCGTGCTAAGCGACCCGGCAGTGCAGCGCATCCACGACAGCGCCCTCGACGAAATATATGTAACGGACACCATAGCCCATCCGGAGCTTGAGGGTGATCCGAAGATTCACGTGCTCAGCATGACCAAACTTTTCGCACGCATGATGACGAAGGTTTACCTGTATGAGCCTATAAGCGACGAATTCGAGAATTAATGAGAATTTTCATTGCCGCCCTTGTCCTGGTCGGGCTCTGTGTTCTGGGGATGTCTGTAGGCATACTCCTGCACAGGGGCTTTCCCAAGAGCGACATAGACGACAATGAAGAACTGCGCAAGCGGGGCATCAGCTGCTACAAGCACGAGGACGCCCGCTTGCAGAAAGAAGGCAGACTCGGAGAAAGATTTGCCTGCGATGGCACCGTCTCCGAATCCTGCAAGGGCTGCTCCTTCTTCGAGTTGGAAAACAAAAAATAAAAAGTATGGCACTGGTAGCAATAGTAGGACGGCCGAACGTAGGGAAGTCCACGCTTTTCAACCGCCTCGTAGGAATGAGGCAGGCAATAGTAGATGACACGTCGGGAGTGACCCGCGACCGACACTACGGACGTTCCGACTGGAACGGACGCGAGTTCTCGGTGGTTGATACCGGCGGTTATGCTGTAGGAAGCGACGACGTGTTTGAAGCGGCCATTCGCCGACAGGTTCAGATTGCCATAGATGAGGCGGACGTAATCGTCTTCATGGTGGAGGCGGCAACCGGGGTCACCGACTACGATGCCGGCATCGCGGACGTGCTGCGCCGCAGCCGCAAGCCGGTGCTGCTCTGCGTCAACAAGGTGGATACCGGCGAGAAGATGTATGACGCCTACCAGTTCTACAGCCTCGGCCTCGGGGAGATGTTCGCCATTTCCGCAGCGAACGGAAGCGGCACGGGAGAACTGCTGGATGCCGTAGTGAAGGCCCTTCCCGAAGAGAACGACGATACCGATCCCTATGCAGGCATCCCAAGAGTGGCCATCGTGGGCAAGCCCAATGTCGGCAAGAGTTCGCTTACCAACGCCCTGCTCGGGGAAGAGCGCAACATAGTCACCCCTGTGGCAGGCACCACACGCGACAGCATAGAAACCCATTACAACAAGTTCGGTCATGAGTTCATGCTCATCGACACCGCAGGAATAAGGAAGAAGGGAAAGGTCAGCGAAGACCTGGAGTTCTACTCCGTCATGCGCAGCATACGCGCAATCGAGCACGCCGACATCTGCATCATGATGATCGACGCCACCACCGGAATGGAGGCCCAGGACATGAACATCTGGAACCTGATTCTGCGCAACCGCAAAGGATGCGTGCTCGTGGTCAACAAATGGGACCTCTTCATCAAGGATTCCAAGACGCTGAAAGAGTACACGCTCTCCCTGAAGGAGCGCCTGGCCCCGTTCGACGATGTGCCGATAGTGTTCACCTCGGTAGTGAAGATGCAGCGTATCCAGGATGTGCTGGATGCCGTGGCGAGGGTCTCCGAAAACTATTCGCGCCGCATCCCCACCGCCCGCCTCAACGATGCGCTCCTGCCCGTGATAGAGCAGACTCCCCCGCCGTCGTGGAAGGGCAAGTATGTGAAAATCAAGTACGTGACCCAGCTGCCCACGAAGTTCCCGGCATTCGCCTTCTTCTGCAATCTTCCCCAGTACGTGAAAGACCCCTACAAGCGTTTCCTTGAGAACCAGCTACGGGAGCATTTCGACCTTACAGGCTGTCCAGTGCAGGTTTATCTGAGGCAGAAATAATTCTTTTGGGATACATGATGGTGAAGCATGCCCCTCCCAGGACGAAGGAGCGGGAGTAGCTTATCTGTGCTTCGCACTTCTGGAGGATGCTGCGCGATATGGCAAGGCCCAGGCCGCTGCCCGCCGACTTTGTGGTAAAGTTGGGAGTAAACAGGCGTCCGACGTTCTCTTCCGACACACCGGGACCGTTGTCTTCGAATACTATGTCATAATATCCTTCGGTACCGGAATTGCGCAGCGACACCCGTACCGTAGCTCCCTTAACCCCGTCGATGGCCTGCACGGCGTTGTTTATGAGATTGACGAACACACGGGTCAGCTGCGGCTTGGGGCCGGATACGACGGCGCCCGACAGCCCGAAATAATCGAAATGTATGTCCTCCCTTCCGGAGAACATCGAAATCTCCTCCTGAAGCAGCTGGTCCAGGTCGAACTCGGCAGGCTCTTCGGTATAGAGCTTCGCGAAAGTGGAGAATTCGTTCGCGGTATCGGTGAGCATGTCTATATGGTCGAGCAGCACGGAGCTGACCTCGTCGAACTTCTCCTGCCATGAGGGGTCTCCTTTTGCCTTCAGTCGCACCAGACGCTGAATCTGGAGCTTCATGGGCGTAAGGGGATTCTTGATTTCATGCGCAACCTGACGGGCCATGCCGCTCCAGGCCTTGTCGCGTTCGGCCTCGGCAAGCTGCCGGGAACTCTCGGAGAGGTCGCTCACCATACGGTTGTAGGCAACCACCAGCGAGGTTATCTCGTCCTGTTTGTCATACTGGATATACTCCAGCGAATCGAGGTTCGCCCCCTCCATCTTGCGACCGAGCTGAAGGAGCGGGCTGAACATGCGCTCCAGCACTCTGCGCGCCATGAAACTCGCAGCCAGCATGAGCAGGATGAACAGGGAAAGAATCATTATCGACTGGTTCACGGCATTCACCTCGAACTCATAGCTGTCGTCCGTATAGGGAGCGCAGATAATGGCTATTATATCGCCTCCGTCCCCGGTGAGGGGCGCATACATGCTGAAGAAGCGCTTCCGCCCCACCTTTTCCTTCTGTATATAATAGCGGCTGTAAAGCAGCATTATGTTGCGGTACGCCTCCGGTTCAATGCGGCTGTCAACCACATTTCGCTCGAACATGGCAGGCGCCGTGGTCATCATCACCATTCCTTTGGGATCGTAGAGGGTAACGTCCGAATTGGTATTGTTTCCCACTCCTTCTATGACGGAGAGCGTCTCGGCGTTCCTCAGGTCGGATGTGGAGCGGGCGCCCCTTATCCTTGCGGAGATACTGGCGGAGATGGAGTTTATCTTTTCCGTCATCAGGGTGCGGCGGTTCTGCTCGTTGCGTTCATAGACAAAGTAAACGCTGACCGCTGCCATGCTCACGAGGGTAAGCGTAAGCGAAATCATTATCACCCATGTGAGCCTCGTGCTGAAGTAACTCCTTCCCAGCAGGCGCTCATTCCTGCGGCCCCTTTCCGCGGGAAGACTCAGCCCCAGGAAAGCAACCAGAGCGATAAAGAGTGCGGACACGGCATAATAAAGGGCGTTTATGGTGCGCCTCGACACTATCACCGCCTCGGCATCCGCTACGACATACACGAAGTGTGTATAGCCTCCCAGCCGCAGGGACGAGTCTCCCCCGGCATAAACGTTTCCGGCCAGACCGTAATCCATCCTTACCGGATAGGCGAAGTTCCCCCTGTATGTCACGAGCGAGAGTCCCTGATAACGGGCATAGGAATAGCTGGAGGGGATCAGCACCTCTCCGGGGGAAGCCTCCCCGAGTATGCTGGCATAGCCGCGGTAACGCCAGTCTCCTTTCTGCTCAACCTTGAGGAGTATGCTGGTAGTGCCGTAGGACCCCACATGGTACTGGAATACGGCGGCATAGCCGGCCAGACCGTCAGAGCCTTCCTTGAATGCGAAGCGCGAATCGGGCGAAACCGCTTCGGAGTCCTTGAAGAACGACATGTCCGGAGTCTGCCCTACGGAAACGGAAAGGTCATATTCCTGAGCCACCCGGGAAAGATAATTGTCGGCGATGCGGTTTCGTATTACGGATTCGGCGTTGTCGAGGACGGAAAGAGAGGCAAGCACTGGGTCGGTCGCTATCTTGCCCTCGGCGTTGCGCAGCTGCATCTCCAGAGGGATATCCCTGGTTACGGCAAGACGGTTTGCCCAGACTTCGAGCCTGGCCTTCTCCTTGCGGAATCCGAGGACCGCGGTGAGCGATACCAGATATGCGGCGACGAGCACCGAAAAAGCTACCCGCACCGGAATGGAGAACGAACTCTTCCGGAAGAGTATGTGAAGCAGTACCGGAATGCACGAGATAAGCGCTATGAGCATGGCATAGACCATGGCGCTCACCCAGGTAAAGTCCTTTATCTTGTATATCTCGAGATTTATGTTCGAATTCAGGGTTATGCTCCTTATGACAAGATATGAGAAAACCAGGACGACAAGGGCGTACAGGAGCAGGACAACGCTCCCCAGAATCCTCGGAAGTCCTCTGCCAAGGCGCGCATAGAGCTGCTTCCTGACCAACAGAAGACTCCACGCAGGCAAGATGAGCAGCAGCGATATGAGGAAAAGGCCTCCAAGGGAATAGAACACGCGGCCGTCAGCGTACAACAGCGGGGAGAAAAGCCCGTAACCAGTCCCGGGCTGCATCCCGGCGAAGTACATCCATGCAACCGTAATCAATATTACCGAAAGCACCAGGGCAAGGTTGCCGACGGAAGGCCTTGCATACAGGAAGCAGAATCCTGCCGTGATTAGCATGAACAAGGCCGCCCAGAACAGGGGCAGGTCGAGCAGGCTGGCATCGGAAAGCGATTCCACAAGCAGTTTGAACATCGGGGAGCCGTTTACGCTCACGACTTCTCCTCCTGTCGCGCTGAGTTCCTGGATGGAGAAGCCCTCGGGAACCCTGAGCCGGGGATTGATGCCGCTGAAGCTCCTGTCGGAATTGGCATTGACCACTTCGAGGCCGGCCACGAGCTTTGTGCCGCCGTCAGTAAACGTCCGGGCCAGATACCATTTAGGGCCTATATTACAATAGGAATACTCCTCCTTTATGTCGCTGAGGGGCGAATGGAATCCAGTGCGAGGATTGACGAGGCTCTGGAAGAGGACTCCGCTCGAGAGCGCGTCGTTGGCCGTGGAAAAGCGGTTGGCCCAACTCTGCAGGGTGTCGTCCTCGTAGCGATAGATTACCATGTCCTCCGGCAGGGAGGAGACGTTTATCCATTCTCCGGATTTCCCTTCCACTGCGCGGGCGCAGTATCTGTCAAGCAGAGCCAGGCGTCCCTGGACGGCACGCTGCACCTTCCGGACTGCTGCCGGCGAATTGCCCGCCCCGCGCGAAACGGTGGCAAGCCCCGCGAAGAGCAGACTCAGCAGAAAGAGAACTGAGGGAAGTACAAGTTGCCTGGATACCTTTTTCATTCGTGATGATACGGTTCGCCTCTCATGATTGTGAACGCCCTGTAAAGCTGCTCAGCAAAAATCATTCTCACCATCTGGTGATTGAAGGTCATCGGCGAGAGGGAAATCTTGTAGGAAGCCTTTGAATACACCTCTTCGGAAAAACCGTATGCCCCGCCTATTACGAAACAGATGTCACGCGAGGCGTGGGAAAGCTTTTCTTCCAGGTGAGAGGCGAAATCAACGGAACGGAACATCTTGCCGTGCTCGTCGAGCAGCACAATTTCGCATGCTCCGGCAGCCTTGAGTATGAGGACTCCTTCCCTCTCTTTTATCTGGGCTTCGCTCAGGGCCGATACTCCTTTAAGCTCCGGTATTTCCACGACTTCGAACTGAACATAATGCTTCAGACGTGACGTATAGACGTCCAGGGCGGCCTTAACCCATGGGACCACCGTCTTTCCAACCGTCAGAAGCATTATGCGCATAGCATTGCAAAGATAGAAAACTGGCTCAGTATTTGCAAAATAACTTATCGGTATGAATACTCCCGGAAAGATTCTTGCAACGGCGGCCCTGCTCCTGAGTTGCCTGTGCTGCGGTGCGCAGAGCCAAGGCTACGATGTCTTCGTTCCCATAAGCAAATACCTCTCACAGGGCAATGCAGATGCCATTTCCGCATGGTTTGCGGAGAATCTCGACATGACGGTCCTCGCCAAGGGAGGCAATTCCAGCTGCAACCAGGCCAAACAGATTCTGAAGACTTTCTTCGACACCTATACTCCGCGTTCCTTCCAGGTCACCTACACCGCCGGACGGGCAAACATGAAATACGCCCTCGGCACGCTGAATGCCGGAGGCGAGAATTTTCTGGTGACCATCTTCGTCAGCTCGAAAGGCGATGCCTACACCATCCAGCAGATGAAGATAGAGCGGATCAAATAAAAGTTGTCCCCACAAGTCCGGGCTCCATCAAGCGGTGCTCCGGGCAGGCCCTCGGCGCAGGAAGCAGCCGACGGTATTCTCCAGGAGCATGGCGATGGTCATGGGGCCGACGCCGCCCGGGACGGGCGTTATGGCGCCGGCCTTTGCGGCGACGGCGTCGAAATCGACGTCACCGCAGAGAACACCGGTGACGGGATCCACGTTGATTCCCACGTCAATCACGGCAGCGCCGCTCTTGACCATATCGGCAGTGACGAAATGCGGCTTGCCGATTGCCGCAACGAGAATATCCGCCTTGGATGTGATTTCCGCAAGATTCTTTGTATGCGAATGACACACGGTAACGGTGGCCCCTGCATTGAGCAGCAGTTTTGCAACCGGAAGTCCCACTATGTTGCTGCGGCCCAGCACTACGGCGTTTTTGCCGTCGGGGTCCACGCCAGCCTCTGAGAGAAGACGCATGCATCCTGCCGGAGTGCAAGGCACGGGGAAAGCGGGAGCTGCGGAATTCAAACCGGGGAGGCCCGCCGCGCGTTCGGTCCAAAGCCGTGCCACGTTCGCGGGGGACAGGCCGTCCACGTCTTTATCCGGACTGATTGCAGCGATTACGTGACTCTCACAGATATGCCCTGGAAGGGGCAGCTGTACCAGAATGCCGTCCACCGAAGGATCGGAATTGAGAGCCTCGACCCGGGATAGCACCTGGTCCACGGTGGCCTGTGCGGGAAGCCGGAACGTCAGGTTTTCTATGCCTACGCGCTCGCATGCGAGTTCCTTGTTGTGGACGTACTTGGCGCTGGCCGGATCGTCTCCGACAAGGATTACAGCAAGCTTCGGGTTGCGGCCATACTTTTCCTTAAGGCCTGCTACTTCCTCTGAGAGCAATGCCTTTATCGAATTTGCGACTTCTTTACCGCTAATAATCATAAAGCGAAGATAAGCAATTTATTGCTATATTTGTTCCGATATGACAGTACCCGACATAATTATCGCCGTTGACGGCTATTCTTCCACAGGCAAGAGCACTTTCGCCAAACTCGTTGCAAAAGAATTCGCATTCCTCTATCTGGATTCCGGAGCCATGTACCGTGGGGTAACCCTGTTTGCAATGGAAAAGGGCCTCATCAAAGGCGAAAGCATAGATGAACCAGCCCTCAAAGCTGCACTGCCCGAGCTTGAACTGCACTTCAAGCACGGCGAAGAAGGCACCTCACTCTGGTGGGCGGACCGCTGCATAGAAAAGGAAATCCGCACCATGGAAGTATCTGGATGGGTAAGCCCGGTTTCGGCCATCGCCTTTGTGCGCGCCTGGGTGGATGAGCGCCTCCACGCTTTCAGCGAAGGCGGACGGGTTGTCATGGACGGACGCGACATCGGAACCACCGTTTTCCCGAATGCCGAACTCAAGATATTCATGACGGCAGACCCGGCAGTGCGCGCTCAGCGCCGCTACGACGAACTCATCGCCAAGGGCCAGAAAGCAAATCTCGAAGAGGTGGCAAAGAATCTTTCCGAACGCGACTACATCGATTCCCACCGCGAGACTTCTCCCCTGAGGCAGGCCCCCGACGCTTATGTAATGGACAATTCCGACATGACCCTTCATGAGGAGACGGTTTGGCTGCGCGGCCTTATCCAGGGCAAATTCGGCATACTTGAGTAACACATGCTGGTCGAGACTGACCCACATTCCGGATTCTGCGGCGGAGTAATCCGCGCCATAAGCAAGGCCGAAGAGTTCCTCTCCGGCAATCCGAGGCTGTACTCCCTCGGAGAAATGGTGCACAACGAAGCGGAACTCGCCCGTCTGGAAGCCAAAGGTCTCGAGTGCATAAGAGTATCCGACCTGGAAAGCATACCCGAAGGCGGAACGGTACTCATCCGCGCCCACGGAGAGCCGCCATCGACCTACAGGGCCGCCGCCCGCCTTAATATAATAGACTGCACATGCCCGGTGGTGCTCGGGCTGCAGAAGAGCATACGCGAAGCCGCCGCCCGCCTCTCCGGAAAGGGTACGATAGTGATTTTCGGCAAGATAGGCCATCCGGAAGTACTGGGGCTCGTCGGACAAACGGCGCAGACGGCCGGTCCGGGGTCCGCGAAGGCCGGTCTCTTGCAAGATTCCCTGCCGGACGCAGCGAAGCCTCGAACAGCCCCCGGCGGCCCCGTAGTCGTGGAGAACCTCGCGCAGCTGCAGGCAGCGGTCGAGGATGGCCGCATCACCGCTCCGGTGGAGGTCTTTTCCCAAACCACCAAGAGTCCGGTGGAATATGCCGATATCTGCGCCTGCCTGCAGCAGCGCTTCCCCGGAACCGCCGTGCACGAGACCATCTGCTCCCAGGTCGCCGACAGACACCGCAGATTATCCGAATTCGCAGCAGGCCACGACGTAATAGTGTTTGTTGCGGGGAAACAGAGCAGCAACGGAAGAGTACTCTTTGAACTCTGCCGGAAAGTGAATCCGCGGTCCCATTTCGTGGGAGACGCAGCCGACATCCGCCCGGAATGGTTCGAAGGGGCACGCAGTGCAGGAGTATGCGGAGCCACCTCCACGCCCAAATGGCTGCTTGAAAACGTGGCGCAGGCAATAAAAAAATTGCAATAGTCAGTGTAAATTCTTATTTTTGTGGGCTTTTCAAGACAAATTTTTTAATAATTCATACTATGGCAACAACAGCAGATTTCAAAAACGGACTTTGCATGAACTTCAACGGGAAACCCTGCGCAATCGTATGGTTCCAGCATGTGAAACCCGGAAAGGGCCCCGCTTTCGTAAAGTGCAAACTCCGCAATCTGGAGAACGGCCGCATTCTTGAGAACACTTTCACCGCAGGTGCCAAAATCGAGACCATCGAGGTCGAGAGGCGCCCCTATCAGTTCCTTTATGCAGACGAAGACGGGTTCAACTTCATGCATGAAGAGACCTACGAACAGATAAGCCTTCCCAAGAACGTCGTTGAAAATTCCGACCTCATGAAAGAAGGACAGCACGTGGAGATGATGTTCGTTGTTGGTGAAGAAAGGTGCCTCACCTGCGAGCTTCCCACCTATGTGACACTCGAGGTCACTTATGCAGAGCCCGCCGTAAAGGGCAACACCGCCAGCACCAGCGCCCTCAAGGAGGTTACCCTCGAAACCGGCGCAAAGATTATGGTTCCCCTCTTCATCAACCAGGGCGACGTAATCACGGTCAACACCACGGACCGGTCCTACGGACAGAGGCAATAATCAAAAAAAAGGGGTGCTCAATCGAGCACCTCTTCTTTTAAGTTTAGAAATTCATACTGCAGGATGCTGTTGGCCGTGGACTCCACGAGCCTCAGCTTACACTTGTACTTGCGCCGCCACTTCGAGATATAGGAGTTCCATCCCCGCGACAGATACGCGCCCAGTATGGGGCTGGTGCGCAGGATCAGGTTCTTCTCCCCTTTTTCGCCGACAAAATAGGCAAGCTGGCGTTCCACCTGCTCGTCGATTACCACCGTGCTGGTGATTTTCCCCGTTCCGTGACACAGCGGACACTGTTCGCGGGTCTCGATCTGGGTAACCGGACGGATTCGCTGACGGGTAATCTGCATGAGCCCGAATTTGGTGAGGGGCAGCACGTTGTGCTTGGCCCTGTCGGAAGCCATAAGGTCCTGCATGTATTTGTGCAGGGCATTGCGGTGCTCGGCCGAATCCATGTCGATGAAATCGACGATGACTATACCACCCATGTCACGCAGTCTCAGCTGACGTGCAATTTCTTCCGCGGCGAGCTTGTTCACCTCGAAGGTGTTTTCCTCCTGATCCGTGGTCTTCGCCCTGATGCCGCTGTTTACGTCCACCACATTGAGGGCTTCGGTGCTTTCTATTACCAGGTAGGCGCCCTGTTTCATGGGCACCACCTTGCCGAAGGAACTCTTTATCTGGCGCGTCACTTCGAAATGGTCGAAGATAGGTTCGCGCCCGTTGTAAAGGTGGACTATTTTCTCCTGTTCCGGAAGGATGAGGGAGATGTACTTTCTGATTTCCTCGGCCGTCTTCTCGTCGTTGACATGGATTCCCGTGAACGAGTCGTTGAGAAGATCCCTGAGGACCGTGGTGGTTTTGGAATACTCCGTAAAGAGGAGCTGGACTCCCTTGCCGGAGGCTATCTTATTCCAGGCGCCTTCCCATTTTTCTATGAGGGCCTTGGTTTCCGCCACAAGCACGGAGGCGTTCTTGCCTTCGGCCGCCGTGCGGATGATAGCTCCGTAATTGCGGGGCAGTATGCTCTTTACCAGAGTTTCGAGCCGGCGTTTTTCCTCCCGCGAAGAAATCTTCTGGGAGATGCTCACCTTGTCTGCGAACGGCAACAGTACGATGTTGCGTCCTGCCAATGAAATTTCCGCGGTGAGCCTCGAGCCTTTTGTGGAAATCGGTTCCTTCACAATCTGCACAGGAATCATCTGGCCTGGTTTCAGGTGGTCCTCTATGCGCCCTTCCTTTTCGAGAGGCTTCCCGAGCTTGATGCCGGAATAGAGGGAACGAAGATTCTTGTTGGGATTGCTCTCCCGCACGAACTGGTCGAATGCGGGGAAGAACAGGCCAAGGTCCAGATAATGGATGAAAGCTTCCTTGGCGTCTCCGATGTCCACGAAAGCGGCATTGAGGCTGGGCAGGAGTTTCTTTACCCTTCCGAGGTAAACGTCTCCCACCGAAAAGCTGCGACCCTGCACGGACTCGTTGTTATACTCGATAAGTCGCTTGTCCTCCATGAGGGCAATACGCACTTCCGAGGGCGACACGTCCACGATAAGGTCTTTCTCCTTTGCTTTCGCTTCTTCCATTGGTTTTGTTGATTAAAAACAAGAGGCCCGCCGGATCCCCCGTACGAGCCTCTTTCGACCTGAGAATATTACTTCTTCTTGTGTCTGTTGAGGCGCAAACGCTTTTTGCGTTTGTGCGTAGACATCTTATGTCTTTTTCTCTTCTTTCCGCTTGGCATATGTTAAGATTTATTTCTTGAGTTCTGCAACAAACGTCTTTGCCGGCTTGAAAGCGGGAACATCGTGCTCGGGAATAACGATGGTTGTCTTGGCGGTGATGTTACGAGCTGCTTTCTTTGCACGGTGCTTCACGATAAAGCTGCCGAATCCGCGGAGATAAACGGGGTTGCCTTTTGCAAGAGAGCCCTTTACATTCTCCATAAAGGCCTCAACCACAGACTGAACCTGAATTTTCTCAATGCCGGTTTCTTTGGCGATCTCGTTGACGATTTCTGCTTTTGTCATAGTACTATCAGTTTAAAATTGGATGTTTAACGGTTTTGGGACTGCAAAAATATAGATAATTTTTTAATAATCAAACAGCTACACGGAGATTTTATTTTATAACTTTTGGCACGGGACTTGACAAAGGCATTATACTGCTGTTTATAATCCGTTTAACTGACAATTTGGCAGAACATATGAAATCTGACACTATATACACAATGCCTGCAGGCGCAGAGGTAAGCATTATCCCCGTCATGCAGGGGGAAGACATCAAGGAAATCAGCGATGCCGATCTCCCCGAAACCCTGCCCATCCTTGCACTCCGCAACGCTGTCCTCTTTCCGGGGGCGGTATTTCCCGTCACGATAGGAAGGGAAAAGAGCATCAAACTTATAAGGCAGGCCGAAGAGCACGACTTCCTGGTAGGATGCGTCCCCCAGACCGACGTCACCATAGAGGACCCGCGGGAAAAAGACCTGTACCAGTATGGCACCGCGGCCAAGATAATCAAGACGCTGGAAATGCCGGACGGCACCATCACGGCCATCCTGCAGGGAATCAAGCGTTTCTCCCTTGACGCCGTACTCGACTACGAGCCGTACATGACCGCAAGGGTGCATTATCTCGACGACTTCCTGGCCGACCAGGATTCCGCCACCATCAAGGCAATAGCGGACTCCCTCAAGGAGAACGCCATCCAGATAGTGCGCAACACCAGCATGGCCTCGCGCGAAGCCATCGCCGCCATCCGGGGCATAAACAATTTCCGTTTCCTGGTGAACTTCATCGCCACCACCGTGGAAGTTGACGAATTCGCAGACAAGATAGAACTCCTGCAGTTCGACGACATCCGCGCCCGCGCCATGAAGCTCCTGACCATCCTAAACATGGAGATAGAACTCTCCAAGATAAAGCAGGATATCAACCAGAAGGTAAAGAGCGAAATCGACCAGCAGCAGCGGGAATACTACCTCAACAACCAGCTCAAGACCATCCAGGAGGAACTCGGAATGGATGAGGGCGAGGATTTCGAAAAGTTCAAGGAAAGAGCCGAGAAGAAAAAGTGGCCCAAAGAGATAGCCGAAGCCTTTGGCAAGGAACTGGCAAGGCTGCAGAAATACTCCCCCACCTCGCCGGACTACAGCGTGCAGTACAATTATCTCGACTTCATGCTCACCCTCCCGTGGAATGAGATGAGCGAAGACAACCTCGACCTCTCCCATGCCCAGCAGGTTCTGGACGAAGACCACTACGGCCTCGATTCCGTTAAGGACCGCATCATCGAGTATCTCGCCGTCCTGAAGCTGAAGGGCAACATGAAGTCGCCCATCCTCTGCCTGTACGGGCCTCCGGGAGTGGGAAAGACCAGTCTGGGAAAGAGCATCGCCAAGGCGCTCGGACGCAAATACGAAAGGATTTCCCTGGGAGGGCTGCACGATGAAGCGGAAATACGCGGACACCGCAAGACTTACATTGGCGCCATGCCCGGCCGTATCATGAACGCCATAGCCAAGGCCGGGACCAGCAACCCGGTGATAGTCCTCGATGAAATCGACAAGGTTGGAGCGGACTACAAGGGAGACCCGTCAAGCGCGCTTCTCGAAGCCCTCGATCCGGAGCAGAACTCGACCTACCACGACAACTACCTCGATCAGGACTACGACCTCTCGCACGTGCTGTTCCTCACGACCGCCAACGGCATCAGCAGCATACAGCCCGCCCTGCTCGACAGGATGGAGGTTATAAACGTAACGGGTTACCTCGCCGAAGAAAAGGAGGAGATTGCAAAGCGCTACCTCGTGCCCAAGCAGCTCGAAGCCCACGGGCTGGGCAAAGACGCCCTCGAGATAGAGCCCGGCGCGATACACGAAATCATAGACCAGTACACCCACGAATCGGGCGTGCGCGGCCTTGAAAAGCAGATTGCAAAGATAGCCAGGGTCACCGCCAAGAAAATAGCCCTGGAGCAGGAGCACCCGTCCGTCATCAAGAAAGAGCATCTCAAGGAATATCTCGGCCTGCCTGTGGCATTCCACGACAAGCAGAAGGGCAACGAAGGCCCGGGAGTGGTGACAGGCCTTGCCTGGACCGAACTCGGAGGCGAAATCCTTTTCGTCGAGAGCAGCGTCTCCGGCGGCAAGGGAGCCCTCACCATGACAGGCAACCTGGGCGATGTGATGAAGGAATCGGCCACGATAGCCTACCAGTACATAAAGGCGCACCCCGAGATAGCCAAACTCACCAGCGAACAGTTCGCCGCCAAGGACATCCATGTCCACGTACCGGAGGGAGCCGTTCCCAAGGACGGCCCGTCGGCCGGCATAACGATGGTTTCTTCAATGGTGTCGGCTTTCCGCGGAGAAGCCATCCGGAAGGGTGTCGCAATGACCGGAGAGATGACCCTAAGGGGAAAGGTCCTTCCCGTAGGAGGCCTCAAGGAAAAGGTTCTGGCGGCGAAGAGGGCCGGGGTAAGCACCATCCTTCTGAGCGAAGACAACAGAAAAGACATTGAGGATATCAAGGAAATTTACGTAAAAGGTCTTACCTTTGTATATGTAAAGGATATTCAGGACGTAATCAACTATATCTTTCCTCAAGGATGAACGTAAAAATAGAAGAAAGCTGGAAACGGGCCCTGCAAAGTGAGTTTGACAAACCCTACTTTGAAGGGCTTGTCTCTTTCCTGCACAGGGAAAAGGCCGGCGGGGTGCGCATCTATCCCCCCGGACCGCAGATATTCAGGGCCTTTGACCTCACTCCCGTAAAGGACGTAAAGGTGGTCATTCTGGGGCAGGACCCCTATCACAATCCCGGCCAGGCGATGGGACTGAGTTTCTCGGTACCTGACGGCGTGCCGGCTCCCCCATCGCTTGTCAATATCTTCAAGGAGATTTCCTCGGACCTGGGGATTACGATGAGCGGGAGTCCGAACCTCGAACCCTGGGCACGTCAGGGGGTGCTGCTGCTGAACTCCATCCTTACGGTACGAGCCGGGGAGGCAGCGTCGCATCGCAATATCGGCTGGGAAACCTTCACTGATGCAGTAATTAAATATATTTCAAGTAATTGCGATGGAGTAGTGTTTATGCTGTGGGGGAATTTCGCCCGCAGCAAGGCTCCTCTTATCGACAGTTCAAGGCACCTCGTGCTGGAGGCTGCGCACCCGAGTCCCCTTGCCCGCGGAGCTTTTTTCGGATGCAGGCATTTTTCGAAAGCCAATAATTTTCTTACCTTTAGGGGCAAAACACCCATACAATGGCAACTGTAGCACTTTTTCCGGGTTCTTTCGACCCCTTCACCGCAGGGCATCTGGACATACTCCGAAGGGCCCTCGGAATCTTCGACGAAGTTGTCGTGGCAATAGGCGTGAACCAGGACAAGACCGGTTTCTTCTCCGTGGAGCAGAAAAAAGACATTATCCGCCAGGCGGCCGGAGACCTCAAAGGGGTCAGGGTCATAAGTTATGACGGACTCACGGTGGATATCTGCCGGGAACTTGGAATCAGGCATATTGTCCGCGGAGTGAGGAACTTCCTCGACTTCGAGGCCGAACAGAGCATAGCCGATGCGAACCGGAGACTCTACCCCGGGCTCGACACCCTCATAATACCTACCGCACAGGAGTATTCGCATATATCTTCAAGTGCCGTAAGGGACATCATCCGCCACGGCGGCGATACTTCCATGTTCATGCCCGAGGGCGTAACGCTTCCCGCGATTGATGCGTAAACTGGCCGCAATACTCTTCCTGCTTGTTTCGGTCCTGAGCCTGAGGGCACAGGATTTCTCTCAGATTGACAGCCTGATGGGCGTTTACGTAAAAGCCATACAGACTGAGGGAACCGAAAGCAAGACCGCCGAAGTGGACTACATGATAGGCGCCTCCAAAGACCCTGCTACCCGCAAACACATAGCCCTGTGGCTCTTCGACTACTATAAGGACTCTCCCCTGATGGGAGAGGAAGCGGTGGCGCTGCACATCTACGATTCGTGGCTTTCCGGAGACTCCGGACTCGGTTTCCGGAGCGAGTTCGACGGCTTCGACGCTAAACTCTTCGCCGATTTCAACAGAACTTCGCTCATAGGGATGCAGGCTCCGCGTGTGACCCTTCGCAGACCATGCAAGGGGAAGGTTACCGTTCCGGCCTCCGGGCGCACTTCCCTGCTTTGGTTCTATGACACCTCATGCTCAAAGTGCACGCTCGAGGCCAAGGTCCTTCCCGGAGTGCTGGACAAGGAGGCTTCCGTTCCCGTCGATTTCTATGCCATCTACACCGGACAGGACAAAAAGCAGTGGAAAGCCTTCCGCAGGAAGTTCCGTCTGGAGAACAAGAACATAAGGCTTGTCCATCTTTGGGATCCTGAAATCGAAAGCGACTATCTGCGCCTGTACGGAGTGGTCTCCACACCCAAGCTCTACATGGTGGAGCCTGGAGGAAGCATCATCGGGCGCAGGCTCGAAGTGGAGAATCTTCCGCAGATGTTCTCCCTGGCCGCACAGATTGAATCATTATACAAACACTCAAAGTAATATGAAAAAGATCTTCATTTTCATCGCCACAGCACTTGCATCCCTGAGCCTTTCCGCCCAGCAGAACCCAATGCTGCAGCCTCTTCCCAACGACCCGGCCGTGAAGGTGGGGAAGCTGGAGAACGGTCTCACCTATTACATCCGCAAGAACTCCCTGCCCGAGCACAGGGCCGAGTTCTACCTCGCGACCAAGGCCGGCGGTATTTTTGAAACGCCCGACCAGGACGGTCTCGCCCACTTCCTCGAGCACATGTGCTTCAACGGCACCGAGCGCTTCCCCGGAAAGGGCATTCTCAATTATCTGCAGAGCATCGGTGCCGAATTCGGCCGCAACATCAATGCTTCCACAGGCTTTGAAGAAACCCAGTACATGCTCAACAACATTCCTGTCGAGCGTCCTTCGGTAGCCGACAGCTGCCTGCTGATTCTCAGCGAGTACGCCCACTATGTCCTCAACGAACAGGAAGAACTCGACCTCGAAAGGCCGGTTATCATCGAAGAGCGCAGAACCCGCCGCAATGCCGGCTGGCGCACATTCGAGGCCAGCCTGCCATACTATTTCGGCAACACCAAGTACGCCACCTGCACCCTCATCGGCAGCGAAGAGAACCTCAAGACGTTCGAAAAGAAATCCATCGACACCTTCTACTCGACATGGTATCATCCCGACAGGCAGGCCGTGGTGGTAGTCGGCGACATCGACGTGGACCGCATCGAAGCCAAGATAAAGGAATACTTCGGCCGCATCCCCGCCTGCGAGAATCCCGCGGCGGAGCCGCAGATCGAATTCCCGGCGAACAAGGAGCCTGTCGTAGGCATCATCACCGATCCCGAACTTACCTCATCCTCGGTAGAGCTGGTATGGAAGAGTCCCGCCGACCCGGAAGAGTACAACGCCACCATCATGGGCGAGATGAACAATCTGGTCAAGGCTCTCATCGGCAATATCATGTATGAGCGCTTCAACGACATAACCTCAAAGACCGGCGCTCCCTACCTCAGCGGCGGCCTCTACATAAGTTCCCTCATCTACGACAGCATAGATGCGGTTATGGCCAACGTCACCCTCCGCGAAGACAATGTCCTCGAAGGGTTCCGCGCCTTCTATACCGAGCTTGAACGTCTGCGCCGCTTCGGGGTCACCGACGCCGAATACGAAAGGGCAAAGGCGGAAATCGTCTCAGGCAACGAAGCTGCGGTGGAAAAGGCATCCACCCGCAAGAACCCGGAGTTCATCCGCGGCATCCTGAACAATTTCTTCGACAGCAAGCCCTACTTCGAGCCTTCGTTCGAAAAGCAGATTGACGACGCCCTCCTCGGCCAGCTCAGCGCTACCGTCCTCGGGCAGATCATCCCCCAGCTCTTCACCGAAGAAAATCTCGTGGTGATGTTCAACGGCCCCGGAAAGGAAAGCTCCGTAACCCCAAGCGAGAAGCAGCTTCTGGACATCATCGCAGAGGTTAAGGCCGCGGATATAAAGCCTCTCGAGGGCGAGGAAATCGCTTCCGAGTTCATGAACGGCTCCGCGCTCAAGGGCGCAGCCGTAAAGAAGAGCGCTCCCGGCATCTACGGTTCTACCGTATGGACCCTTAAGAACGGAATCGAAGTGATTCTCCTTCCCACCGAGTACACCAAGGACCAGATCCGCATGAGCCTCTGGCGCGAAGGCGGCAGGAGCCTCATCGCTACGGAAGACCTTGCGTCCTTCGACGAAAGCATAATCGGAATGTTCGAGCAGAACTCCGGCGTAGCGGGATTCACCGGCAGCCAGACAAAGAAGATGCTCACCGGCAAGAATGTGTCCGTGCAGCCGTACATCGGTTCGCTCACCAGCGGAATCAACGCCACCTCCACCAAGAAGGACCTCGAAACCGCATTCCAGCTCATGCATCTCACCTACTCACAGCCCCGTTTCGACCCCGAAGAGTATCAGGTCGGCCTCGACCAGCTCTCCTCAATGCTTCCCGGAATCGTCGAAAATCCGCAGTACAAACTGCAGAAGGGCTTCTATAGCACGGCCTACGGAAACAATCCGCGCAAACAGGTCATTTCGCAGGAAACCATCGACAAGGCCTCTATCGAAACCCTCAAGAAGGTGTACACCAAACTCTTCGGCGGCACCAAGGGAGTCAAGCTCGCCATTGTCGGCGACTTCGACCCCGCTGAGATAAAGCCCCTCGTCGAAAAGTACATAGGCGGCATCAAGAAGGGCGGCAAGAAGCTTTCGTGGGTCGATCCCAAGGAAGATTACGTAAAGGGCGAAGTCAGGGTAGCAAACAACGTCAAGCTGGAGACTCCGATGTGCACCGCGCTCATCCTCTACACCGCTCCCATGAAATACACCGCAGTGAACAGCGCCGCACTCGATGCACTCAGCTACATCCTCGACATGCGCTACACCACTGTTCTGCGCGAGGAAATCGGCGGTACCTACGGAGCCAGCGCCCCGACATCGCTGAATGATCTCCCGAAGGAGGAAGGGCTGCTCCAGGTTGCATTCGCCTGCAAGCCCGAGCTCTGCGACACTCTCGTGTCTTCTGCCGAGAGGATTGTTGAAGAGATGGCCCAGTCCGGCCCCACCGCGGAAGAGTTCTCCATGTCCCTTCTCAACCTCAAGAAGAATGTTCCCGAGAAGAGGCTCAGCAACGCTTACTGGCTGAATCTCATAAAGGAATACTCGCTGAATCCCATTGAGCAGGACAAGGCATACGAAGAAGCAGTGAACAATCTCACCGCAGCCGACGTGCAGAACGCCGCCCGCGCATTCATCGCTTCCGGGAACATCATCGAATTCGTTCAGAAACCCGAATAGAGAGAGCTATGGCGCGAAAGAACAAATCGGGCATAGATGTTCGTTATCAGGACAAAGAAAAGGCCGCGCTCAAACGCGACATCCGCAAGAGCGTGTTCTTCAACAAGCACGAAATGAACGCTATCGCTGAGTACCGCAGGCAATTCGGCCTGCGGTCGCTCAGCGCCCTCATCCGCCAGGCTACGATAGAGCACGTCCTGCGTCAGCTCGACGAAGGGCATCCCACACTGTTCTGAGAAGGGCGGCAGAAAGGAAAGCGCCACCGTGCCGACA
>CADBSV010000005.1 GCA_902797435.1 uncultured Bacteroidia bacterium
CTAACCACATAATTAATAACACTAAAACTAATAACCAATAGGTTGATGGATAAGAACTATCACTTGCTCAACCCGGGTACAAAGGTAGATATTATTTTTATAATTCCAAAATTTTTTAAGAATTTTTTTAAAAAAATTAAATAAATCTGTCCGAAGGGGAATGGCAAAGACGGACCGGATGAAAACAAAATTTGCAAATTGATTAATTTGGTGTATCTTTGCATCCCCAATGGTGCTTTGGCCGAGTGGTTAGGCACAGGTCTGCAAAACCTGGTACAGCGGTTCGATTCCGCTAGGCACCTCACTCAGAACTCCGCTGCAAGGCGGAGTTCTTTCGTTTCCGTATTCAGCATTGCATGCTGGCGGATTTTTGTTATCTTTGTAAGATAAATACAGAATACCGGAATTATGGCAGAAGAAAAGAAAGTCAGCATCAATCTGGCCCCCGAAATCGCCCAGGGAGTTTACTCCAACCTGGCAATCATCTCTCATTCCCGCAGTGAGTTCACTCTCGATTTTGCTGCAAATCTTCCCGGGCTTCCCGGCCCGAAAGTAGGAAGCCGGGTGATCATGAGCCCCGAACATGCAAAGAGGCTCCTCAATGCACTCGCTGAGAACATCGGCAAGTACGAGAGTCAGTTCGGCCGCATTGAAATCGTTCAGGAGCAGCCCCGAGGCACTTTCAACATAGCGGATTTCAATCCGGGCAACACCAAATCGTAGGGATGGACCTTTCCAGGATAAAGGCTATCACCTTCGACGTAGATGGCGTCATGACAGACGGCAGCCTGCTTGCCATGGACCATTCGGAATTCATCCGGGTGTTCAATGCCAAAGACAGCTTCGCCGCCCGTATGGCCGTGATGCAGGGATACATCCTCGGCGTTTTCACCGGGGGTGATACTGAGGGTGTTCATACCCGCATGCTGACGATGGGCGTGGCTCCCGAAGATATTTACATGCATTGCCGTGGCAAACTTAAGGCATTCGAAGACTTTTGCCGGAGGCACTCGCTCAGCCCGGAAGAGGTGCTTTACGTGGGTGACGACATTCCCGACCTTCAGGTAGTCAAGGCGGCGGGCATCGGGGCCGTTCCGGCCGATGCTTCGCCGGAACTGCTGGAGGCAGCCGATTATATCTGCAAGGTTCCCGGCGGGCGCGGATGCCTAAGGGAACTGATCGAAATGGTCCTCAGGCCGGCCGGGCACTGGACCTTCGATGCTGAGATTTACGAGAAAATCTTCTGAAGAAAATGCGTCTCGAAGGGAAAAAGGTGATTCTCGCCAGCGGCTCTCCCAGAAGAAGGGAACTGCTGGAGGCTCTGGATATCCCTTTCGAGGTGGATACCAGGAGCTCTTTCAGCGAAGAATTCGACCCTTCTGTCCCACATGACAGCGTTCCTGCGCTCATGTCCATAGGTAAGAGCCATGGATTCTGGAGGCCTCTTGAAAAAGGGGAGATACTGCTTACTTCCGATACCATGGTCCTGCTCGACAAACTTATCATGGGAAAGCCCCATGGCAGGGAGGATGCGGTGCGAATGCTCAGGTCCCTTTCTGGGCGTACGCACGAGGTGATTACGGCCGTTACGGTTAGGGACAGATCCCACGAGGAGACGGTTTCCGATGTGACCAAGGTGTCGTTCAGGCCTCTTACAGAAGACGAAATCAGTTATTATATAGATACTTATCGCCCATACGACAAGGCCGGCGGCTACGGCATCCAGGAATGGATAGGTTTTGCTGCATGCACCGGTATCGACGGCTCTTTTTATAATGTCATGGGCTTCCCTGTTCACAGGGTTTATGAATTGTTGACAAAATTTGCACAATATGAATGAGATAAAGGCGAAGTACAACCCCGCAGAGGTGGAAGACAAGTGGTATGCATATTGGATCCGGAACCGGTTTTTCCATTCTGAACCCGATTCCCGTGAACCATATACCATAGTTATTCCGCCGCCCAATGTAACCGGTATCCTCCACATGGGCCACGTGCTCAACAACACCCTTAACGACGTGCTCATTCGCAAGGCCCGCATGGACGGCAAGAACGCTTGCTGGGTTCCAGGTACGGACCACGCTTCCATAGCAACCGAGAGCAAGGTCGTGGCCAAGCTCGCCGGGATGGGCATTCGCAAGGAAGACCTCACCCGCGATGAATTCCTCAAGTATGCCTGGGAGTGGAAGGAGGAGCACGGCGGGATTATCCTCCAGCAGCTGCGCAAGCTCGGTGCCTCCTGCGACTGGGACCGCACCAAGTTCACTATGGAACCCGCGCTCAGCGACGCCGTTATCAGTACATTCGTTCATTTCTATCGCAAGGGCCTCATTTACAGGGGAGTGCGCATGGTCAACTGGGATCCGGTGGGCCATACTGCAGTGAGCGACGAAGAGGTTATCCACCGCGAAACCGCCAGCCATCTCTATCATGTCAAGTACTTCCTTGCAGACGGAAGCGGCAAGTATCTTACCATAGCCACCACCCGTCCGGAGACCATAATGGCCGATGCTGCGATCTGCGTGAACCCTGCCGATGAGCGTCATAAATGGCTGCATGGGAAAAAGGTCCTCGTGCCCCTCGTGAACAGGGAAATCCCCGTCATCGAGGATGATTATGTGGACATGACCTTCGGTACCGGCTGTCTTAAGGTTACGCCGGCACACGACATCCACGACTACGAGATAGGCCTCAGGCACAATCTGCCCGTGCTCGAGATTATCGACGACCACGGCTGCCTCAATGAGAAGGCGGAAGTCTGCGTGGGGCAGGACCGTTTCGTCGCCCGTGAGAACGTTGTGAAGATGCTTCAGGAGGCTGGAAACCTCGACCATATAGAGGATTACACATCCCCGGTGGGCTATTCAGAGCGCACAGACGCCGTAATTGAGCCGAAGCTCAGCACCCAGTGGTTCCTCAAGATGGATTCCCTGGCGAAGATGGCCCTTGAAAGCGTAGAAAGCGGCAAGGTGAAACTCATTCCCGACAAGTATATGGGAACCTACCGCCACTGGATGGAAACGGTGCACGACTGGTGCATCTCGCGTCAGCTCTGGTGGGGCCAGCGCATACCTGCATGGTATCTCCCGGATGGCAGCTTCGTGGTTGCTGAAACGCAGCAGGAGGCCCTTGAGGAGGCCCGGAAACTCCAGAGCGGCATCACCCCCGCCGACCTCAGGCAGGATGAAGACGTGCTCGATACCTGGTTCAGCAGCTGGCTGTGGCCTATCAGCGTTTTCGACGCCGAGGCTCCCGGTCATCCCGACCACAAACCCAACAGGGACCTTTCCTATTATTATCCCACCAACGACCTTGTGACCGGTCCGGACATCCTTTTCTTCTGGGTGGCCAGGATGATAATGGCTGGCGATTCATTCATGGGTGAAGAGCCGTTCCGCAATGTTTACCTCACCGGTATCGTGAGGGACAAGCTCGGCCGCAAGATGAGCAAGACCCTGGGCAACAGCCCCGACCCTCTCGACCTTATAGCAAAGTATGGTGCAGATGCAGTGCGTCTGGGCATGCTTCTCTGCTCTTCCGCCGGCAATGACATCTTCTACGACGAGAGCCAGATAGAGCAGGGCCGTAATTTCTGCGGGAAGATATGGAACTCCTGGCGTCTTGTGAGCGGCTGGAGCGTGGAAGAAGGCGCCTCTCAGCCGGAGGCCTCCCGCCTTGCGGTGAAATGGTTCGACAACCTTCTTTCCCGCACAATCGGCGACGTCGAAGACCTTTACTCGAAATTCCGCATTTCAGACGCCCTGATGGCCATATACAAGCTCTTCTGGGATGACTATTGCAGTTGCTATCTCGAACTCGTAAAACCCTCCTTCGGCGAACCTGTGGATGCCCATACCTACGAGGCTACGGTCACCTTCTTTGAGAAGCTCCTCAAACTCATCCATCCCGTGATGCCGTTTATCACTGAGGAACTCTGGCAGAGCATGGAACAGCGGCACGAAGGCGAAACCATAATGTTCCAGCGTACGCCGTCGGCGGGTCCCGTTGACGCAGCCTTCCTGGATGCATTCGCGCTTGCCCAGGAGGTGGTAATGGGTATCCGCGGCATCAGGGCCCAGAAGAAGATAGCCCCGAAGCAGCCGCTTGACGTCTATTTCGAGGGGGCTCTTTCTGAAGAACTCTATCCGGTGCTCTCCAAACTGGCGGGCATAAAGGCCTGCAAGGGCACTCCGGAGGGCAGTGTGAGCAGCTTCATCGTAGGAACCGTCAAGTGCAGCGTTTCCCTCGAAGGACTCGTGGACGACAGCGAAGAGCGCAGCCGCCTGGAAGCGGAACTCGCCCGTCAGAAGGGTTTCCTTGAAGGCGTACGCCGTAAACTTGCAAACGAGAACTTCGTCGCCCATGCTCCGGAAGCCGTTGTGGCAGGTGAGCGTAAGAAGGAAGCCGACGCCCTGAGCCGTATCGAAGCTCTTGAGAAATCCCTGGCAGCACTTGCGAAATGATAAGGTACGAGACTACTTTTCCGGTACGCTACTATGAATGCGACCCAATGGGTATAGTGCATCACAGCAACTATCTGCGCTATTTTGAGTGTGCGCGCGATGAGATGATTGCCTCGTGGGGGTATGGAGTTGAGCAGTGCCAGGCAGATGGCATCACCTTTCCGGTTGCCAAGGCTGAGCTGCGCTTCCACCGTCCCGCCGTCACCGGCGATGTGCTCACCGTCGTCGCTGAGATTCCCCAGCTGCCGCTGGCCAAACTGGTTGTGAACCAGAAGGTGCTGAATTCCCGCGGCGAACTCTGCTGCGAGGGTTCCATCACTCTCGGTTTCCTGTCTGCAGCCACAGGCAGGCCTACACGCTGTCCCGAAAAGATGCTGGCCCTGCTTGAAGCGGCCTGGACAGACTGATGGTAAGCATAAACAACGTTACGGTCGCATTCGGCAGTTATACCCTGCTGGATGCGGTCTCTTTTCATATCTCGGACGGTGACAAAATAGGCCTTGTCGGTAAGAACGGGGCGGGGAAGTCCACGATAATGAAGATCATTGTCGGCCTCGAGAAGCCGGATTCCGGAAGGGTGGAGATGCCTAAGGAGCAGACTGTCGGCTACCTTCCGCAGATTATGGAGCATCACTGGGGTAAGACAGTCCTCGCCGAGGTTAAGGAGTCGTGCCCCGATTCCGGTCCTGGGGAGGCTGAAAAAATCCTTCACGGCCTTGGATTCCTTCCGGAGGAGATGGAGCGCCTGTGCGAAACCTTTTCCCAGGGCTGGAACATGCGCATCGAACTGGCCAAGATTCTTCTTGCCAAGCCTTCTTTGCTGCTTCTGGACGAACCTACTAACCATCTGGACATAGAGTCCATCGAGTGGCTTGAAGATTATCTGAAGGCCTACAGGGGCTCTGTAATGGTGGTTTCCCACGACCGCAAGTTCCTCGACGGGGTTACAAACAGGACTGTTGAGATAATGCTGGGCCGCATTTACGACTACAAGGTGCCGTACACCCGTTATACGGAGCTTCGCGCCGAGCGTCTTGCCCAGCAGAAAGCTGCCTATGACAATCAGCAGAAGATGATTGCCAAGACAGAAGATTTCATCCGGACCTTCCGCTACAAGCCGACCAAGAGCAATCAGGTTCAGAGCCGCATCAAGGCCCTGGAGAAGCTGGAAAGGATAGAAGTGGACGAAACGGATGGCGCCGTGCTGAGAATCAAGTTTCCCCCGGCTTCCCGTACCGGAGACGTGGTATATAAATGCGAAGACCTCACTGTAGGTTATCCGGGCAAAGTTGTTTTCAGTGGTGCGAATGTAGAAATCCGAAGGGGAGAAAGGGTTGCTTTCGTAGGGCGTAATGGAGAGGGGAAGACCACCCTTATGAGAGTGATTGCAGGAGAGTTGGAACCAATCTCCGGAGATTCTAAAGTAGGACTTCATGTGGACCTGGGTTATTTCGCTCAGAATCAGGAGCAAGTATTGGATCCGAAAGATACTGTGTGGAGTGCGGTAGAGAGGATTTGCCCGGGGGAGATGCACTCATCGCTGCGCGATCTTCTCGCCCAGTTCCTGTTCCGCGGAGATGATATCGACAAGAGGGTTTCCGTGCTGAGCGGAGGCGAGCGTGCCCGCCTCGGAATGGCAAGGCTCATGCTTCAGAGCCATAACGTGCTTGCGTTGGACGAACCCACCAACCACATGGATATCAAGAGCAAGGATATTCTCAAGCAGGCTCTTCAGGCCTTTGACGGCACACTTGTCGTCGTCTCGCACGACAGGGACTTTCTCTCTGGCCTTGTTGACAAAATATACGAATTCCGGGGCGGCCGGGTAAAAGAACATCTTGGAGGAGTACAGGATTTCCTGCATAAACTGCATATCGAAACCCTTCAGGAACTGGAGCGCAAGAATTCCCCGGTTGCAGCAAACGTTCCTGAAGCTCCAAAGCCTGCTTCCGTGGACTATGCGGCAATGCGGGAACAGTCTAAAGCTGAAAAGAAGAAAAGGCAGCGTATCGAGTTCTTGGAAAAGCAGATAGCTAAGGATGAATCTCGTATGAAAGCTATCGAGGCTGTGCTTTCGGCCCCTGGTGAGGGCGACGATATAATGGAACTCACAAGGGAGTACCTGGAACTGAAGCGCGACTCTGACGCCTGGACCGAGGAGTGGCTCACCCTTAACGAATAGCTATTTTATGGACAGTCAGATTCTGGAAGTATGCGGCAGCCGTTTCCGTTTTGTGGAAGGGGAAGACACCGTCTTTGAATGTCGCTGCGGTCATGGCCGTAACGGTTTCTCTTCCGACAAGAGGGAAGGGGATGGAAAGACTCCCGTCGGCACCTTTCCGATAGAGTTCGCATTCGGTCTGGAAGAGCCTCCGGCATGCCTTCTTCCGTTCCGGAAAATTACCCCGTTTTCGTACTGGTCTGGGGAGGCTGAAGACTACAATACATGGGTGGAATCAGAGCCCGGAAAAAGGGACATGAGCCTAAGCGAACACCTCGCAGATTACCCTGTCGAATACCGCTTCGCCTTTAGTATCGGGTACAATACCGAGGCCAGGAAATGGGGGCTTGGATCTGCTATTTTTCTTCATTGCAAAGGGGCCAGAAAATGGAATACTGCGGGCTGTATAAGCCTCCCTGAAGGCCGGATCCGCACCCTTATGGCCCGATTGCGTCCTGGAGCCGTTATAAAAATCATAAATCCCTCTGAATGAGAGATGTATGAGTTGTTATAATTGTAATTTATTGTTTACAAATAGGCTTGTAACAAAAAAGTTACAGCATTAAACAAAACTGTTATATCTATTGGTTATCACTTATTTAGATATTCAATAATGTAACGCCTCAAAAAATCGAGAGCAGAGGCAGAAAAGCGCTCGATATTTCGCTTTCTATCGTTCTTGTAATTGTACCTTTCGGCCCTTGTTCCAAGAGGTCCGGACACTCCTATCCAGACCGTGCCGGCAGGTTCATGCGAGTCTCCGTAAGCATCCGCCCAGCCTGTTGTTGCCACGGCAAAGTCTGTCTTGAGAAGCGACCTCACACCCTCCGCCATGGCCTGGGCAACCTCGCTGCTTACGATACCTTTTTCCTCTATGGTTTCAGCCTTCACGCCGAGAAGATTTTTCTTGACTTCGGGGGAGTATGAGGTGACGCTTCCTATGAAATATTCGCTAGCCCCGGAGACGCTCGTCACCAGGTGCGCAATCTCTCCTCCGGTGCAGGATTCTGCAGCGGAAAGGGTGAATCCGTTGTCTTTGAGGAGGCGTCCTACCACCTTTTCGAGCCCTTCGTCATTAAGGGAATAAATACGGTTTCCGAGTATCTTCTCCAGTTTCCTTATTTCTGTATCCATGCGGGCATGGGCCTCGTTTTTCTCCCCACCGTAAACGGAGAGTCTGAGCCTCACTCCCATGAGGGTATTGGGAAGGTAAGCGAGGTGCATGTCAGCGGGAAGGGAAGTCTCCCACGGCTCTATGAGTTTGGCAAGGGCCGATTCGGCAAGGCCGTAAACCATTATGCTGCTGTGGGATATACTTTCTGTCCTAAAATGATTGCAGATATCTGCCATGACATCGTCGAGGGCCGCTTCTGTTTCGTAGGGCACTCCCGGCATGGCATAAAGGACTGCCGGGTGGCCGAAACGCTCTCTGTCAAAGCGGAAAACCATTATCGGGGCGGTTCCCCTGTGGTTTACTATCACATCGCATCCGACGGGAACGTCGGCCTGGGCGAGGTTGATGTCCAGGACATCGAGACCGCGGGAGTGCAGGAAACGGCGTACTTCTTCCTCCTGTCCCTCGTGCCTTACATATCCTTTGCTGCCAAACAGGCTTGCAAGGGCCTCTTTCGTGATATCGTCTTTCGTGGGCCCCAGACCTCCGGTGGAAATGACGATTTCGTTTCTTGTGAGCTCTTCGCAGAGTCGGGTGATAATCTGCTCCCTGTCATCGGGAATGGATATAATGTCGGCAGTTTTCACCCCAATTTCTCCGAGCCTTCGGGATACCATTGCGGAATTTGTATCGACAATCTGACCGATGAGGATCTCGTCGCCGATGGTTACGATGGATGCAGATATTTTCATTTCTTTCTGAGTTTTTTCAGGATTGCCTTTGGGAGAGCCGGTTTAAACCGCTCCGGCGTGCATTGCAGGGCAACCAGGGAGGCTCCAGATGCTATGAGAGCTGCGGCCTGGGATGCAGTGGCGATGCGGCTTTCCGCTATGATGGGGAAGCGGCCTCTGGTAAAGGCTGCGGCAGTTTCCAGCAAAGCCTTTGCGGGGAGCATGACCCCGTCTATACCGTTCATCAGGCAATAATCGAGAATGGCGTTAAGTTCTTCTGTTTTAAGGGATCCGCACAGCCTCAATAGTACCGGATGGTAGAAATCGTATGCAGTACGTGCTTTGAGGATGGGATCGGTAACAGCCCGTATGAATCCCGGGTCGCCGACAGGTTTTGTCTTATTGCTTGAAAAGTCGAGCAGGGTGAAATCGAAGAAATCGTAACTGTAGTCGAAAGCATCGAGATAGTCCTTTACGATGTCGTCTTCCGAAACGCTGCCTTCATTATTCGTTATATCGAAGCCTATCAGGAGATTATGGGCAGACTCTTTCCTGAGGGCAGAGACTGCGGAACGTACTCCGCCCTTTTTTTTGAAGGAGAGGGGGCCGAGTACCACAAAAGAACAGCCTGCAGCGCCTGCAGCATTGTAGTATTGCGCATCGGTATCGAAGCCGGGAGCAAGGCCTACCGGATTCCTGAAATCGAGGTCAAAGACATCTTTGTGAAGGTCGGCAGACTCATAGCCAAAGAACATTCGAAAAATGCTCCTTGCCGTATGGTTGCCAGCGATGAATTTGAGGAAACTCCGGTACATGGTACAAATTTATGTCCAAACCGAGAGAAAAGCAAATAATTGAGAGTCTTCTTAGTGGAGCTCTTCGAAGCTATTGTCGCTGTAAAAGACTATGATTTTAGATATAGTCCGTTTATTTACAGGCGATTGAATAGATTTAGCTGAAGTCTTTCTTTCGGTAATTCTATTCTCGTAGTTCTCGTATTCCTCCGGAAAAAGAAGACTGTCTGCAGAATCCTCTTCTTCCGTCTGCACCAGAGTGGCTGCAAGCGGTTTAATATCAGCAGAATCGCCCTTGTACATCTTTCCCTTGCCGGTTATGAGCCATTCAAGATTCAGGGAAGGGTAGTGCTTTGACATACTCAGTATGAAATCGTACCCGGGACGGTTGCGTCCTGCAATGATATGGGATACGCTCGCCCGTGCAACTCCGATTGTGTCGGCGAATTGAGACTGCGAGATGTTCTCGGCGCTTAAGAACTGCTGAAGACGGTTGTTCATTTTGTTTACTGTTTGTTTACAAATGTAGAAAACTTTTTTAAACAAAACAAACAATGTTGCAGTTTACATTTGTTCACACTATTTGTAACATGACCCGAAATAACATAAAGTAAATATTTATATTTAAGCTATTAATCAGCTGAAAATCAGAGATAATAGCAACATATATACTTCTCGTCATAGGGGAGTTTCACCACTTTTACCTTAAATTATCAACTTTGCTTTAATTGAAACTTTAGAAATAAAATTATAAATGATTGATAAAGAGCATAATAATTAAAAGGTTTATTTCATATAAATTTTACTTATAAATAAATGCAATACTTTTGTAAATTCATGTTGAAAACTTATGTAAATTCACATAATTATACAACATGGTTTACAAAATGCATCGTGTGTCCGTGGTTTCCGAAGGCGTTTACAGCGCCTTTCGAACCAACTGTTTTTTGCCGCGAAAAAGTGTTATCTTTGTACTGTGATACCTGATATAAGAATAGAAGACTATTCCTATCCTCTGCCAGACGAAAGGATAGCAAAATATCCTCTGCCCGAGCGCAGTTCCTCAAAGTTGCTCGTATATAACGGCGGTTCAGTGCATGAGTCCGTTTTCCGTGAACTTCCATCCGAACTTCCAGAAGGTGCGCTGATGGTATTCAATGATACCAGAGTAGTTCCTGCCCGGCTTCACTTTGTGAGGGAGTCCGGTGCCCATATCGAGATTTTTTGTCTTGAACCGGTGACTCCGGCTGAATACAATCTTGCTTTTGCTGCCGTTTCCGAGTGCGTGTGGAGGTGTGTAATCGGTAATTCAAAGCGTTGGAAGGATGATATTCTCCGTTTTGACTGTCCTGAAGGAGAAGCTCTCTCTGCCATGAATCTCCGGGCTCAACTTCTCTCCAGGGAAGACCGTACCGGGCTGGTGCGTTTTTTCTGGGAGGGTGGAGAACCGTTCTCAAGGGTGCTCGAACTGTGCGGACAGGTGCCAATCCCGCCATATCTGAACCGAGAGACAGAAGAAGTTGACAACGATCGTTACCAGACCGTTTATGCGCATATACGCGGTTCCGTAGCCGCTCCTACAGCCGGTCTTCATTTTACTGAAGCCGTACTTCAGGAGATTAGAGCCAAGAATATTGATACTGAAACGGTTTGCCTTCATGTCGGAGCCGGAACATTTCTCCCTGTCAAAGGTAGCCGCGTAGCGGAGCACTCCATGCACAGGGAACCCTTTTCAGTGAGTCTTTCGCTTTTGAAGACTCTGAGGGAGGGCGGGCGCAAGATAATAGCTGTGGGCACGACATCTGTGCGAACCCTTGAAAGTCTTTATTATGTAGGTGTATCATGCATCGAGAAAGGTGCTCCTGAAGATGTCGGGCAGTGGGTTCCCTACGAAAGGGAGTATCCATACAGCATCGGGCAGGCCCTTGACGGCATAATATCATATCTCGAGAAAAATGGTCTCGAAGAAATAAAGGTTGGTACCAGAATAATCATAGTGCCAGGCTTCCGCTTCCGTGTGGTAGATATGCTTGTGACCAACTTCCATCAGCCGGAAAGTACGCTTCTGCTGCTTATATCGGCTTTTGTAGGGGGTGACTGGAAGACAATCTACGACTATGCTCTCTCCAACGGTTTCCGTTTTCTCAGCTACGGCGATTCATCACTGCTTTACAGAAGTCAATCATGACCTACGACGAAGAATTCGCAAACATCAGTCCCTACAGCGACGAAGAAGCTGTAGCGGCGCTAAAACGGCTCTCGCATCATCCTGCGCTGCCGTTCATCACCAAGTACCTCTTTCCGCATCAGCCTGCAGGTCTGCTTGCGGAAATGCTCCGGAATATCAAGAGCATCGACGATTTCCAGCAGACCGTAATGAGCAAGGTTGTCTCGGCCGTTGTCGAGCAGACGTCCTCCGGCTTTACCTATGACGGCATAGAGAATCTGAAAGGAGACCGGCGCTATCTGGCCGTGAGCAACCACCGCGACATTATCCTCGATCCGGCCCTTACGCAGTGGACACTGTTCCATGAAGGACTTCCGATGACCGAAATCTGTGTGGGCAGCAATCTACTGAGCAGCCGCACCTTCGAAGATCTTCTCCGCAGCAACAGGATGATAAAGGTTATCCGCGGCATTTCTGCAAGGGAGCTCTATCTTTCCAGCCAGCTGCTGAGCCGTTACATCCGTCAGACAATCACTTCCGGGAAGGCATCCGTTTGGATTGCCCAGCGGGAAGGCCGCACCAAGAACGGCCTGGACGTGAGCGAGCAGGGCATACTCAAGATGTTCGACCTCTCCGGCACCGATGACTTCAAGAACAACTTCAAGGAGCTCAGAATCGTTCCCATGAGCATTTCCTACGAATACGAGCCCTGCGATGCGCGCAAAGCACGTGAGCTGCTTATAAAACGCGAAACGGGCACTTACGTCAAGAAGTACGACGAGGATATGCACAGCATCCTTACCGGCATAAGACAGTGGAAGGGGGGCATTCATCTCAGCGTAGGAAAACCCCTCACCGACCTGGAAATAATCCGTGCCAGCTGGTATGAGAAGAACGACCGTTACCAGGCGATACGCCGCTGCCTGGACCGTCGTATCATAGACGGCTATAAACTCTGGAAAACAAACTACATGGGCTATGACCTCATGACCGGGGGAGACCGCTTTGCGGAGATGTACACGCCCCAGGATCTTGCGGAATTCAAGGCCTACACGGAGCACAAGCTCGGAAAACTCGAGAAGAAACTCGACCGCGATGCGCTCCGCGACATCTTCTGGCATATCTATGGCAATCCGGTGGTAGCAAAAGTAGAGGCCTGGTAAAAAACCAGGCCTCCGCTGCTCGATATTAAGAGATTGCTTCTATTCGGAATCCTCCTGGGAAGACTTCTTTTTAGAAGCCTTCTTTTCTTTTGCAGCCTTTTTGGATGCTGTCTTGGCCGGACTCTTGCCGAAGGCGATTGCCAAACCGGCATTAAGAGTTGTGCTGACCGGATCGATAGGAATATACTGCGGTGTGACCCTCATGAAGAAGGAGTCGATGCCTGCATATATATTGATGCCCAGCAGGCGAATGCTGGCGGCGACGCCAACCTCCTGTCCCTGATCGCCGAACGAATATGAGCCGGCAATGTTCAACTGGCGGAACGGGGTGAATGCACCGCCCAGGCGGATATCCCTGCTCAGGTAGCCGTCATATTTGTTGATTGTTGCTGCTGCACCGAGCGTGACGAGACTGATGGGTTTGTACTTCGCCGAAAGATTGAAACTCATCGGAAGCATTTTGAGAGCGCTTGCCTCTTCCGCATCCTTGGGAGCGAACTTGATCATGTCCTGGAACTTCTCTCCAAGGTTGTCGGTGTCGTTCACGTCGATTATGACCGGGGTGCCGGAAGTCTGACCATATACGTTGGTGGTCCATTTCATGGCTCCGAGATTGCGGACTGCGGCACCGAGTACGAGTTTGTCCCTGAGCAGATAGTAGCTCACTCCGAGGTCCAGGGCAGCTCCGTATCCGGCTGGTTTGAGAGACTGGGTATTGATTCCGATATTGCTGAAATCGTAGTATCCGTCCTTTTGTCCGATGGTAATGGGAGCGGCGGCAGCCTCCATCGTGCCCTGGCTGCGTACGGCCATCTGCTCGCTGTTTGAGACTATGGTCATATCGACGTTTGCGGAAGCCTTGGCAACGCCGACGAGACCCTTGATGCGCCAGCCTATAGCCAGGTTGTTTTTCCTGCTGGAACGGCCGAGAGCAAGTTCCAGATAGTTGGAGGTGCTCAGGGCAAGGTCCTTAACGTCGTAGGTGCCGCTTTCGCTTCCGTTCTTGAATGCTTCGAAGAAAGACCTCGGGAGCTGAAAATTGTTATCGCTCACCAGATTGATTTCGAAGGTGTTGAAATGACCCTTGCTGCCGGTGAAACCAAACGAAAGCACGTTTTCATTTACTTGAGCGTGCATTCTGTTGATCTCCTCCATCTTGCCGGGGAACTGTGAGGAGGGCACATTCTTGTTGAGACCGGTGACTATTGTGCCGTCGGATTGCGGGAACAGGAATGTGGATACTCCGAAGTTGGATTCGACGGCGGCTCCTACGTTGGAAGCGCCTATGCCGAAAAATCCGCTTGTCTGATAAGGAGTTACAGACGGATTGATACGGTATCCGTAGAGATAGTTATCCAGGAAGTTTGCAGTCTTGAGTTCTTGAGCTGCCATAGGGGAAGCCACGAGGATAGCAGCTGCGAAAATTGCAAGTGTTGAATACTTTTTCATGGCTCTGTACTATTTGTCGTTGTCCTTGTTGTTCCCTAAATCGACAGTGATGCCGCTGTCGGCAATGAGGGATATCTTGCCGATGGATACTGATACGCCCATGTCCTTGTTGAAAGTGACGCCCGGCTTCGTTTTGGCAGCAGCGGTAAGGGATACGTCAAAGGATTTGAGCGTCTTTATCTTTTCGAGGGGGAGTGATACTTCCACAGGCTCAGTCGCTTCTGCAGGGCTGGCAATGGTGCCTGCTGCTATGCTCTTGGTTATCGGATCAAAGGGAGCGTTGCCATTTGCATCCGAAGGACTCAGCACTATGTCAACATCGAGGGGAAGCGAGTTCTTGACTTTGAGGTCGAACTTGATGGTGGCCTTGTCGATTTCTACGCTGATATCATCTCCCAGATTGACATCGACATCCATTGACTGATTGAACGAAAGCTTCGCTTTTTCACCGAGGGCGAGGGGAGAGGCGAGAGAGAATTCGACTGATGCAGAATAACTTGAGTTGTTCTGAATGGTAACAGGACCTTCCGCAAGACCAAGGTCGAGGTCGGTGATCTTGATCAGTTCGGGAATCGGCATGAACATGTCGCTGAGTTCGGGTATCTGCACATTCTGGTAGTAACCGGATACCTGCTGCTCGGATATGCATATGCTCTTCTTGCCCTCCGGGATGGAGAGCCTGAAAGCATAAGGAGCGCGTGTTGCAACGTAGTTTTTGTCAACGGGAGCAATCTTCGCACCCATGGTGAAAGCGGCAGGGAAATTATGCTCGACATCGAGCAGAAGCCACAGATCATGGAAATCGAGCTTTGTCTCTTCAGAAGTGAGAATCTCCGGGAGTCCTTCGAGCTGGAAAGAGGGGATTTCGCCGAAATCCGGATCGATATCGACCTCCACGGTGGCGGAAGTGATGCCCAGATTGACAGTTGACAGATTTACGTCAAAACCTGCCTTGTAGTCAAGGGCCTGGGCTCCGTTGTATCCGGAAAGATCCAGAACAAGTTCGCCCTGGATATCCAACTGCCCGGTGAGGGTAAAGTTACCTGAAGATGTAACGCCTTGCTCTTCAGGGACTTCAATGCCTACGAGCGGAATGCTGACCTCGAGCCCGTTTTTGAGGTTGATATTTTTGGTGCAGGAGAGGACATTGTTCTCCAGTTTCATCCCTTCATAAGAGAAGGAACCGAATTTGAGCCAGGAGGGGAATGTTATCCTGGTGGCCTGCGAAGGAGTGGAACTGCCTTTAAGATAAAGACTTACCTCATTCGGAAGAGTGTGAACCTTGTCTTCAAGCGTGAAGACGAGCTTCGCATTGCCGGTAACGACGGCTGAGGATATCTTTGCGACTTCGGCCGGGAATCCGGAACTCGACAGGTCTATATCGTAGTTGTCGCTGAAAGGCAGGTTCTGGACGGGGGTGAGTCCGGCTGTATTTAGTACATCGGAATAATCCAGGCCGTATTCGTTCTTTGGAACAGAGATGTCCATGAGATGGAAATTGGTGTTCTTGGAGAATGAAGGAAGGGCCATGTTTATGGTGCCGGAATTGAAATCCTTCTTGGCCAGCTGCAGGAGAATGCTGTAGTCTCCGCCTGCATCGACCTTGATAAGACCTCCATCATCCGGTTTGATAAGGTCGCCGATGGTGATTGTGGTGTCCAGGTTGACATCGACGGCGGCTGTGAAACCAGGGAGGATTGTCATTTCAGTGTTGACTCCTTTTTCAATGAAGTCGTAACTTTCATCGACAGTGAGCGGGTTGCATGCAAATGCCAATGGCAAAAGCAGCAACAGAAATTCTAATCTTTTCATATTGTTGTAAGATATTTATTGGCAATCATTCACAAAAATAAGAAAAAAAATCTTATTGCAAAGACAATAGGTGCCATTCGGGTAAATATGATTATACCTGCAAAGTTACACAATTTATATTATGTTAACTTATGTATATGAAAGCGTCCCCCGTTACATCAAAATTAGTATATTTGTGCCGCAAAATGAGAAACAGGAAAATAGATCTGGTTTTGAGCGACGTCACCATCGAAGACGTTGCTGCCGAGGGCAAGGCAATCGCACATGTCACGCTGCCCGGCGAAGATTCCGCAAACAGCCGCGGAGTCGTGGTTTTCGTTCCTTTCGCCGTTCCTGGCGACGTGGTCGATATAAAGGTGACAAAAAAGCGTTCCAATTACATGGAAGGCTTTATTTTGGATATAAAAAAGCCCTCTGAATATCGTCAAGAGCCGTTTTGCGAGCATTTCGGGGTCTGCGGCGGCTGTAAATGGCAGCCTCTCCCCTACGAAATGCAGCTGAAAGCCAAACAGCAGCAGGTTTATGATCAACTGGTGCGCATCGGGCATCTTCAAGTGCCTGAAATAAAGCCTATTATCCCTTCTGAAAAGACGGTTTTCTATAGGAATAAACTGGAGTTCACCGCATCCGACCGCCGCTGGCTTTCAGATGTAAGCGAGGCGGAAAGCCTCTCCCCTGCCGCCCTCTGCGGCCTGGGATTCCATGTAGGAAAGTATTTCGACAAGGTACTCGACCTGCATAAATGCTGGCTGCAGCCGGACCCTTCTAATGAAATAAGGCTCTTTATCCGCAATTATGCCCTCAATCATGGCATTCCGTTCTATAACCTGCGCAGCAACAGCGGAGTTTTCAGGAGCGTTTTTGTGCGTACGGCCTCGTCCGGAGTTATGGTGATTGTGTGTTTTGCCGAAGATTTCCCCGAAAGGAAGAAGTTCCTCGAGACCGTATCGGAACGCTTTCCGGAAATCACATCTCTCTATTACATAATTAATTCCAAGGTCAACGACTCCATTTCAGACCAGACTCCCCTCCTGTTCTGCGGTGATGAGGCCATATATGAAGAGATGGAGGGACTGAGGTTCAAAGTTGGGCCGAAATCATTCTTTCAGACAAACAGTGCCCAGGCCTATAACCTTTACAAAGTGGCGAGGGATTTCGCCGGTCTTACGGGCGGAGAGACTGTTTACGACCTCTATACCGGTACGGGGACTATAGCCCAGTTCGTTTCCCGTCAGGCGGCCAAGGTTATAGGCATTGAGTATGTTCCAGAGGCAATCGAAGACGCCATTGTAAATGCAAAGGCCAATGGCATAACTAATTGCGAATTTTTTGCGGGCGATATGAAAGACGTCCTGAACGCCGGTTTCATAAGCGTACACGGCCGTCCCGACGTAATTATCCTCGATCCGCCCCGTGCCGGAATCCATCCTGACGTTGCAAAGGTGATTCTTGAAGCCGCCCCCGAAAAAATAGTCTATGTGAGCTGCAATCCTGCATCTCAGGCACGGGATTTGTCGGTCCTTTGCGAAAAATATGACATTGCCGCCGTGCAGCCTGTGGACATGTTCCCGCACACCCAACACGTTGAAAATGTCTGTAAACTCATTCGCAAACAATGCTTATAAAACTGCTGCTGTTGATTCTCGGCCTTGCCCTTGTGGTGGCCGGAGCCAATATACTTGTGGAAGGCGCTTCTGCGTTTGCAAGGCGTTTCGGAGTAAGTGAATTCGTCATAGGGCTTACCATAGTGGGATTCGGCACTTCCCTGCCGGAACTCGTTGTCAGCGTGACGGGCGCCCTGCAGGGCAACTCTGCCATTGCAATCGGCAACGTGGTGGGCAGCAATCTGTTCAATGTCCTTTTCATCCTTGCCGTTTCGGCTCTTGTGAGTCCGATAGTTATAACGCGTTCCAACCATTACCGCGACATCCCGATCACTCTCGCCGCGACCGTGCTGGTGGTAGCCCTCGGCATGGCCGGAAACGGTCTTTCCAGGATCGAAGGCGCAGTGATGCTCGCCCTTTTTGCGTGTTATATCCTTTATTGCTTCCGTTCCGACAAACCGGAGGAAACCCCGGAGGATGCTGGAGCGGCATCTACCCAGATGTCTGCTTTCCTTGCAGTTACAATGATACTTGGCGGCCTTTCCGGGCTCATATTCGGAGGCAGATTGTTCGTAAATTCAGCGGAAGATGTCGCGCTCATGCTCGGAGTGAGCGATAAGTTCATAGCGATTACCGTCCTGGCGATGGGAACTTCGCTGCCGGAATTCGTGACGAGCATTGTGGCTCTCTCCAAACAAAAAAGCCAGATGGCCCTGGGCAATATCCTGGGCAGCAACGTATTCAACCTGCTGCTCATCCTCGGTACATCGGCACTCATCAGTCCCATGAGCTTTGCTTCAATGTCGGTGATAGACATGTCGGCACTTGTCCTGAGTGCGCTGATGGTGTTCTTAAGCATATATATAGGGAAAAAGAATCTGATTGACCGTCTGGACGGCTCAATGATGCTGCTTGCATTTGCCGCCTACATGGTATGGCTGTTCATAAAACTTTAGACCAATGAAATTCAAGCCCACCGAGTACAAACTCATGAATGTGGAAAGCGGTCGTGTTTTCGAAGACCGCGGTTGGACCCTTTCCGATCCCGAATCCACAGTTCCGGCCCTTGTGAGGGCGGTTTACGCCAATAAACAGTTCACACCGAGAGAAGATCTTGACGGCCTCTACCGTTATGCTGAATGGATGCCGATAAAGCGCACGCTGCGCGGCTCTCATGCCCCTGTTACTTTTCACAGCAAAAAGCTTGGAAAGGAACTGGGACTCGATAATCTCTACATTACCTTCTCCGGGTGGTTCCCGAAGATAGGTGCCGAAATGGCCACCTGTTCATTCAAGGAAACCGAGGCGTACAGCGTTCTTGCCCGTATGGACAGGAAGGAGAAGCGTACGCTCGTGGTGCAGAGCGCGGGCAATACCGCAAGGGCCTTTGCGCAGGTCTGCTCCGACAACGACATACCCCTCGTGGTGTGCATACCTTCCGACAGCAAGCAGGACCTCTGGTTCCGCCGTAAGCTTTCTTCATGTGTAAAGCTCGTGGCCGTGCCGCATGGCTGCGACTATTATGATGCCATAAGTCTAGGCGAAAAGCTTTGCCAGGACGGCTCCCGTTATTTCGCAGAAGGCGGCGCCAAGAATGTGGCACGACGCGACGGCATGGGCACTACCCTGCTGTCCGCCGTGGAGACTATCGGCCGTATCCCGGATGCATATTTCCAGGCGGTAGGTTCCGGAACCGGTGCCATAGCCGCATGGGAGAACAATATGCGCCTTATCGAGGACGGACGTTACGGTTCGACCAAAATGAAACTGTTCGTCGCCCAGAACAGCCCCTTCACGCTTATTCACGATTCCTGGAAAGCCGCGAGCCGGAATCTGGTACCCCTTGATCCCGATACCGGCCGGCATCAGGCGGAAACTATACTTGCCAAGGTGCTTAGCAACCGCAAACCGCCTTACGGTCTCGCCGGAGGGCTTTTCGATGCTCTTTCCGATACCGGAGGAGACGTCTATGCGGCCACCAACGACCAGATTGTTTACTGGATAATGCGTTTCCGCGATCTGGAAGGAACTTTCCTCTACCCTGCAGCCGCCTGTGCCGTTCAGGCGCTTGCATCAGCAGTTGCGGACGGAAGAGTCAAAAAAGACGATGTGGTGATGCTCAATGCAACCGGAGGCGGCTTCATGGAGGCGATGGGACGCGGTTATGTCCTGAAAGAACCGGATCTTGTGCTGAGCCCTGACCTCCCGGCAGACGAAATCATTGACAAGGTTTCAGCCCTTTTCTAAAAGCTGAGGGCAATTCCTAATTCCATTGAGAGCGAGACAGCTATGTTCTTTCGGATATAGCTGTCTTGTATATAGTTCTGCTCGAACTCGTCCCAAATCGGCGGGGCGTCCCCGGCAGCCCTTACCCGGAGGATGATATCCAAGTCCCAGACCGGATTCAGGGCAGTACGCCATCCTGCCCCCAGCAGGGCGAAGGATGCATTGGACGACAGTACGTCCGGATTCAGTCCCACACCGGCTCCCGTAGTGAGGAACAGGCCGTCGGAAACGCAACCCGAGGGATGCCAGGAAAGCTGGAGGCCTACGGGAATGACGCTTCTTCCTGCTCCCAAACCCATGATTCCCGATAGAAGAGAAACTTCAAGTGTAGGTATAGGTTCGTAGCCTATTTTTGCTGTTATGTAAGCGTTTGCGCGAAAGTTAAGGAGAGATTCTGAAAAAGGAACGAGGTATCCGACCTGAGGATCGGTGTAGATGTAATCGCGGTATGTGTAGATATCGGTTCCGTATCCCCAGTCGATGCCCCAGCGAAGCGGAGGTCTCTCCCCTGCATCACCTGCAAAGGCTGCGGTGCCGAAGAGAAGCGGGAGAAGTATGCAGAGCAGCTTTCTCATTTTATCCGGTAATAGATTCCGATACTTGGAAATGCCGTGTGGAAGAGGCCGTTCCTGTAAAGGGTAGATTCCACATGAGAATTGTTGTCGTGGACGAATCCTCCGGTTTCGATGGAGAGGCTCAGCGTGAGCACAATCCCGGACGGGAACCCGGCTCTTGCCCCGAAAGTGCCGCTGAGAGCCGCGCAAAGGCCGTAACCGTCTCTCCCGCTGTCGGTTACCCATCCTGCCGAGAATCCGCTGCCGGCAAAAAGACTGAAGTCTTCCCGGCTAAGTGGATTGATGCGTACGAGACCTATGTTATGGGAGTAGTTGAATTTTATGCCGGGAGACGGCTGCACGCCGGCGTACACGTCGGCAAGGTCGGCGTACAGGGTGAAGACATTGAATTCCGATATTCCCGCAGAGGGAATTTCCGCACTTATCCCGACTCCTTTGAAAGAGTGGAAGCTGCCCGCGGCAATGCTTTGCGCCGATAATCCGGTAAGGCCCGAAACCAGCGCCATGGACACACAGAGCGATATCTTCTGCCACTTCTTCATTTGCACCACGAATATAGAAAAATTTTGTACCTTTACAAACTAAACCATAAACCTTAGCCTATGTCAGTGCAAATCAAAGAAGTTAAATCGCGTAAAGACTTGCGCAGATTTGTACAGTTTCCCGAAACGCTCTACAAGCATAATGGCTGCTATGTCCCCTATCTGGAGTTGGACCAAATGGAAACGCTGGATCCAAAGACCAATCCCGCAGCCGATTTCTGCGACTATAAACTGCTGCTCGCCTATAAGGACGGTAAACTTGCCGGCCGCGTGGCTGCTATCGTGAACCATAAGAACAATGAGCAGTGGAACCACAAGCAGGTCCGCTTCGGGTGGATAGACTTCATAGACGACTGCGAAGTTTCCGCAGCCCTGATGGCCGAAGTTGAAGCATACGGCCGCCAGTTCGGTATGGAAGAAGTTGTAGGACCGCTTGGATTCACGGACATGGACCCCGAAGGAATGCTTATCGAGGGGTTCGACCGTGAGAGCACCATGCCCCAGATCTACAACGATCCCTATTATGTGGATCATATCGTGGCCCTCGGCTTTGAGAAAGATGCCGACTGGCTCGAATTCCGTGCTCAGATTCCCGAAAAGCTTCCGGAGAAAATAGAGAGGATAGAAAAGATTGTCCTCGAACGGAACAATCTCCATATCCGTCAGCTCACCCGGCGTATAATTCGGAAAGAGGATTACGCTCACAAGATTTTTGCCCTCGATAACGAAACCTACAAGAGTCTTTATAATGTCACGGAGCTTCCCATGGAAACTGCGGACAAGTATATCGGGTTCTATCTCAAGATTCTCGACATGCGTTATCTCACGTGCATAGAAAACGATAAGGGGGAACTCATCGGTTTCGGTGTCACTATGCCCTCGCTTGCCCGGGCGCTTAAGAAAAGCCGCGGCAAACTGTTCCCGTTCGGATGGTGGTATCTCTTGCACGACCTCTTCATAAAGCATTCCGATGGTGCGGAACTGCTCCTTATCGGCGTGCGTCCCGATTATCAGAACCTGGGAGTCAACGCCGTTATCATTGCGGATACTTTCCATAAATATCAGCAGATGGGAGTAAAGTGGGTCGAAAGCAACGGCGAACTTGAGACCAATGTGAAGGTACGCAAGCAGTTCGAAATCTTCAATCCCGACTGGTGCAAGCGCCGCAGGGCCTGGATAAAGAAGCTAAATGGGTAGTAACAAAAAAGTTATCACTTTTAACTAATTTGTTTCATATATTTATCTATAATCTGTTATGAACGAAGTGTCACAACCGTTGCCCGAGAGGATGCGCCCGCATAATCTGGATGGATATGTAGGGCAGAAACACCTTGTAGGCAAGGGTTGCATACTCCGCAGCATGATAGAGAACGGCTCTCTGTCCTCCTTCATACTATGGGGGCCTCCTGGAGTGGGCAAGACTACCCTCGCCCATATAATAGCTGAAACCCTCGACCGGGCCTTCTTTACGCTTTCGGCAGTAAGCGCCGGGGTGAAGGATGTCCGGGAAGTGATAGAAGCCGCCAAGGGCCGCAACCTTTTCTCCGGCAGCAAGGCTCCGATACTTTTCATTGACGAGATACACCGTTTCAACAAGGCTCAGCAGGATGCCCTCCTGGGAGCCGTGGAGGCCGGCACGATAGTCCTTATAGGAGCTACCACTGAGAACCCGAGTTTCGAGGTGATTACTCCCCTGCTCTCCCGTTGCCAGGTTTTTGTCCTGAAAAGCCTTGACGCGGAAGACCTTGACACACTCCTGCGGCGTGCCATCTCCGAAGATGCCGTCCTTAAAACGAAGAATATAAAGGTAGAAGAGACGGAAGCGCTTTTCCGTCAGAGCGGAGGGGATGCCCGGAAGCTTCTCAATATCCTCGAAATCGTGGTTGACTCCCAGGCGGGTGCGGATGAGATTGTAATTACCAACAAACTTGTAAACGACTGCCTGCAGGAAAACATCGCAATCTACGACAAGGACGGGGAAATGCATTTCGACCTCATCAGTGCCTTCATCAAGAGCATACGCGGTTCCGACCCCAATGCAGCCATATATTATATGTGCAGGATGCTGGACGGAGGTGAAGATCCCCTGTTCATAGCAAGGCGCCTCTGCCTGAGTGCTTCCGAAGACGTAGGGCTTGCCAATCCCAACGCCCTGCTTCTTGCTGAGGCGACTTTCCGGGTAGTGCATGAGATTGGTATGCCCGAGGCCCGCATTCCGCTGGCGGAGTGCACCGTCTATCTGGCTTCTTCACCCAAGAGCAATGCCTCTTATATGGCCATGGAGAGGGCGATGGAGGCTGCCAAATCGGACAAGACGGCTGCCGTGCCCCTGTATCTCAGGAACGCCCCTACGAAGTTGATGGAAGACCTCGGATACAGTGACGGTTACAAATACGCCCACGACTATCCGGGCAATTTCGTTGATTTGGAATTCCTGCCCAAGGGGATGGAAGGCACGGTTTTCTACGAGCCGCAGCACAACAGCCATGAAGACCGTTTGCGTGCATATCTGGAGGCCTGCTGGCCAAAGTATTACAAAAAATAGAGGAAAGTCTTGCGCATAAGTTTTTTATCATTATATTTGCAAAAGAAGATGACAAAAAGTACATCATACAGTTCCCTTCGATGGTGGCGTCTGGCATAATCTTCGGCCAGGCAAAGTATGATGTATAGTGAATATATCCCACGGTAGGCTCAGCCCTGCCGAAAGGAAATGAATAGATGCCTGTCCGAATGTGCGGACGGGCGTTTTTGTTTTTGATAAACAATTATTTTTCAGCAATATGAAACAGAAGAAGTTCCTGCTCCCCGAGAGCGCAATTCCACAGGCATGGTACAACATTCAGGCTGACATGCCGAACAAACCTCTCCCGCTCCTTCATCCTGGTACCCACAAGCCCCTTGCGGCTGAAGACATGTTCCCGATTTTCTGCGAGGAATGTGCGCGTCAGGAGGTCAACCAGACAGACCGTTTCATTCCCATTCCGGAACCTGTGCGGGAGAAACTCTCATTCTACCGTTGCACTCCCCTCGTGCGCGCCTATGAACTTGAAAAGGCGCTGGACACCCCGGCCCACATTTATTTCAAGAACGAGAGCGTGAGTCCCGTGGGATCGCATAAGCTCAATTCGGCTCTCGCCCAGGCTTATTATGCGAAACAGGAAGGTACGACCAATATTACTACAGAGACAGGAGCCGGCCAGTGGGGTGCGGCCCTCTCGTATGCCGCCAAGGCGTTCGGAATCGAGACTGCAGTTTACATGGTAAAGATTTCCTATGAGCAGAAACCCTATCGCCGCAGCATAATGCAGACTTTCGGAGCCAATGTAACCGCTTCTCCATCAATGAGTACGCGTGCAGGTAAGGATGTCATCACGAGGGATCCCAACAACCAGGGGTCGCTGGGTACTGCAATATCCGAGGCCCTTGAACTTGCGCAGAATACGCCTCATTGCAAGTATGTGCTGGGTTCAGTGCTGAATCATGTGTGTCTGCACCAGACTGTAATCGGACTTGAAGCCGAGAAACAGATGGAAATGGCGGACGAGTATCCCGACATCGTAATCGGATGCTTCGGAGGAGGGAGCAATTTCAGCGGAATCGCGTTCCCCTTCCTCAGGCACAATATCCTTGAGGGGAAAAAGACCCGTTTCATCGCTGCAGAGCCTGCGTCCTGCCCTAAACTGACCAAAGGCGTGTATCTTTACGATTTCGGTGATGTAGCAGGATACACTCCCCTTCTGGCAATGTACACCCTTGGTCATACCTTCATGCCGGCAAACATCCATGCCGGAGGCCTCCGCTATCATGGTGCAGGCAGCATTATCTCCCAGCTCCTTAAAGACGGTTATATCGAGGCAGTGGACATAGATCAGCTGACATCCTTTGACGCAGCGGCTTTGTTTGCGCGTACGGAGGGTATAATTCCCGCTCCGGAGAGCTCTCATGCCATTGCCGCAACCATCGCGGAAGCCCTTAAATGCAAGGAGACGGGAGAAAAGAAGACAATACTGTTCAACCTCTCGGGGCACGGCCTCATCGACATGAGTGCATACGACAAATTCTTTGCCGGTGACCTGGTAGGTGGAGGAGTGAGCGACGAACAGATCGCCCGTACCCTCAAGGAAAGCGGTCTGGATCCTTCAAAGCCTCTCTGAGACCGCCAGCTAACTTAAACAAGTTATAATATGCGCGCGCGATTACTATAATTAGTGATTGCGCGCTTTTGCATGTGTGGGTAACTTTGCGCAGTATTATGAAGAATTGGATTTCAGTCTTGGCCGTAGGCGTGACAGTCGCCATGGCAGGAACTCCTGCAGCAAATGCCCAGTACTCGGAAGGCGGACGCCTTACGGTAGGAGGTTATGGAGAAGTGGCTTTCAGCCGCAACTTTTATTCAGATCACGTTTACCGCTACAGCAATGCGTCGGCTCATGCCGGAGAGTCTCATAACAGGTTCGACATTCCGCATGCCGTGGTGTATCTCGGCTACGATTTCGGCAAGGGATGGTCGATGCAGACGGAAATAGAGTTCGAGCATCTCGGTACCGGAACCGAGGTCGAAAAGGAATACGAAGAAGCAGGTGAATGGGAAAACGAGGTGGAGCGCGGCGGCGAGGTGGAACTTGAGCAGTTCTGGCTTCAGAAGACTTTTCTTCCGCAGCTGAGTGTCCGCATGGGGCATCTTGTAGTGCCTGTAGGAGGGCTGAATAACCGACACGAGCCACTCAATTTCTTTACCGTTTACCGTCCGGAAGGAGAGTTCACCATACTCCCCTCCACCTGGCATGACACCGGAATCAGCATCTGGGGAAAGGCCGGGAGCTGGCGTTACGAGGCCATGATTGTCTCTGGCCTGGATGCAATGCTCTTTACACGTGACAATTTCATAAAGAACGGTGCACACACTCCCTTCCCGTTCCAGGTAGCCAACAAACCGGGGCTTGCCGCCAGGATAGACAAATCTTTTGCCTTCGGCCTCGACCTCGGACTCAGCGGCTATTATGGAGAGACTTTCGGAAACACCTTCCCCAATGAGGCGGCAGCGGCGTCTTATATCAAGGATGCCACCGGTACGCTTGTCGTGGCCGCATTCGATTTCAGATACGTCGGGAGGGCTTTGATTGTAAGAGGAAATGCCGATTACGGACAACTCTCCGACGCAAAGGCCATCAGCAAGTATAAAAGTTCAAAGGGCGCGGCGTCCGGTGCGCCGTATTCCGACACTCCGGTGGGAGACAAGGCCATCGCCGCCGGAATAGAAGCCGGATACGACCTTTTCTCCTTCATCCCCGTGAAGGACAAAGAGCAGAGGCTTTATCTTTTTGCCAGATACGAGTATTACAATCCTTATATAGCGGAAAGCGGTCAGGGGACCTATCCTTTTACGGAGAAAAAGCGTCTGGCTGCAGGCTTCAACTGGTGCCCGATTCCCGAAATCGCGGTTAAGGCGGAGTATTCCTGCCGTTTCCTTTCCGACGGCTACAATCCTGAGCCTTCGGTAAACGTGGGAATAGCCTATATGGGTTTCTTCAAGCATTGAGATAATTGATCCTAAATATTATTAAACAGATGAAAAAGATTTTCAAATTAATCGCAGCGCTGGCCGTTCCGGCTGCAGCCTTCGTCGCATGTTCAAAAGACGAGGGCGGTGACGGTTCCGACCTCACGGCCGAGGAGAAAGCCCTCAAGGCTGCCGTAGAGGAGTATGTTCCTGGCGTAATCTATTCAATTTACGATAAGCTTGCCGATTCTACGGCAGATCTGTATGACCAGCTCGCAGATCTTAAGAAAGGAGGCGTAGATGCCCTTACGGATGATAAGATCGCTTCGGTGTGCAACGTTTTCCTTGATGCCCGTGCCTATTGGGAGAAGAGCGAGGCGTTCCTGTTCGGAGCGGCTACCGCTTATGGAATCGATCCCCACATCGACAGCTGGCCTCTCGACCGCAAGAAACTTGCAAAGGAACTGAGCAAGTCGGATGTCATAGCCGACCTTGAAGAAGAAGGTGCCGGTGCAGTTGACGAGGTAGGTACCGCAAATCTGGGTTTCCACGGAATCGAATTCATCCTTTTCCGCGACGGAAAACCGCGCGAAGCTTCTGCTTTCAAATCTTTCGACGACGATGCGGAGCTCGCAGCCTATAAGATTTCCGGCCGCTGCGAACTCATCTTTGCGGCAGCTGTGGCGGAAGATCTGCGCAATTATTGCTGGAAGCTTCAGGCCTCATGGAATCCCAAGGATTTCGCGCTTGGTTTCGTATATGATTTCGATGAAGGGATCACTACACGCCGTGCATACGTGAACGACGTGGTGGAAATCCCCGGAGAGGTTGACAGCGATTATACTTTCGGTGAAAACCTGCTTGCAAGCGCTACTGCAGGAAGCACCTACAGGACATGGCAGAGGGCAGTAACGACCATACTCGTTTCTGGCTGTTCCAACATCTGCTCGGAGGTTGCAAACTCCAAGATTGCTTCGGCATACGACGTGAACAGCAGCGACTATGACGGCGATTATATAGAGAGTCCATATTCCAAGAAGTCTTATCTCGATTTCTACAACAACATTCAGAGCATCGTTTATAGTTTATATGGGAAAGACGGCGCTACTGCTCCGTCTTCAAAGTGCATCTACAGCGTTCTTTCACGCTTTGGCTACGAAGGTGCGGCGAGGCTGAAATCCACACTTGAGGGCGCAGTCGCATCCCTTCAGGCATGTCTTGACAGCGGAAAGGCTTTTGTTGACGAACCTACGGCCGAATGTGCCGGCAATGCCATCGAGGCAATCAACGCCCTCGATGTCGAACTCAACAAGGCGGCAGACTGGGTAAGCGGGCTTTAATCAACAGCAGTCATGAACAAGATTTCAAGATTAGTATTCTTTTTCCTCGCCGCAGCGGTATTCGCCTCCTGCAAAAACGATGAAGGTACTTCAAGCGTTTCAAGGGCGGTTTCCGATGCGAAGTATGTAGGGCAGGCAGTAGGCAACTTCGACGCTTCCGAGTGGTATCCCGGAGGTCAGCTGGGCACCACCACCAATATTTCCGAAGGATGCTACGAAGATCCGGCTCCCGCTGTGGAAGCGGCAGGCCTCGATCATGCATTCCTTCTCGGCGAGTATCAGTTCGAGAGGTCTTACAACGAAGGCAGCGGACAGTTCGGAGGGCTCGGTCCCGCACATGTGCGCAAATCCTGCCTCGACTGCCATCCGGCATACGGCCATGGCCAGTGGAAAGAAAAATATGAGGCCAATACTTCGAATGCATGGGGCAACGGTTATCTTCTGGTGGTATATTATACCAACGGGAACAGCAACGACGGCCCTTATGTGGGAGAAGTTACCGGAATGCCGCAGACCATGTCCCTTTCTCCTTTCCTTCCTCCCATCGATGAAACCAAGATTCAGCTTTCCTGGAGCGAAGTTTCCGAGATGGAAAGCGGGCTTCCGATGAAGTTCCGCGACGGAGAGAGCTACAAGCTCCAGTATCCTACCCTTTATATTCCCAGGGAGGCGTTCAACACCAATCCAACTCCTTATGACAATCTTCCTTATACGGATGCGAGCGGCAAGACGTACAGCGACGTGGGTTTCCGCCTCGAATCCACTATAGGAGTGACGGGCGTAGGACTCATTGACGCTCTGGACCAGGACGAAATCCGCGAAACCTACGAGGCGGAGGCTGCTTATCTGAGCGAAGCCGGCCTGTATGAGAAACACGGCCTCAATCCCGCTTTCTGGCCAGGAGAGAACGCCATCGATTTCGCACCGTCCGCCTATTACCATAACTGGCAGAACGGAGCGGTTCTCGAGGACGGCAAGAATATCGGTTCCGGATATGATGCCGATGGCAATTATTATGAGCGCGACGCCTACATGGACGGCAAACTCGTAAAGAAGTTCACCTATGCCATGACCCGCGGAACCCTTCAGGACGGAGCCGGTGCAAATGCCATCTGGAACATAACCAACGTATCCCGCCCCGACCGCCCGTTCCTTTATACTACAAATGCATGGGCAAAGGCGATGTCTGAAAACGCCGATGTCATAGCCGCCATAAAGGCCGATCCGGATTCTCCCTATTACGCGGACGGTACCGACGCCGGCATCAAGGAGGCGGTGTATGAGCTTCTCCGTCCCGGAACCAACCAGTTCGACAACAAGTATCACAACTTCACCCCGGATATGACGGCTGACGAGTTCTACAACTTCATGGTGTGGCACCGCGGTCTCGCAATCCCCCGCGCCCGTGACCTGAACGACCCGGAAGTGCAGAAGGGAAAGGACCTCTTCATGAAGATGGGCTGTGCATCCTGCCACAAGGCGAAGTGGACTACCGGGTCCGACAATTACTGGTCTCCCGCCCTCAATGGCGGAAAACCTCTTCCCCGCTACGCTAACCAGACTATCTATCCTTATTCAGACTTCATCCAGCACCGTCTTTACATGAAGAACGACATTCATGGAACATGGTGCCGCACCACTCCCCTCTGGGGACGCGGGCTTTCTGCAGAAAATACTGGCCGCAGCGACCGCCTGCATGACTGCCGCGCCAGGAATGTTGTTGAAGCAATCATGTGGCATGCATACAGCAAAGATAGCGACGCCTACTACAGTGCTGAACAGTTCTACAACCTCACGAAGGAAGAAAGGGATGCCGTAGTGAGATTTATTAATTCCATTTGATGAAAAATAAGATTTTTAGTACGATCTCTTTTTCAGCCATGGCAGTCCTCATCGTGATGATGATGGCTGCCACGGTCTTTGAAAAGTTCAAAGGCACTCCCTTAGCCTTCAGGTATTTCTATCACTCTCCCCTCTTCATTGCCCTTTGGGCCGTGACAGCCGTGAGCGGACTCGTGTACATCTTATCTGCCAAAGTGCAGCGCAATCCGGCGACATTCGGAATTCATATTGCCCTTGTCGTAATTCTTGCCGGAGCGCTCATAACTCACCTTACCTCAGAGAGCGGCGAGCTTCACCTCAGGCTGGATGCCCCTGCGGCTGAAGCATTTGTGGATGAAGACGGAAACGAGCGCGCCCTTCCTTTCAGTGTTAGTCTGGAAAGCTTTGAAATAGAATACTATACTGGTTCCAAAAGACCGTCGGACTTTATCAGTACGGTGGTAATCGATGGACACCGCGAAGTCATTTCCATGAACAATATCGCCCGCTGCGAAGGGTATCGTTTTTACCAGGCAGATTTTGACCAGGACCGCAGAGGGAGCATCCTTGCGGTAACGCACGACCCGTGGGGCAACGGCGTCACTTATGCCGGTTATCTGCTGCTTGCGCTTTCCATGCTGGGTTTCTTTTTCCAGAAAGACACGGCCTTCCGCAGGGCGCTCAGGCGTCTGGGAGGAGTTGCCGCCGCGCTTGTGCTGCTAATTGCCATGCCGCAGCCTGCTTCGGCTTCGGAAAAAGAACTGCCTGCTGTTCCGAAGGAGGTTGCTACCCAGATGGGAGACCTTGCAGTTTATTATAAGGACCGTGTATGTCCGCTGCAGACCCTTGCCAGGGACTATTGCCTAAAAGCTTACGGGAAGGCGCACATGGGGCCCTATTCGGCCGAGCAGGTCGTTTCGTCCTGGTTCTTCTATTATGACTGGTGGCGCGGTGTCCCGCTCAAGATAAAGGCCTCCGAAAAGGGTACGGTGAAGGAAAACGAAAAACAGTCTCTGGTGATGAAGGCGGCTTCCGGCGAAGCTTTCAGCATCTTCCCCATCGCTGACAGCACGGGACGCATAGAATGGTACAACCCCACTGGTGAACTGCCTGCAGGTCTTGAATACGACCGTTGGGTATTCGTGCGCAAGACCCTTGAGCTCATGAAAAAAGAGGCAGCGTCTGAAAACTGGGATGAAGTATCGCGGCTCATTGCCGGAATAAAGAAATACCAGCAGAGTGAGGCCGCCTCCGTGCTTCCCCCAGTGGCAAGGTACAAGGCCGAGAAATTGTACAACGGCATTTCGCGTCCTATGGTACCGTTCATGGTTTCGATAACCATGGGATTGGTGCTTTTCGTCCTTTTCGGGCTCTGGACGGCAAAAGGTAAAAGGCCGCCAATACGGCTGCAGCTCATTCTTGCCGTCATTGCCGGGATACTTGCTCTTTATCTAACGACCGTCATTGTCCTGAGGTGGTATGCATCTGGAAGCAGGCCGTTTGCAGGCAGTTACGCCGTCATGATGCTGATGGCATGGGTTGCAAGCATCGCGCATCTGCTGCTCTGGAAGCGTTTCCCGCTTGTCCAGCCGCTTGCCTTCCTGGTGTCGGGCTTTACCATGCTCATGGCTTCGCTTTCCAGCGCCAATCCTCAGATAACGCATCTGATGCCCGTGCTGCAGAGCCCGCTGCTCTCGATACACGTGCTTTCCATGATGGTTTCCTATACCCTGTTCGCACTGGTGATGCTGGGCGGCATCATGGGGCTTTTCATGAAGGGAGAAGCCGCCATGACGCTTCGCGACCTGAGCCTTGTAATACTCTATCCGGCAGTGTTCCTCATCACTTTCGGAACATTCATCGGAGCGGTGTGGGCAAATATCTCGTGGGGAAGCTACTGGGGCTGGGATCCAAAGGAGACATGGGCGCTCATTACGCTGCTCATCTACTCCATTCCGCTGCACTGCGAAAAGCTGGGATTCCTCAAGAATCCCCGTGACTTCCACATTTACACCATTCTTGCTTTCGCGGCGGTGCTGGTGACTTATTTCGGCGTGAACCTCCTGCTTGGAGGAATGCACAGCTACGCGTAGCAGAGGCTACTTGATTGATTCTATATCTATCAATCCCTGGAGGATTGCATAAGCGGTGAGGCCGGCTATCGATTTGATGCCGGTCTTTGCCGTTATGTTCTTTCGGTGGGTCATTACCGTGAAGATCGACAGATTGTACTTGTATGCTATCTCTTTGTTCAGCATGCCCTTGGCTACGCATACAAGGATTTCCTTCTCCCTGGGTGAAAGCTCCCCTCCTTCGATGGGACGATCGCTCCCGGAGGATATGCTTTTGCGGAGTTTTTTGAGTATTGTCTGGGCGGAGTCGTACAGATAGACGGCCCCGGAAAAACGGCTCAGGGTCTCTTCGTCGCAGGCCGAATGCACCAGTGCCACCACCGGAATCTCGTGATTGAATACAGACCACAGGTCGGGGACCGAAAGGTCGATGATGACCAGGGCCGCATCCGTTTCCGAAGGAACGCCTGCGAGGCAGCTCTCCACTACGAATTCACTTCTCGCAAGAACGCTTCGCATGCCTCCGATCAGGATTTCGGAGGAACTGATGACAAGTACCTTTATCTTCTCGTTACTCATTTGCTTTTCCTCCAATAAGCGGCAGGATAAGACGGTCCTCGATGCGGGAATGGATGATGAGGTCTTCCTTGAAGGCGTACAAAAAACTGAGCAGCCAGGTGACCTTGGGATCCTGCTTCTCGTAAACCAGATACTTGAGCAGAAGGTTTATGAGGTCCTGAATCTTCTCTTCAATCTCTCCGTGCTCGTGCTGGAAAACCCTGATGCTTCCCTTCCCCTTGCCGATGGCCTCCAGCGAAGGGAAAATCTTCTTCTCTTCAAGTTCGAAATGGACTCCGAGTTCGTTCTTGAACTTGCGGAAAAACTCTGAAATCACCTTCTGCTGGGCTTCAGGGCGGCCGACGAGCGTTTCGCCGATGGCTTTCTCCATCCCCGGCAACCAGGAGTTCTGATAGGAATCGTGCGAGTTTTTAAGAAAAGCCGTTACGTCTGCAACCCGTATCCTGCAGAGTTCCGTTTCTGAGGGAAGATAATCCTCGGAGAGGGCGGTGCGGCAGATAGAGAGAAACGTGAACGGATCTTTGCCATCCCGTTTGCAGCATTCCTCCACGGATGCCTCGCCGAATCCGAAACGGATGCTGAGACGGTCTGCCACGGAGAGGAGGCACGGCGCCGAATTGATGAGATCGGCCATCTTCATGTTAGTGGTCATAATCGATTCTGTTAGAAGGGATATCCTATACCGAAATGAAATGCATTGTTCCCGGAAGCGAGCCAGCTGCCTGCTCCTATAAGGCGCTTTCCTTCTTCCCTGCTGGGGTCGTAGAGCTGCATGCCGAAGTCTATACGGATCAGGATGAACTGGAGATTGAGACGCAGCCCTGCTCCCCAGTCGGCAGCCACGGTCTTATAGAAATCGGAGATGCGGAACTGTCCGTCACCTTCCGAAAGCGTCCAGACATTACCTATGTCGGCGAAGAGCGCGCCCTCGAATTTCCAGAATATGCCGAACCTGTACTCCAGGTTTGCTTCAAGTTTTATGTCTCCCGTCTGGCTGGGGATGGAGAAGAACGTATTCGCCGGCTGCGCACCAGGCCCAAGGGCCCTTGCCTGCCAGCCCCTCATGCTTGAGGCTCCTCCGGCATAGAACTGTTTTTCAAACGGGAGGGCATTGCTGTTGCCGTATGCGTAACCGAATCCCCCGAGCATCCTCATGGCCACTGCCTGCCTGTTCCCGTAGCCGTATCGCATTGTCCGTCCCCAGGAGAACTCTCCCCTTACGTACTGCGAGTACGGGGCTCCGGCTATCATGCGAGTGCCGTCGGAATTCTGGGGAAGCATGGAATTGAAGAGGCTGATGGCATTGCCGGAGAGGTCCAGGCTAAGCCTTCGGAATGTATAGGAGCCCTGCGGGACTATGTCTTCGCTCGAATTGTAATAGAAATCGGCACCGAGACCGGCATCGAGGTGGTCCTGATAGGCATAACGCATGAACGGGTTGCGTTCGAGCGTCCGTGCAAAGCCGCTGTCGAGCCCGAAAAGGCGTACAAAATTGGCCCTTAGGGGGAACACCTTGTAGGAGACCTTACCTCTGCTGACTCCTGAATAACCGAATGCGGCAGAAACTACGGCCCTGTTGTATTCGGGGCGCTCCTGATAGTTGTATGCAGCGTTTATCTCCGTCCGTGGGATTCTCGGACCTTTGAAGGCCGTGTACGGAAGGCCTAGGAATTTTGGAAGGCTCAGGCCGGCGGAGATACCGTATTCGATGGCTTTTGTCTCGTCGGATAGCCTGTACTGGAAATCTCCGCTGAAGGCGAGGTTGAACCATTCTCCTCCGTGGAAAATATTCTTGTGGTAGAACGAAACCTGCGGTGAGAACCCGAGCAGCCCGGTTGAATTGGAACTGCCTTCGGCCTTTATCTTGAAACCCTGGACAGGCGACTGCGAAAGATAGATTCCACAGTCCACCTTGTTGCTGTCGGAAGGGGTCATCTGCACCTGTACGCTGCTGAAAACCTTGATGCTGGAAAGCCGCGAATAGGTGTTGGCGACGCTGGTCTCGGAATAGAGGTCTCCCGGGTGTATGGTATTCAGCCCCAGCAGAAGTTTCTCGCGGAAAGGAAGGGTTTCCGGCCTGGAAATGGTGACGTCTCCTATGTAATACCTGCGCAGCGGCCTTGCTGCGGCGGGCGTTTCGTTACGGGTGTATTCCTTGACCCTATAAATCAGGGTTGCGGTACCGTCAGCAAGAGTGTCTGCCTCGAAGGAGAAGTGATTCTTGCTGAGATCGAAATAGCCCAGATTCCGGAGGCGCACGGTGCTGCGCACCGATTCCTCTTCCAGGGTCTCCTCGGACAGCCAGCTGTACTTCAGGGCTGCGCTGCTGTTAAGGGTGTCGGCATAAAAGTCCTTGGGAAAATCCCCGTGAGGAGGGATGTCATAGACGATAGAATCCACAAGGTAGCTCTTGCCCGGCCTTATCCTGTAGGTTACCCTGGCCTTTCGTCCCTTGTATGTGGTTTCTCCCGAGACTTTTGAGCCATAATAGCCAAGATACTCCAGACGTGTTTCGAGATTCTCGCAGGTGGATGCCACCGCAGTCGAATCGTACACTACCGGGGCGCGTCCTACCTTATGCAGGAGTCCGTCCTTGCGCGACCAGTTGTAAACGCAGATAAGGGGACTCCACTTCTGGGCATCCTGCCGTATGTAGGAGTTGAGTTCGCTGTCCTGGAAGCGCACCGGCCCCTCCATGACGATTACGTTGTTCACGAGCCTGTACTCCCCTTCCCGCAGGACTCTGGTCGTGCTGCAGGCTGCTGCGATAAAAAGCAGGAACAACAAGGGGAAAACCCGTTTCATAATCTACAAATGTAGTAAAATTTCCTTTACGCCTGCGTCCCATGGGGCTGCGCAGAGCTTTATACGTGAGGGAAGAGCTCTGCCGCAGGCTTCGCTGAGTTCGCAGGGAAGATTGAGGACTACCTCGGCGGGAGTATCGCTGAAATTGCACAGTACCACCCAGGCTGAGTCTTCGCAGTACCGGACAAAAGCGCTGTGGAGCGAAGGATCGAATCCGCCGGCGCTTCCATTGCAGTAGCATAAATCCCAGTTCGGAAGGGCCTGGATTCTGGATGCGAGACGCAGGATGCTCCTGTATTTTTTCAGTACGGGGTTGCCTGCATGCGGCAGAGCTGTGTTCTGGAGGCTTGCGATGCGGACGTAGTTGAAAATCGATGTCCTTCCGTCGGAGGCTTCGGAAGCGGTTTCGCCGAGTTCCTGCCCTGCGTAAATCATAAAGGAGGCCTTGTTGAAAAGCGCACCGTAGGCAAGGGCGGCGTATCCTTTTTGGGGAGAACCGGCAAAGCACCTGCTGGCAAGGCGCTGCTCGTCGTGATTTTCAAGAAAATTCAGCATCCCTTCCTGCATATCCCCCAGCCACTGCCAGTTTGCAGTCAGCTCCCGGGGAGTTCTTCTCCCCTCGATGATTCCCCTGGAGATATCGTAAAAGCCGGATTTGTCGTACAGGAGGTCGAATCCCGTTTCCTTCAGAAGAGGGCGGTAATTGGCTTTGTCATAGGCTTCCGCTATGAAAAGGAAGCCCGGATATTCCCTTCGGACTTCGCTTATGAGGTAGCGGAGGACTTCTTTCGGAACGAGTTCCACCATGTCGCAGCGAAACCCGTCAACTCCAAGTCCAGCCCAGAAAAGGGCTATGCGTCGCATCCCTTCCCATGCTTCAGGATTGGAATAGTCTATTTTACGTGTATCCGTCCAGTCGTAATCGCACCAAGGCAGGGTGGGAACATCTGTGCAGTCGGGGCTGACATGGTTTGGAACAAGGTCCGTTATTACCTTGAAACCTGCTTTGTGACAGCGTTTTACAAGTGCTGCAAATTCATCTGTGCGCTTCTCGGGATTGTCTGCAAGATAGGGGTTTACGTCAAAATACGACGATATCGAATAAGGCGAACCAGGGTCGCCCTTTACATAATCCTTTCCGCTTGAATGCCTTGGAATACCGGTGAACCAGATGGTATCGACTCCAAGCGAAGAGAGGTATTTGAAAGCAGGGGTCTTCCAGTCGGAAAAACGTCCGCTGCCCCATAGCCTTGGAAGCACCTGATAGATTATCATCTGCTGCGGAATTCTGATACTGTTACCGCCGTGGCGACGGCAACGTTAAGCGACTCGGCATGCGCGCCCTTTGCAAAACTGGGTATCGTAAGCCGCCTGGTAACCTTTGCGGCTACTGCGGAACTGACACCCTCCGACTCGTTGCCCATTATTATGAGGCCTTTTGACGGCAGGGCGCAGGAGTAGATGTCGTCTCCATCGAGAAAAGTCCCAAAGACTTCCATTCCGTTTGAAGTAAAACTTTCGCAAACGGATGTCAAGTCGCAGTAAACAGGCCTTTTACGAAATATAGTACCCATACTTGCCTGAATGACCTTCGGATTGTACACCTCGACTGTATCTGCAGAAGCGTACACTGTGTCGATGCCGAACCAGTCGGCTATGCGGAGGATGGTTCCGAGGTTGCCGGGATCCCTGATGGAATCGAGGGCAAGGCAGAGTCCGGAGGGTTCCGGCGGGACGGGCGCATCCCTTTTTTCGACGACTGCGAGTACCGGCGGCGGCGTGTTCAGGGCTGAGATCCTCGACATGACCGCCTCCCCCACTTCGTCCTTGCGTATTATGCGTACTACACGCATGTCGGAGGAGAGGGCTTCCTTGACCATTTTCTCTCCTTCGACTACAAACAAACCAAAGGAGTCCCGGTATTTCTTTTCCCGGAGACTCCTTATGGTCTTGATATCAGTGGAATTCAGCAAGACTATTCCTCTACGACGGGTGCTTCGGGAGCATTTGCCTTTACGGAAGCAATGCCCTTCTTGAGGGTAGCGAGCGAAGAATACATCTGGCTGGAGCCGATAACCTGCTTGTTGGCGGCGATGAGATTGAAGAAAGGCTTGCCGTTCTTTGCAGTTTCGATCACGAACTTTTCGTCGTCGGAAGCGTTCTTCTTCACGGATTCGATTCCGTTCAGGCAGGAGCTCTTCTGCTTGTAGGCTTCACTTACGAGGATGACCTGGCCGTTGGAGGCCTTGAGGTTGAACTGGAACTGGCCGTCTTTGCGGACCTTAACGATAAATTTACCCATTTTGTTTATTTGATTGGTGAATGATGATTATTTCCAATTGAGAATCTTGAGGAAGTCGTATTCCTGCGGTGCCGGAACATACTTGCCTGCGGCTTCATAGTCCTCGGGACCGATGAAGTGGCAGATGTAACGGTAATAGTTCTGTGCGAGTCCGCCCTGGATTTCGACGCGGCGCGGCGGAATCTTGCCCTCCTCGTTCTGGAGGTCCTTCAGGTAGAGGGGATGAGGATTGCCCTGCGGGTCGATGTAAACCATGCAGCCGGTCTCGCCCTTCTTAAAGAGGTCGTAAACTCCCATTGCGAGTTCCGAGCAGTAGCCGAGGTCGTAGGCGATGGGGTCCTGGCAGCGGACATCGTATCCGATTTCCACCGGACGGGTCTTTATCTTGAGACCGATGCGGCTGAACTCCTTGTCGAGGATGTCGTTGAACAGGACGGCCTTGCTGACCTTGCCGAGTTCGGGATGGCCGTGCTCATCGTAAGTCATGTTGACGCCTGCCGCCTTGATTTCTTCGGGGTCGAGATCGTGGAAGACGCCTTCTGCGATGATGACCGCGCCATAATTGATTCCCAGCAGTTTGCGCTTGATGATGGCGGAAATGGCGAGCTTGACTATCTTGTCGAGAGTGATTTCGGTGTTGCCGAACATTTCGGGGATGATGGTCATCGGGGCGTGGATGGCTTCGCCGATGCCGAGGGCGAGGTGCCCTGCGCTGCGACCCATGGCGCTCACCAGCAACCAGTTGCCTGAAGTGCGGGCGTCTTCGTAAATGGTGCGCGCAAGATGTGCGCCTTCGTCGCGGGCGGAGTTGAACCCGAATGTGGGGGCGTTGCCCGGAAGCGGAAGGTCGTTGTCTATTGTTTTGGGAACGTGGATATTGGCGATGGGATAGTGCTTTTCCGAGAGGAACTTGGCGATCCGGTTGGCGGTGGAGGCCGTATCGTCGCCGCCGACGGTAACGAGGAGCTTGATGTTGTTCTCGGTAAAGAGGTTCAGGTTGAAATTCTTCTCGAAGTCTTCCGCCGTGGGTTTGAAGCGGCTCATGCGCAGATAACTGCCTCCCCTGTTGAAGAAGTAGTCGGCCACTTTGAATCCGAGGTCTTCAGTTTCGGGGTTTTTGGAGAAGAGGCCGCTGTATCCGCCGTGCAGGCCGATAACCCTGTAGCCTTTGAATAAGAATGTCTTTGCAATGGTGAAAACGACGGTGTTCATGCCCGGAGCCGGGCCGCCGCCGCAGAGGATAATGATAGAGTCTTTCATTTGAAGGGTTGTTTGTTTCTTCTAAAACCTTACAAATTTAGTAAAAATACCTCAATCTCCATTATGGTGATTGAAGAGATTTTTTGTTATTTTTGTATTTTGTATGGAAAAAGCAGCGGCAAAGGCCAGAATTGATGAATTGAGCGGGATCCTGATGGAGAACAGCCGGCGTTATTATGTCGACAATGCCCCCACCATGTCCGACTACGAATTCGACATGCTGATGCACGAATTGGAGCGTCTCGAGGAGCAGTGGCCAGAGTTCAAAGAACCGGACTCCCCCACCCAGAGGGTAGGAAGCGATCTTCAGAAAGGCTTTGTTCAGCGGCCCCACCGTTATCCCATGCTGTCGCTTGCAAATACTTATTCCATTTCCGAGGTGGAGGATTTCGCCGTCAGGGCGGAACGGTCCCTTGGATCCGGTTTTTCGTACTGCTGCGAGCTCAAGTTCGACGGCACTGCCATCTGCCTGACATACCGTGACGGAAAACTCTACCGTGCACTCACCCGCGGCGACGGCGTCAAGGGAGACGACGTAACCGAAAACGCCAGGCGCATCGGCGGTCTTCCACAGATTCTCCATGGGGACTATCCGAAAGACTTCGAAATAAGGGGCGAAGTCCTCATGCCCTATGATGCGTTCGACGCATTGAACCGCGAACGCCTCGACGCCGAAGAACCTCCTTTTGCAAATCCGCGCAACGCCGCTTCCGGTTCCCTCAAGCTTTCGGATCCCGAAGAGGTGGCCCGTCGCGGCCTTATATGCACGCTGTATCATATCCCCGCGCAGAGCGGACTCGACTTTGCAAGCCACGATGAGGCGATGAAAGCCGCCCGGAGCTGGGGGCTTCCCGTCTCTGAGCATCGGAGCATCGCCCGTTCGATAGGAGAAATCAAGGAATACATAGACTACTGGGACAGGCAGCGCAAATTTCTGCCGTTCGCAACCGACGGAATCGTCATCAAGATAAACGAGATGGAGTATCAGCGCGCGCTTGGCTATACCGCAAAGGTTCCGCGCTGGGCCGTGGCGTACAAATTCAAGGCCGAGCAGGCCCTCACGCCAATCCTCTCCATTGATTATCAGGTAGGGCGCACAGGCGCCGTGACGCCGGTGGCAAATCTCAGGCCGGTGCAGCTCAGCGGCACGATTGTGAAAAGGGCTACTCTTGTCAATGCCGGCCAGATGGAGGCCCTTGACATTCACGAAGGCGACTGGGTATATGTAGAGAAGGGCGGGGAGATTATCCCCAAGATAACCGGAGTGGAACCTTCCAAACGTAGTGCAGGCGCCGCAAAGCCGGTATTCCCCTCCGTCTGCCCCGACTGCGGAACTCCCCTTGTCCGTGAAGAGGACGAGGCCAAGTGGTTTTGCCCAAACAGCGACGGCTGCCCTATGCAGATAAAGGGAGAACTGCTTCATTTCGCCGGCAGGAAGGCTATGAACATCCTTGCGGGGGAAGCTACGGTTGAACAGCTTTTCAGCATGGGATATGTCCGCACTCCGGCCGACCTTTACGACCTTACCCTCAGCCAGCTGCTTACTCTCGAAGGATGGAAGGAAAAGAGCGCCAGGCGTTTCCGTGCAAGCCTCGAGGCATCCCTCGACGTGCCTTTCGACAGGGTGCTCTTCGCCCTGGGAATACGTTTCGTGGGCGAAACCACGGCAAAGCAGATAGCCGAGCACTTCGGCAATATAGGAGCCATAGCGGCTGCTTCACGGGAAGAACTGCTGTCGGTGCCTGACGTGGGCGAAGTAATAGCTGACAGCATTCTGGACTGGTTTGCGGACGAAAGGCACGGCATCGAGATTCAAAGGCTTGAGGCTCACGGGCTTCGTTTCTCCATGGGAACCAGGGCCGCCGGGCTGTCATCCGCCCTGGAGGGCAAGACGATAGTCGTTTCCGGAGTCTTCAGCGTTTCAAGGGACGAAATGAAAGCGCTGATAGGGCGTCACGGAGGAAAGAATTCCGGGAGCGTCAGCGGAAAGACTTCATTCCTGCTCGCCGGAGCAAATCCAGGGCCCGAAAAGATCCGCAAATGTGAAGAACTCGGGGTTCCCGTCATGAGCGAGGAGGAGTTCAGGGCCCTTCTTCCCGAAACAGCATCCGCTCCAGAGGCGGAAGCTGGCAGCGTAAAGCCCTCTTTATTTGACGATGAACCTACACTATTCTGATTATGGTAAAGGACAAGCGGGCGTTCAGATTCACTGATCTGTTTTCAGACAGGCTGTGGTCCATCGACACGGGGCTCCTGAGCACGGCCTGGCGGCGTACGGTTCGTTTTACGCGGATAGTGCGCTATACCTTCGACAAGTTCGCCGAGAACCGGATGGGCTTCCAGTGCGTCTCGCTAAGCTATTTTGTCACCCTTGCAATCGTTCCGATGCTCGCTTTCATATTCGCCGTTTCTGGCGGACTCGGGCTCAAGGACATGGTGACTGGCTTCCTGCACGAAATGATGCCCTCGGCGTTCCTTTATACGGATGTCCTGGTGGAAAAGGCTGGAAACATCATCGATGTTGCGAAGTCCGGTCCCGTAGGGGTGGTTTCGGCACTGATGTTCCTCTGGACTATCATCTGGCTGATGTTCCAGACCGAGCGGGTATTCAACAACGTATGGGGCATCAGGAAAATACCCCGCAGTATCTTCAAGCGTTTCGGCTTTTATTTCGGCCTTCTGCTGATGATTCCGTTCCTGGTGATCGTTTTCAGCTACGGCATTGCCCTGGCTACCAATGCCACGCGCCTCATCGGACTCGACACCGAGCAGTGGCATTTCTTTGCGAAACTCATCAGCTGGCTGGTCCTCTATGCCTTCAGCGCCTTTACGTTCTCGGCCATGTACAAGTATATCCCCGCCGTCAAGGTGGAGTACCGCCATGCGCTCAAGGCAGCGCTCTTCGATGCGCTCGTATTCGTGGTGTTCCAATACCTTTACCTCGAAACCCAGGCTTTCGTGGGGAGGCTCAATGCGGTTTACGGAGTTCTTGCCGCCGTGCCGCTTTTCCTGATATGGCTTAATTTCAGCTGGCAGATCATAATATATGGTGCAGAGCTCACGCGGGCGCTGCAGGAAGTGGACAAGGTAAATCTTCCCGACTGGGAATCCGAAAAATGAGTTTTTCCAAATTTAGCATAAAGGATTATACCGCTATCAAGAAAGCGTGGCAGGCTCTCGAGGCTCCGGCCAGAAAGCGATGCCGCACCCCCGAGGAATTCGAAGTGGTGCAGAGAGCCTTCGATTTCGCAAACCGCGCCCACCGGCATGTGCGCCGCCGTTCCGGAGAGCCGTACATCCTGCATCCCATCGAGGTGGCCGGCATAGTCGTGAGCGATATCGGACTCGGTTACAAGAGTATTTCAGCGGCTCTTCTTCACGATGTGGTGGAGGATACGGATTATTCGGTCGAAGACATAAGGGTGCAGTTCGGAGACAAGATCGCCTCGCTGGTGGAGGGCCTTACAAAGATAAAGACGGTGCTCGACAATGAGGACAGGCGAGGAGGCATGATAAGCGAGAGCATCCAGGCTGAAAACCTAAAGCGGATTCTGCTTACGCTTAACGACGATGTCCGCGTGGTGCTCATCAAACTTGCCGACAGGCTGCACAACTGCCGCACCATAGAGTTCATGCCGGAGCACAAGCGCGACAAGATCCTCTCGGAGACCATGTTCATCTTCATCCCTCTCGCCCACAGGCTCGGCCTTTACGGAGTGAAATCCGAGATGGAGAATATATGGCTCCGCTACAAGGAGCCGGAAGCCTACAGGGAGATTTCGGAACGGATAAACCGCAACGTCGCCCTCCGCGACCGCGAGATAGACGCCTTCATCGCCCCGATCGAAGGGGCTCTCAAGCAGGCCGACATATCATTCGAAATAAAGAAGCGCATAAAGAGCCCCTATTCCATCTGGTTCAAGATGCAGACAAAGCATGTCCCCTTCGACCAGATATACGACCTCTATGCCGTCCGCATCATCTATAATCCCGGAACGGCATCGCTCGAGGCCGAAAAAGCGCAGGCTTTTATAATCTATTCCACCCTGTCGGGCCTGTACGGTCAGCAGCAGAACCGCTATCGCGACTGGATCAACAGCCCCAAGGCGAACGGCTACGAGGCTCTCCACTGCACTCTTATGAGCCGTTCCGGCTTCTGGGTGGAGGTGCAGATACGCTCAAAGCGCATGGATGACATTGCGGAAAGGGGTATTGCGGCCCACTGGGCTTACAAGAAAGACGGTTACATTTCCGAGAATGACTCGAACATGGACCGCTGGCTCGCGAAAGTGCAGCGCATCCTCTCGAGCGAAGACGTCAATGCCCTCGAACTGCTGGACATCATCCATCACGACCTGGTTACCACCGACATCGTGGTTTTTACTCCGAAGGGAGAGCAGCGAAGCATTCAGGCAGGGGCTACGGTCCTTGATTTTGCCTATGCCATTCACAGCCACATAGGCAATTCGGCAATCGCCGCCAAGGTGAACATGCGTCTCGCTCCCCTGTCGCAGGTTCTCAAGTCCGGCGACCAGGTGGAAATCATCACTGCGCAGTCGGGCCGCCCGAAACTTGAATGGCTGCAGTTTCTCCAGACCAGACATGCCCGCAATGCGGTTCTCGACTGGTTCAAGGGCGACCGGGATTCCCTCATACGGAACGGAAAGAATATCTACCGGGAACGCATCGCAGCCCTCGGTGCACCGGATAATCTGGACACCCTTAAACTGCTTCTGGAAAGTTCCCAGCTCAACGACCAGGCGGAGTTGTTCTTCCGTATCGGAGTCGGTCTCATAGGTCCGGAGGTCTTCCAGAAAGTTTTCGGCCACGGCATCCCGGTAAAGTCGCTCAGGAACGGCCGCTACCTGATGGCGGACTGCTGCAATCCCATTCCGGGAGATCCCGTTATCGGATTCAAAACCTCGGACGGGACTATCCTCATCCACAAGAAAAGCTGTCCCATCGCGGAAAGCATGGCCAGCAAGCACGGCGACCTGGTGGTTGCGGTGCCTGACATCGACATGGAGGTGCCGGAGTTCACCGTCCGGATATCGATAAAGGGTATTGACCGGATAGGCCTTCTGAACGATATAACCCAGGCCATCTCCGTGGGTATGGGCCTGAACATGACGAAACTGAGCCTTGGCAGCCAGGACGGAGTATTCGACGGATATATCGAGATGCGGGTGCGGGACCGCAGGGAACTCGAGTCCATGTTATCTTCATTGAAAAAAATCGACGGCATCTCCGATGTGGTCCGAACCGACATTTGATATGAGAAAGTATCTTCTACCGCTTCTTTCCGCAGCCCTGGTGCTTGTCCCCCTGATGCTTTCGCACTCTTGCGCGAACACCACCGAGTCACCGTCTGGGGGTGCGAAGGACACCATCCCTCCTTATATCGTAGATATCAGACCTTATCCCGGTGCTACGGATTTCCCCCGTGAAAAGGCGAAGATCATATTCAAGTTCAACGAATATGTATCGATAAAGAACCAGAAGAGCATCTATCTGTCCCCTCCCCAGTCGAAACAGCCTAAGAGCCGAATCTCCGGGAAGAGCCTCGTCGTTTCTTTTGAAGAAGCGCTCGAGCCGAATACTACCTATACGCTCAACCTCGGGGATGCCATCGCGGACAATAACGAGAACAATATCTTCCCCGGATTTACCTATGTCTTCTCCACGGGCAGCCAGATAGATTCCATGTTCATGACCGGCATGGTGCAGGATTGCAATACCCTGCTTCCCGCCAAGGGCGCAACGGTCATGCTCTACAAAGATCACCGCGATTCAGCCGTTCTGCTCACCAGGCCTTATGCCGCTGCGAAAACTGACGACTGGGGGTTCTTCGTGCTGCCGTTCATACAGGATACGCTTTACAGGCTCTATGCCGTAATGGATGCTGACGGGAACAATATCTATGATCCCGATCAAGACCGTATCGCATTCTTAGACAGTCTTATCCGTCCGAAGTGGGCCGTGGCCGACACCGTCCCGGAACTCCTCAAATATGACATGAAGGACACTCTCGGCTGTGAAGAGCGCAGGGTGGAGCATACCCTGAGCCTGTTCCGGGAAAAACCTTCCAAGCAGTTCATCAAGAACAAGGAAAGGACGGGGCTGCGTTCTGCTTATGTGAGTTTCCAGGCGCCAAACGCGTGGATTGATTCCCTTTGGTTTGCCGGCTTCAGGGCGGACGAAGTGATTTCGCAGTTCAATCCGACCATGGACAGCCTTGAGCTCTGGCTCAATTCGAGGGCTGCCGTTCCGGATACGATGCATCTTTTCGTGAATTATCGCAAAACCGATTCCACGGGTGTAATGAAACCGGAACTGGAGCATCTTAAGCTGCCCATTGACCCCAAACTGAAGCGCACCTATTCCCGTACCCAGCGCCGCAACCTCAAGCATGAAGACACCCTGTGCCGTTTCAAGCTTGAGGCCAAGCCGGAAAGGATCGAGCAGTATGGTTTCGAACTCGAATTCGAGCAGCCTGTCATCTCGGCCGACTTCGACTCCCTGAGGTTCCGTTATCTGAATCCCAAGCAGAAAGAGTTCAAGGGCAAGGTGACGGTTGTAAGGGACTCTCTCAACCTGCGCCGTTATACAATACGCCCCGACGTGCAGTTCCAGCAGGGCTTTGAGTATTTCCTGAAGGTGCCGCACAGGGCATTCCGGGATGTGAACGGCTACTATTCCGACAGCACCGAGGTAAAGGTTTCCCTGCCTTCCGACGACCGCCTGAGCGTCCTTAACGTAATAGTCAGCGGCGTGGACGGCAAGTATATCGTCGATCTGCTGGATGAGAAGCTGAAAGACATCCTTCGCAGCTATACCGTTGAGTCGGACCGTACGCTTGCGTTCCCATATCTGAAGGAGGGACGTTACTGCCTGCGCATCACTTCCGACCTTAACAGGAACGGAATCATCGATACGGGCAGCATGCTTGACCACCGCCAGCCAGAGCAGGTTAAATTCGTCATGTTCAAGTCCGGCAAGTTCCTCGAAGTGCCTCCTTCGGCCGAAATCGACCAGGAGATATCAATCCCGAAGCTATTTGGAAATGAATAGACGCAGAATCATAACCGTGCTTTCCGCACTGATGTGCCTGCCTCTTGCTGCGCAGGAGCTTCCCGCGGGGCTTCAGGCCGATACCGTCGAGTTCGTCCGCCCCAAGGGCATGGTAAACGATTACTCCATGGTGGGATTCAATTTCGGCCCCACCATTTCGAGGATGATGCTCAATCCGTCGGGATATCATCAGCGCTGGCTCTACAATCCATGGTACTTTTCCGTCAGCTATATCAAGAACATGAAGATGTTCGATTTCCTCCCCTATTTCGGCTATCAGATAGGCATTGCCTACGGCCATGAGGGGTACAAGTTCGCTGAGAATGAAAAGTCGCATTATCTGCACCGCATCGACGGAGCGACAGAAGCAAGCTACAGCGTGGTGGAGGTGCCGTTCCTGATACACGGGCATGTTGACATGGCGCATTTCAAGTTCATGGTCAATGTGGGCCCGTATGTAGGATACCGTCTTTCCATCGAGCGCAGGGGGCAGGCAGAGGGTGATACCGAGGCTCTTTCCATTGCAAATGACTTCATAGACCACGACCTGCGCTGGGACTACGGCATCTACGGAGGAGCCGGCTTCGCCCTTGTCTTCGACCCTATCGAATTACATTTCAATGTAATAGGACATGTATGGTCGTGGGGAAGCATCTACACTCCCAATTCCAATCCAGAACCGTACACAAATTATTATTACCGTTTCGCTTATCCTTTCGACCTCAATTTCACCTTTGGGATTTACTTCCAGCTGGGAAAGCGTTATGGCAAGACAAATGCCCAGCTGCGGCGTCAGGCTCATGATATAGTATATGGAGAGAATAACGGTAAAGATAGGTAAGGATCTGGCCATAGGCCCAGGTTTGCCCATAGTCGTGCAGACAATGTGCAACACCCACACCGATGATGTGGAAGCGACCGTGGCTCAGTGTGTGCGGCTTGCCTCTGCAGGCGCCCAGATGATTCGCATCACGGTGCCGGGGCTTCGGGATGTTGAGCATATCAGGGAGATATCTTCTTCCCTCCGCGCCATTGGGGTGACGACGCCTCTTGTAGCTGACATCCATTTTTCTTCAGCTACTGCAATCGCTGTCGCTCCCTATGTCGAGAAAGTGCGCATCAACCCCGGCAATTTCCACCGTGACCATCAGGAAGCGGCGAGGCAGTTCTCGGAGTTTCTCGGTGTCTGCCGCAGGCATGGGACGGCCGTAAGGGTGGGCGTCAATCACGGTTCGCTCGGAAGCTACATCACCGGACTCTACGGCAATACACCCATGGGTATGGCAAAGGCCGCAATGGAATGGCTGGAGATGTGCATGGCCGAAAACTTTTACAATGTCGTGGTTTCCCTAAAGAGCAGCAATACCCTCGTGATGGTCCAGGCATGCCGCATCCTGCAGGAAATGATGGAGGCCCGCGGAGTGGTCTTTCCTGTGCATATTGGAGTGACGGAAGCGGGCGGCGGCGACTCAGGCCGAATCAAAAACTGCATAGGATGCTCCGCCCTGCTGTCAAAAGGGATAGGCGCTACCGTAAGGGTTTCCCTCACGGAAGACCCGGAGTATGAGCTGCCGGTGGCAAGCTACCTTTCACAAAGATACGGCGGAACATTGAAATCCAGCCTTGTAAGCTCCGTTACAGATTCGGGAAAAGTGTCGGCCCGTTATGAGGCTCCGTCCCGCGAAAGGCTTATTCTTGATGCCTCGTGCGACTGGGGGGCCGCTCTTTTGGACAGGGAGATTGACGAAGTGTCCTTTGAGGGAAGCATTGCCGGCGAACCCATTCCGGCCGATTTTGCGGAGTACCTTTCGGATGAGATTCTACAGGCTTCGCGCCGGAGGTTCTATAAGCCGGAATACATCGCCTGCCCGGGATGCGGACGCACCATGTATGACCTTCAGAAGGCATTTGCAGAAGTAAAAGCCAAGACTTCGCATCTCAAGGGGATGGTAATCGCCGTTATGGGATGTATTGTCAACGGTCCTGGAGAGATGGCGGATGCGGACTGGGGATATGTGGGAGAAGGAAACGGAAAAGTCAGCATCTACAAGGGCGGCACTCCGGTTCTCCGGCATGTCCCGGAAACGGATGCTCCGCAGAAACTGCTTTCGCTTATCGAAGATTCGCTATAATACCCTCGGCTGCAAGCACCCTGTCCCCTACCTTGACCTTGATTTCCGTATCGAGGGGAAGGTACATGTCGAGCCTTGAGCCGAACTTGATTATCCCGCACTGTTCTCCGGATACGACCTGCATCCCGGGTTTGGAATAACAGACTATTCGCCTTGCAAAAGTGCCGGCCAGCTGGCGGAAGAGGACTTCCTTTCCGTCCGGCGTGCGTATGACGGTGGTGGTATGCTCATTGTCTTCCGACGCCTTGGGCTTGAAAGCGAGCAGATGTTTGCCGGGATGATACTTATAATATGTCACCTCCCCGGTAACAGGCCAGTAATTGGCGTGGACATCGAAAAAATTCATATAAACGCAGATACGCTTGCATTTGCGTCCGAGAACTTCCGATTCGAAGGCTTCGTCGGCGATTACGACGCGTCCGTCCGCCGCACTGGTTATGGTTTTGTCGCTGCCGGCTTTAAAGCGCCTGGGAATTCTGAAAAAGAAGAGCTGCCAGGTGCAGAAGCCCCATACGATAAGGGTAAGGACCCATGCGAGGAAGCGGGGCTGGACGAAGCGCAGTGATGCCCAGATGGCAAGCGCCCCCAGGAAGAACACCAGGGCGAGAGAGCCGTAGGAATCTTTGTCTATTCTCATAATAAGCCCATTATAGAGAGATAAATGGCCCCGAGGGGCATTGCTATGAGCGTGCTGTCAAAACGGTCGAGCATGCCGCCATGTCCGGGAATGATATTGCCGGAATCCTTGAATCCGAAATGCCTTTTCCACAGGCTTTCGAAAAGGTCTCCGAAAACGCCTCCCACGTGTATCAGGGCGGCAAGGGCAAGGCAGTGTCCCCAATGGTAGTCGAAGATGCCGGTGAGCTTAATCACTATTGCGGAGACCATGCAGAAAAGGAGGCCTCCGAAGAACCCAACCCAGGTTTTCTTGGGAGAGATGTCCTGGGCCATCTTCCGTTTCCCTTCACCGAAAAACTTGCCTGCGGTATAGGCACCCACATCGGAGCACCAGATGAGAATGAAGAAGCACAGAAGCAGCCTTGCGCTGAACTCCCCGCCCCTGAATGCCACGACATTGGAAAGCGTCAGCGGAATGGCAATATAAAGGATGCCGGCCAGGATATAGGCGAAATCCGATACGTTTTCGTGGTCTCGGGACAGGACGGCGCTGATGGGGATGGCCATCAGAACCGACAGCGGCAGGGCAATGAATTTGATTCCCAGGTTCCAGTTGAAAAGCGAGAACAGCAGGCAGAACTCGGCTACTCCCGCGGCAATTGCGAGAATCTGCGACGCAAGGTGCCTGCTTCCCATCGACATCCGGTAGAATTCCCGCATCATCGTGATCATCAAGAATATGACCAGTGCCGCGAAGATGTATTGATTGATGAGCAGGCCGCATAGCATTATAACTACGAAGCCTGCTCCGGAAATGGTTCTGAGGGCGAGGTTACTCATTTGAGCCTCCGACTTTCGGGCCGAGTATGCGCTCGAGGTCGTCGGAGAAGATGACCTCCTTTTCAAGCAACAGTTCTGCAACCTTGGTAAAGCCTTCCATATTGTCTTTCAGAAGCTTTATCGTCTTGGCATGAACCTCGTCCACTATCTTTTTTACCTCTCCGTCCATCAGTTCGGCCGTCTTTTCGCTGTATGGCTTTGTGAGGTCGTAGCCTCGGGCGCCGCTCGAATCGTAGAAAGACAGTTCCCCGATGGCTTCGGACATTCCGTAGAACTGAACCATCCCGTATGCGATGCGCGTAAGCCTTTCAAGATCGCTCAGGGCCCCGGATGCGGGTTCCCCGTTTATGATCTCCTCGGCTGCACGTCCGCCCATAAGGGAGCACATTTCGTCGAGCATATAGCTCTTCGGCAGAATCTTACGCTCCGCCGGCAGGCTCCACGTAAGGCCAAGAGCCTGTCCGCGCGGGATGAGACTCACCTTGAATACCGGATCGGCGTTGGGGAGCAGCCATCCTACGACGGCATGGCCGGCCTCGTGATATGCGGTGGTGCGCTTTTCGGCAGCCGTCATTATAGTGGAATTCTTACGTTCGATGCCGCCGATGATGCGGTCAACGGAATCCATGAAATCCTGCGTTTCGATGACGCTTTTGCCACGCCTGGCCGCTGTGAGGGCCGCTTCGTTGCAGAGGTTGGCGATATCGGCGCCGGAGAATCCCGGAGTGTGCTTGGCCATGGTATCGAGGTCGAAATCGGGAGCTATGCGCAGTCCGCGCATGTGCACCTGGAAGATTTCCTTGCGCTCTCCGAGTTCGGGAAGATCGACATGGATCTGACGGTCGAAACGCCCGGCCCTCATAAGCGCCTTGTCGAGGATATCGGCCCTGTTGGTGGCGGCCAGAACGATTACACCGCTGTTGGTGCCGAAGCCGTCCATCTCCGTAAGGAGCTGGTTAAGGGTGTTTTCCCTCTCGTCATTGCTGCTCCATCCTACATTCTTTCCGCGGGCACGTCCTACGGCATCGATCTCGTCGATGAACACTATGCAGGGAGCTTTTTCTTTTGCCTGTGCGAAGAGGTCGCGTACGCGGCTGGCTCCTACGCCGACGAACATTTCCACGAAATCGGAACCGCTGATGCTGAAGAAAGGAACGTCCGCTTCTCCTGCAACGGCCTTGGCGAGAAGGGTTTTTCCGGTTCCCGGAGGACCTACAAGGAGGGCTCCCTTGGGGATTTTTCCGCCGAGCGCCGTGTATTTTGACGGGTTCTTTAGGAAATCTACTATCTCCATCACTTCTTCCTTGGCACCATAAAGCCCTGCCACATCCTTGAATGTCACCTTGACGTCTTTCTTGTTGGCAAGCTTGCCGGTGGACTTCCCTACTCCGAATATGCCTCCCGGACCGCCGGGGCCGCCTGAGCCGCCACCGCCCATCGTACGGTTCATGCCGCGGAACATCCATACCCACATGAGGATGAGCAGAAGCGGCCAGATCAGCCACTCAATCCACTGCATCCAGTTCCTGGAATCGTTTTCCATGACGATCTTCACCTGGCTTGAAGCCGGCAGCTCGGCGTTTATGCTGCCGAATTCCTGTTCTGCGTTGAAGGAGCCTGACACAAGGAATGTAAGCTGCGGAGACTTGGGCGGCAGCTGTCCCTGTGGGAAAAGATTGGCATATTTCGATGCTGACTCCGGCCTCAGGGTTATAGCTCCCCTGTAGTCGTTTCTCACGAAGTGTATTTCCTTGATGTCACCATCGAGCATCATCTGTTTGACCTGAGCCCACTCTACCTTGACTGGCTGTGTGCTGCGGTTGCCCAGAAGCATCCACCCCAGGCCGATGAGCAGCAGTATATAGAACCACGACAGGTTAATCTTGATGACGCGGCGGTTTTTGTCTTTGTCGTTACGTTTGTTCGGCATTTAATTGTAAATTTGCAGTGGAAAAAGACCTTATTTTACAAAGATAACAACAAAAATGGAACCACAAAGCCGATTTCCCCTCATCGAATGGCATAAGGAACTGGATTCCACCAATGATGAGGCGAAAAGACGCCGCGGGGAGCTTGACAATTTGTCAGTGATAGCAGCTGTCAGTCAGACAGCAGGCCGAGGCCGAGGCACACACACCTGGATTTCCGCTCCCGGACAGAATCTCACTTTTACTCTCGTGCTGCGTTTCGAAGAAGGTCAGGTAATGCCGCTATCCGCTTCGGAGGCCGTGAGAATCACGCATTTCTGCACGGTCGCACTTTGTGATTTCCTCGAAGCGGAAGGCCTGCACCCAAGGATAAAATGGCCCAACGATATATGGGTTTGCGGCAGGAAGATATGCGGAATCCTCATCGAGAATACTTTTTCTGAGGGGATGCTGTCCGACAGTATCATAGGGATAGGCCTTAACCTTAACCAGAGGCAGTTCGATCCGTCGCTGCCCAACCCTATATCGCTGTCGCTTCTTACCGGACGCGATTATCCGCCGGCGGCCACGCTCGATGCCCTCTATGAAAAAATCTGCCGCCGGGCAGAGGACCTCTCCTCATCCGACGGCAGGGCAAGACTTGAGTTGGAATTCTCCAATCGTATGTTTGTGTTGGACAAACCTTCCCAGGACCGCATTCAGGCCTCTATCGAGGATTTCGAATCGCGGCAATAGTCTTAGAAGGAGATGCGGATTTGAAAACTGCGCTTCCGGCTACCAGGATGTTGGCTCCTGCTTCGGACAGGGCTGCGGCGTTACCCTCTCCTACTCCTCCGTCCACTTCTATCATTGCTCCGTTGCCGGCAGAATCCAGTTTCTTCCGCAGGGAAAACACCCTGTCGAGGCTCTCATAAATGAATTTCTGGCCGCCGAACCCCGCAAATACCGACATAATAAGGAAATAGTCGGCCTCGCCGATGTAGGGATAGAGTTTTTCAATGGGGACGTCCGGATTGACAGCTATTCCGGCTTTCATGCCGTGGCTTTGAATAGTCCTCAGCAGCCCGCGGGTTTTGCGTCCCGCAGCCTCGAGGTGGAAACTCATCATGCTGATTCCTATCTCCGCGCATCTTTCAATCCATGCGCCCGGATTGACTACCATGAAATGCGCATCGAGCGGAACCGTAGCCTTTTTTGCAACTGCTTCGATAACGGGAAAACCGAAAGAAATGTTCGGAACAAAGGTCCCGTCCATTATATCGAGATGTATTATGTCTGCCGCTGCATTGAGCATTTCGACATCCTTTTCAAGCCTTAGGAAATCGGCCGAAAGAAGTGAGGGGGCTACCTTCATCTGCATATTATGCAACTATTTTAGCGTGAGGCTTTTACGAGTATTGCTTCTATGCCTGCGACGTCTTTTTTGAAGACTCTGTCAGTGGAACAGAGATTGCTTACAGTGTTGCATGCATGAAGCACCGTGGCGTGATCTTTACCTCCGGTTTCGTGACCGATGGTGGCAAGAGAGATGTTGTCGATGAGTTTCCGGCAGAGGAACATTGATATCTGCCTTGCCTGAACTATCTGACGCTTGCGGGTGGAACTCAGAAGCATGTCGCGGCTGATACCGAAATAATCGCAGACTATGCCCTGCACCTTGTCGATGGTAATGGCAGAGGAATCTTCCTCTCCGACGATGCTCTCAGTGATGTGAGCCGCCTGCTCCAGGGTGATTTCGCTGTGGGACATGGTGGCTCCGGCAATGACGGATATGAGCGCCCCTTCGAGTTCGCGGAAATTGCTCTTGATACGGGTGGCAAGATACTCCAGCACGTCATCCGGCACGCTTACGCCCTCGCGGAAAGCACGTTCCTTGAGCATTTTGAGGCGGGTTTCGTATGTCGGGACACCGAGTTCGACTGAAAGCCCCCATTTGAACCTTGAGAGAAGGCGGTCTTCGAAGGTCTGCAGTTCCACGGGAGGACGGTCGCTGGTGAGTATGAGCTGCTTGCCGTTCTGATGCAGGTGATTGAAGACGTTGAAGAATGCGTGCTGGCTTCCCTGTCCGGCGAGATCCTGTATGTCATCGACAATGAGGACGTCGATTTTCATGTAATAGGCAAGAAAATCGGTGAGCTTGTTGCGTACATACACCGCATCCATGTATTGTGTTTTAAACTCGTTGCCGGTTACATACAGCACAACGAGCTCGGGGAACTGCTTCTTGATTGCAAGCCCCGCGGCCTGGGCGACATGGGTTTTCCCGAGTCCCGGGCCTCCGAATATGAACAGCGGATTGAAGGGTGTCTTTCCGGGGTTGGCCGAGATGTTCTCGGCTGCGTTCACAGCGAGACGGTTGCAGTCCCCTACTACCAGATTGCCGAAATTGTAGGTGGGATTGAGCCTGGGATTCACCTGGATTTTCGTGATTCCGGGGAATACGAAAGGACCGGGATTGCCGCTGGGCTGCCACGTACTGATGCTTATGGTTTTGTTGGTGGGAGGATCTCCCGGCCCCTGAGGATATACCATGGCGCCCTGGTTTCTTACCGGACGTATCGAATATACCAGACGGGCTCCTGCACCGATCTCTTTCTTGAGGGCGGCCTTTATTACATCGAGGAAGGCGCTTTCAAGGTATTCGCAGAAAAACTGGGATGGTACTTCTACCGTAAGGGTTGAATCCTGCAGCGATATGGGCGTGATTTTCTGGAACCACACCTCAAATTGGCGCGGCTCAACCACCTGCGAGATAAAGCGCAGACAGTTATTCCAGGTTTCGATATGTCGCCCGTTCAATTCCATGTGTTTTTCTGTTGACTGTGCAAAACTGGTTAAAAAGATTGTGTAAAAAAAACTTTTTAACTATTGTTTCTTATTTTTTTTTAAGCTATATATTTGCACAGAATCTTTCGATTTATTTTAATTTCCAAATAGTTGTTAATCAGCTAATTGAAATTGGTAATCGAGGTAACTGTTTAAAAGTCAAAAATATTCTTATTCGGAATAATTCTTAATAAGAAAATCGTATTACTCCCCTGTTTACGACGTTCAATTGTTGAAAAGTATGAGTTTTCAACAATGCTATTTTAAGCGGCTGGTCGTACCCTCGGAAATGCTGACCATAAAACTACCGGGATACTGCTCCTTTATGGAAACATTATTTTTTCTGGCAGTATCGGAAGACTCGCTTACTCCTATAATGTATTTATAGAGGGAACCGAGTTTTATCACTTCCGGTTTCCATCCGAGGAAGCGCGGGTCGCCGGCGTCAAGAAGGCGTGAGGTGGCGAATATCTGTGTACCGTAAAGAACTTTTGGAGCGGCGGCAGGCTCCTGCGACGCAGCAGTAGGAGCGGGTTCCGCCTTTACTTCAGGCTGCTCCGTCTTTGTTTCCGTTTTTGGAGAGGAAGTCTTGTCTATGTCAAGCGAACTGTCGTATTCTTTCTTGTATTCGCTGAAGGCGTCGAACAGGCGGTCGGCAATCTCCTGCCGCTTGCTTTCGCTTCTAAGCTGCTCGAGGTCCGCAGAATTTGAAATGAACCCGAGCTCGACGAGCACGGACGGCATGGACGTTTTCCAGAGCACGTAGAAAGGATCCTGGCTGATGCCGCGGTTTGCCTTTATGGGGCCGCCTTCAAGATTCTGCGAAACGATGCTTGCAAACAGCAGGCTCTGCTCCAGATAGGCATTCTGCATGAGCTGCATAAAGATATATGACTCGGGATCTGAGGGGTTGAAACCCTGATAATTGGTCTTGTAGTCGTCTTCCAGCAGGATTACGGAGTTTTCTCTCTGCACGACATCCCTGTTGTATGCGAACAGATCCCGGTCCTTGTTGGAGGACTGCCCCAATATGTGCACCGAATATCCGTTCGGAGAGGTGCTGTTGTTCGAATTGATGTGAATGGATATGAAGAGGTTGGCGCCTGCCCTGTTGGCGATGGCTGCCCTTTCACGCAGTTCGACGAATTTGTCGGAATTGCGGGTGCGTACAACCTTTACGGAGGGGAATTCCCTGCCGATGCGGTCTGCAAGCCTTCCGGCAATGTCGAGGGTGAGATTTTTTTCGTAGGTGCGCTTGTCTTTGCTCACCGCACCTGCATCTTTTCCGCCATGACCTGCATCTATGACTACGGTGGAAAGACTCAGGGATCGGTTCTGCGCCGGCGCTGTGAACGCCACAAAAAGCAGAGACAGGGTTATGCAGATTGCGTGTTTCACAAAAAAAGCTTACTTTTGTACTTTGCAAATATAATAAATAATTGCGAACGGGAAAACATCCATATATTCTGCTTGCGGCGGCCTTTCTCTGCCTCTGCATCACAGAAGTTTCCGCACAGCGCCCCAGACGCCGTGACCGGGGAACGTTTTCCTCTCAGGTAGCAGAAAAGAAAGTGCTGCCTCCCGATTCTCTGGAGCTGGCAAGGCGCGACTCCCTTCACAGGGCCGATTCAGTATTCAGGGCCGACTCGGCCGCCCTTATGAAGGAGAGTTCGATAAGCGCTCCCGCATTCTCGACAGCCCGCGACTCCGTAGTGGAAGTTTTTTCTGACGGCAGGCGTCTGCTGTATTATTATGGAGACGTGACCGTTACCTACGATGACATGAAACTCTCCGCGGAAAGGATGGAGTACGACATGGCAACCGGCACCGTGCATGCCTACGGCGTATATGATTCCCTTGCAGGAGAGTGGAAAGGGCGTCCTGTCATGACGCAGGGCAGCAAAGTTTACGAGATGGAGAATCTGCGCTACAACTTCAATTCGAAAAAGGCGCATATCACCAATATGGTTACCAATGAGGACGACGGCATCCTGCGCGGCAGCAGCATAAAGATGATGCCCGACGAATCCATCAACATAGTCGGGGGCAAATACACCGTCTGCGATGCTGAGGAGCCGCATTATTACCTGAAACTGTTCAATGCCAAGGTCGTGACCAAGCCTTCCAGGAAGATAGTGTTCGGCCCGGCGCACATGGTGATAGAGGATGTCAACATTCCGGTTTACCTTCCCTTCGGATTCGTGCCGCAGAGGCCGAAGCGCGCGACGGGGCTTCTGATGCCGTCGTTCGGGGAAGAAACGGCCCGAGGCTTCTACATGAAAGACCTTGGAATGTATTTCGTCTTCGGAGACTATCTCGACCTCTCTGTGACCGGAGACTTGTATTCGCTGGGCTCCTGGGCTCTGGACGTGAATTCCAGGTACAAGGTCAACTACAAATTCACCGGCAATTTCTCGCTGAATTATTCTGATGACCGCACCGGAGAGTATGGCAGCGCCGATTTTAACGAGACCAAGAACTTCGGCGTGCGCTGGAGCCATCAGCAGGATTCCAAAGCACACCCCGGCACCACGTTCAGCGCTTCGGTGAACTTCTCCAGTCCTTCCAACAGCAGGTATAACTCCCGCTCAGTGAATGAAGCCCTGCAGAATCAGATATCTTCTTCGGTGAGCTGGTCACGCAATTTCGGTGGCAAGGCGAACCTCAGCATCAACGCCCTGCATTCGCAGAACTCGAGGGATTCCTCCTATACGTTCACGCTCCCCTCGCTCAACTTTAGCGTTTCCACTTTTTATCCGTTCAAGAGGAAGGTGAGGGTCGGCAAGGAGCGTTTTTACGAAAAGATATCCTTCGGTTACAGCACGGCCTTGCAGAACAAAATCAGTTTCAAGGCTTCCGAGTTCGGTCAGGAAGGGTTCACGGACAAGTTCCAGAATGGGATGACCCATAATTTCAGCATCGGTCTTCCCAGTTTCACGCTGCTGCGGTATCTGAACTTCTCCCCATCCATCTCCTATGGCCAGAACTGGTTCTTCCGCACCACCGACTATTACTACAATCCCGAAACGGACAAGGTGGAAAGCAGGCTCAGCTCGCAGTTCTCGCATTTCGGCATCACACAGAACTACAGCGGCGGCATTTCCATGAACACCCGCATATATGGGATGTTCAATTTCGGGAAATATCACCGGCTGCAGGCCATCAGGCACGTGGTTTCTCCCTCCCTTTCGCTTTCGCTCAGCCCCGAAAAAGGAACCGCAGCCAATGGATACCGTACGCTGTATTATACAGACGCCTCGGGTGTCGAGAAAGAATATGCTTACAACATTTACTCCGGGCAGCTCAATTCTCCTCCGGGCAAGGGTCGCAGCGCCACCATGTCGTGGAGTATAGGCAATAATCTGGAGGCCAAGGTAAGGGATTTCGCCGACACCACCGGAAAAGGGAGCAAGAAAATCAAACTGATAGATCAGCTCAGTATCCGCAGCGGCTACAACTTCCTCGCCGACTCTCTGAAGATGAGTTCGCTCTCGATGAGCATGAGCACTTCCCTGTTCGGCAAGGTAAGCATCAGCGCAAGTGCGAATTTCGACCCCTACGCCATCAACGAAAAAGGCCGCAAATATAATAAATATGCCTTCCAGGCTGGCCAGGGGCTTGCGCGTTTTACCAATGCTTCCGCTTCCCTGTCGTATTCACTTTCCGGCAAGGGAACCATGAACGGCAACGACGGCACCAAAGGTGCTGAAGGCGGCGGCAGTTCTTCGCCTGCAGATTATTATCAGAGGATATATTATCACCCGGTAACCGGCGAATATGTTCCCGGGGGCTGGCTCTATTATACCAATCCGAATGTTCCCTGGAGCCTTAATTTCAGCTATTCATTCAGCTGTTCCCATACCGACAGCTACAATTCCACCACAAAGCTTCTCGAGCCGAAGAACAATATAACCCAGACGCTTTCAATGTCGGGCAATATTAAGCTTTCTCCCAAGATGAACCTGAATGCCACATCCGGCTTCGATATTCAGGCCAGGAAAATCACCACGACGCAGATCAGTGCCACATACGACCTGCACTGCTTCAATATCAGCGTATCGTGGGTGCCTCTCGGACAGTGGCAGAGCTACAACTTCCTCATCAGGGCCAATGCAGCCGCTCTTGCGGACCTGCTGCGGTTCCGCAAGAGCTCGAGCTACTGGGATAATTAATACCCCGGTTAATAATCGTAATGCTTCGCGTCGCGGGGCGAAACTTTGCTCATGTTGTCGAGCAGGGCTTCGTTGGTTTTGTACTCGTCCATGAGCTGGAGCATGAAGTTCATGGCTTCCAGCGGGTTCATGTCCGCGAGCAGTTTGCGGAGTATCCATATCCTCTGCGCCTTTTCCCTTGGGAGCAGAAGGTCGTCGCGGCGGGTGCCGGAGAGGATTACGTTGACTGCCGGGAAGATGCGCCTGTTGGAGAGATTGCGGTCGAGCTGGAGCTCCATGTTGCCGGTGCCCTTGAACTCCTCGAAGATGACATCATCCATTTTCGACCCCGTCTCTGTAAGGGCAGTCGCGAGAATTGTGAGGGAACCTCCCCCTTCGATGTTTCGGGCAGCTCCGAAGAAGCGTTTAGGTTTCTGCAGGGCATTGGCATCGACACCGCCGGTAAGCACCTTTCCGGACGCGGGCTGAACGGTGTTGTAGGCCCGTGCAAGGCGGGTGATGGAGTCGAGAAGGATTACCACGTCGTGCCCGCATTCGACCAGTCTCCTGGCTTTTTCGAGCACCATGTTGGCCACCTTCACGTGGTGGTCGGCCGGCTCGTCGAAGGTACTGGCGACAACTTCAGCCTTTACGCTGCGCTGCATGTCAGTAACCTCTTCGGGACGTTCGTCAATGAGGAGCACGATTTCATAAACCTCTGGGTGATTGTCCGCGATGGCGTTGGCTATGCTCTTGAGCAGCATGGTCTTACCGGTCTTCGGCTGCGAGACTATGAGCCCGCGCTGACCCTTTCCGATAGGAGAGAACATGTCCACTATGCGGCAAGACGGATCGGCCGAATGCGAGCCTCCCGTAAGATTGAACTTTTCTTCCGGGAAAAGCGGAGTAAGGAAGTCGAAGGGAACGCGGTCGCGGATGAATTCCGGCTTGCGGCCGTTTACCATGGTAATCTTGACGAGCGGGAAATACTTGTCGCCTTCGCGTGGCGGTCGGATTTCCCCGGAAACGGTGTCGCCGTTCTTGAGGGCATTCTGCTTTATCTGCTGCTGCGAAACGTAGATATCGTCCGGAGAATTCAGATAATTGTAGTCGGAAGAACGGAGGAAACCGTAACCGTCGGGCATTATTTCCAGAACGCCGGTAGCGTGGACGGTGCCTTCGAATTCGGGAACGCGCGGTTTCTGCTCCTTGGGCTGCTGGATGTTCTGCTTAGGCTGCTGGTTCTGGTTCTGATTCTGCGGGCGCGGCTTCAGATATTCGTCGCGGGCTTCATTAAGCTGCTGGCGGGCTGCTTCCCGGGCTTCTTCGCGGCGGCGCTGCTTCCCCGTTTCCTGGGACTTGTCGTCCGCAGCTGCGGGCTCTGCCTGAACTGCCGGTTTTGTTTCCGGAACCGGGGCTGCAGCATCCTTTTTGGGACGGCCGCGCTTTTTGGTTGCGGGGGTGCTTTCAGTGGCACTTGCTGCCTTGGGCTCTTCATTGCCTGCCGCCATTGGTGTTTCCGTGCGTGCCTGTACGGGCTCTTTTGCAGGTTTTTCTTTCTTTGCAGCGGCCTCGGGCTTCGGGGCTTCAGGAGCTGCTTCCTTTGCAGCCTGCTGTTCCTTGCGGGGACGTCCCCTGCGCGCCTTGGGCTTTTCGGCCGGGGCCTTCTTTGCTTCTTCTGCAGCTTCGGCGTCGAGAATGGCATAAGCCAGATTCTCGTCATCCATATTCTTTATCTTTTTTATTTGATGTTCATTGGCAATTGCTTCAAGGCCTTCCCTTGACATATTGCTCAGCTCAAACAGGCTGTGTGGCATAAATATTTAGTTAGAGAGATTAATCAGAAAAAAGCGCCTCCTGGACTGGAGACGCTGCAAATATAAGGAAAAAATTTTACTCTGCAACGGACTATTCGCTCAAATGGAGCTCGTAGCTTGCAATTTCGAATTCTTTCCCGTCTCCCATGTGCTTGCCTTTGTCGTCTGAAATCTTGATGACTTTTTCCCATGGATCTTTTGCGCTCATGCGGCATCGGGAAAGCTTCATCACAATGTTCGCAGGGCGGTACCCCTCGATTCCCGGGTCGCATGTGAGATTGGTGCCGATACCTGCACTTACCTTCACCTTCCCCCGGAAATGGTCCATTATGCGCTTGTATCTCGGGAAATCCAAAGCATTCGAGAATACCACTATCTTGGTGGCGGGATCTATTCCGAATTCTTTCAGGCGCGCGATTATGGCCTCCCCCACCTCGATTTCGTCACCGGAATCCTGCCTGAATCCGTCCAGAAGCTTGGCCTGCTTCATTGTAAGGGTGCGCAGGAAACTCTTTGTAGTGAATGTGTCGATAAGTGCGGTCCCGAGCGCTCCGTCGTAAACCTTTATCCAGTCTTCCAGAGAGAGATAATTGGCTCTTTTATAACCGAATACTCCGCTGTGGAACATTACCCACTCGTGAGGGAAGGTTCCAATGGGAGTCATATTGTATTTCTTGGCGAAATAGACGTTGGATGTTCCTGCGCAGTAGTCGGGACAGCCTTCCTTGAGACGTGCCACGACAGCTTCGTGCAACTCGGAAGAAAAGCGCCTGCGAGTACCGAATTCGCTGAAGGGCAGACGGTTTTCGTTGGCATAGGCTATTTTCGCATCGAGCAGTTCCATGGCCTTGCGATTATCGGCCTTCACTCCCCTGGTGCGGTTCCGCAGTTCGGCCACAATTGCAAGGATGGGCACTTCATACAGGGTTACCCTGTAGAGAAAATCGGTCACCTCTATCTGAATGTGCCCTTCGCCGTCGAGACGGGCCTCTATCTTTTCCGGACGGAAGCGGAAGCCCCGGAGCCATTCCCAATAGTTGTGGGGTATGTATTTGATATGAGTTACGACGTAGGCGTACTCGTCATCTGAAAGCTGCAACGTACCAAGTTTTTCGAACTCGGCCTTGAGGGAATCAAGGAACGTCTGGTCGTACACCTCAGCTGCGCGGTCATTGAATTTGAAGGTCCCTTCCGCCAGCGGGTAGAGCTGGAAATACGCATTGGAGGTGCTGAACTTGTAGAGGTCGGTATCGAGAATGCTGAGAATCATGGTCTTTTCGTTTAGGCCCCAAATGTACGGATTATTTTCGTATATTCGCCATATGAAGCATTTCGACGATACTATATGCGCTCCCGCCACATCGGTCGGCACCGGCGCCATTTCCGTAATAAGGGTCAGCGGGCCGGATTCTTTGCGGCTGGCGGACAGCCTTGTTGAGTTCCGCACAGGCGCGGCCATGTCTTCCGAAGGCTATAGCCTAAAATACGGCTCCATCCCCGGAGTGGACGACGTGCTTGTGAGCATATTCCGGGCACCTCATTCCTACACCGGCGAAGATTCCGTCGAAATCTCATGCCATGCATCTCCCTATATTGTTCAGACTATCCTCCAGAAGCTCGTGTCTGCAGGCGGCAGGATGGCAGAACCCGGAGAATTCACCCGCAGGGCGTTCGTAAACGGCAAGATGGACCTCTCACAGGCAGAGGCGGTGGCCGATCTCATCTCATCTGGTTCCGAAGCGGCGCACGCAGTTGCCCTTAATCAGCTGAAAGGAGGCTATTCCTCAGAGCTCAAGGCCCTTCGCGGGCAACTTCTCGACCTTGCTTCACTGCTCGAACTGGAGCTGGATTTCAGCGAAGAAGACGTCGAATTCGCTTCAAGGGCGCAGCTGCAGAACCTGCTCGATTCAGCCGTTCTCCATATTGAGAAACTGCTCGGCTCCTTCAAAGTCGGGAATGCCATACGGAGCGGCGTCCCCGTGGCCATCGTGGGTGCTGTAAATGCCGGCAAGAGCACTCTGCTCAATGCTCTTCTCGGCGAAGATAGGGCCATCGTCTCCGATGTTCCCGGCACCACGCGCGACACGGTCGAAGAAACCCTCACTCTTGGCGGTACCCTCTTCCGCTTTATAGATACGGCAGGCATACGCGAAAGCGGCGATGCCGTGGAAAAGATAGGCATCGAAAGGTCTTTCCGCTGCATTGACAAGGCGCAGATAATCCTGGGTGTTCTTGACGGATGCGCCCCCTTGGAGGAGGTCTGCAAATCCTGCTCTGAGATTTTAGGAAGGGTTGCCGGAACAGACAAGAAGCTGCTTTTGCTGCGCAACAAGGTGGACAGCTACGATGCCATTGCGCCGGAAGAGTTTCCTGCCGTGGACCGTTCCTACAACTGCTTTGAGCTAAAATATCCGGCTTTCGGAACCTATAACCTGAGTCCAGTCCAGCTTGCGGAGAAGATATCGGACTACCTGAAGCGTAAAGGAGTGCCTGCAGGCGGAGAACTCCAGATCCTGGATATTTCGGCACGCACAGGAGAAGGCCTTGACGCGCTTCGCAGCAAGCTGATTGCTGCCGGTGGATTTGCCGACTGGAACGGGGCTACCCTTGTGACCAACCTGCGGCACTACGAAGCTTTGGAGCGGGCCCTCGATTCCCTTCGCAGGGTCTCCCTCGGCCTCGACCGCAAAACCCCTGTTGATCTCGTTGCCCAGGACCTTCGCGAAGCCATTTACGAGCTCGGCACCATCTTCGGCGCCGTCACCACCGACGAACTGCTCGGGAATATTTTTGGGAGGTTTTGCATCGGAAAGTAGAATGCACTATCTAACTAATTGATAATCAATCATAGGTAGGCACTTTCGCATATATTTGCACAACCACTGCACAACATAATTTAGATGCAAGCCGATAAAATTTCGATTAACCCTTAAAAAAGGTTGATTTTGGTTGTGCAGCCGTTCAAGATTGCAGTAGTTTTCGCGAGATTTCAGTGCTATGGCGCGGCGCGTTCCGACATTGATCTCGGATTGTTCTTCCCTCTTTTTGCCTCTTACAAAAA
>CADBSV010000006.1 GCA_902797435.1 uncultured Bacteroidia bacterium
CATTGCAGACGGCAACTATCCGCTTGCAAGCAAAACGGCCGATGCGGAAAAAATCTGGGTCTCGCTCAGCCCCGGACTCCCCACGGTAACCGACGTCCTGGAAGCCCTCGAATCGGTAATCAACATCGAAGAGGCTACGGTGATGGAACCCTCTGAAGGCCCCGAGCCCGAAATCTTCAATGAATTTTGCGATATGCTGCCCGGCCTCGAACTTCGCAGGCTCGGACGCTACGAGTTCTACGAAGAATGCAGCAAACCCTCGCTCCGGCTGGCCATCGCCACAGGTGAGCAGCGGACTTTTGCCAATCTGCTGATAACGGTAGGCTGCGCATAATTTTTCACAACCACATGTTATAACGATTAAATAACCGCAGAATGAAAAAAACAGTCATTGCTTTCGTTCTATTCCTGCTTGCATCAGTGGCGTTTGCCCAGGGTGGCAGGAAGATATCGGTGACGGGTACCGTTACCGACAGTCAGGGAACGGCACTGCCGGGTGCGGTGATAATGGTTGACGGCAATACGGCAAGTGCAGTCACCACCCGTTCGGACGGAACCTACTCTATCTCAGTCGGAAAGACTGACGTCCTGCTCGTGTCAATGATGGGTTACAAAACGCAGGTGACCAGTGTCGCCGGCCGCCCGGTAATTGATTTTGTGCTTGAAGAAGATTCGACATTGCTGGAGGAGGCTATAGTTGAGGTTGGTTATGGTGAGCAGCGGGTTGTCGATCTGACCGGCACCGTGAGCCGCGTGAAAGTAGATGATGTGATAAAGGCCCCGGTTGTATCGTTCGACCAGGCCCTGCAGGGAAGAATCGCCGGCGTTCAGGTATCGTCTTCCGACGGTCAGCCGGGTTCTGACATGGAGATAGTGATTCGTGGCGCCAATTCGCTTACCCAGAGCAATGCGCCTCTGTATGTCGTGGACGGATTCCCCATGGAAGACTTCTCCGCTTCCATGATTTCGTCTTCCGACATCGCTTCCATTACGGTGCTCAAGGATGCATCTTCCACAGCCATCTACGGTTCCCGCGCTGCCAACGGCGTAGTCATCATCGAAACCAAAAAGGGAAAGCAGGGCAAGCCTACCGTATCGTATAACGGCATGATGGGTTTCCAGCAGGTTACCAGGCAGATGAATATGATGAACGCCTATGAGTTCGTGAAGTATCAGCTCGAAAGGACCACGACAGCCGAAAAGACCTACCTTACCGACAGGGGAATGACCCTTGAGGATTACCGCTCCGTGGATGCCGTGAACTGGCAGGACAAGGTGTTCCGCAACGCCCCTATCATGTCGCACAATGTCTCCATCATCGGCGGCAACAAGGATACCCGCTATTCCGTATCCGGGACCTATGCCGACCAGGAGGGCGTGGTAATCAATTCGGGATACCAGAAGGTTCAGGGACGTTTCGCCTTCGAGCAGAGACTCTCTGATAAGATGAGGTTCAAGGCGAACGCTTCCTACCTCGAAGACAAGACCTACGGTCAGACCTCTTCGTCGAGCCTCTCCACCAACAACTCCTACACGACCTACCTGATGTACCGTACATGGGCGTATAAACCCATACTTCTTGACAATCAGGACGTGGATGACCTCTTCGACGACGACATCGCGGCGGCCGGCATTGCCAATACCGTCATGAACCCCGTCATCTCCAACAAGAACGAACTCATAAACAAGAGGGTCATCAATTTCACCGCCAACGGCTCCCTGGAATACAATATCCTCGAAGACCTCAAGCTTGTCGTCCGCGGCGGCTATAACAAAAAGATTTCCAGGAACGAGGCTTTCTACAACTCAAAGACCTACCAGGGCTATTCTTCCGTAAACAACAGCAAGGACGTGAACGGTCTCTTCAACGAAAGGATCAACACTACATGGCTTAACGAGAATACGCTCACATGGGCCAAGGTTTTCGACAATCACCGTTTCGACATCATGGGCGGTTTCTCGATGCAGGAAAACCGGACGACCCGTTTCGCATACACCGTAATCAAGGTTCCGGATGAGAGTCTCGGGCTCAGCGGCATGGACGAGGGTCTTCCCGAAACGGTTACCGCGCTTCTGAGCAGCAACCGTCTGATGTCGTTCATCGGAAGGACCAACTATTCGTACAAGGGACGCTACCTTTTCACGGCATCGGTCCGCGGTGACGGCTCCTCGAAGTTCGTGAAGGGCAGACGCTGGGGATTCTTCCCCTCCGGGGCCATCGCCTGGAGAATGGGTGAGGAAGACTTCATAAAGAAGCTCGGCTGGGTTGACGAATCGAAACTCCGCCTCAGTTACGGTGTTACCGGTAACAACAGGGTTGACGATTTCTCGGCATACGGCTCCCTGGTCGTAGGCGATTACTATGCAATAGGCAATTCCATAGCCGAAGCCATAACCACCGGCAACCTTGGAAACAGGGACCTGACCTGGGAGAGGACAACCCAGTGGGATCTCGGTTACGACCTCGGAGTGCTGGACAACCGCATCCGCTTTACGGCCGACGTCTATCGCAAGGTAACCGACAATATGCTCCTGGACGCAAACGTTCCGTATTCCAGCGGCTACACGAGCATCTACAAGAACATAGGAAAGATCCGCAACGACGGTCTGGAGCTCTCGCTCAGCACCGTCAACGTAAAGACGCGCAACTTCACCTGGACTTCCGACTTCAACATCAGCTTCAACCGTGACAAGGTTCTCGAGCTCTCCGAAGGCGAGGAGTCGCTCCTGTCGAAAGTAACCTTTACCGGAGACTTCAACAACACTTATCTGTACATCGCACAGGTAGGAAAGCCTGTCGCATCCTTCTATGGATATGTGTGGGACGGAGTCTATTCGCTCGACGACTTCGACGTGCTGCCCTCCGGTGCGTATGTGCTCAAGAACGGCGTCCCGTCCAATGGCAATGCACGCGGCGAAATCAAGCCGGGTGACATCAAGTACAAGGACCTTAACGGTGACATGGAAGTAAATTCGATGGACCTTACCGCCATCGGCCGCGCCACTCCTGTGCATACCGGCGGCTTCAACAACAATTTCACCTACAAGGGTTTCGGACTGAGCGTCTTCTTCCAGTGGAGCTACGGAAACAAAATCATGAACGCCAACAGGATTGTCTTCGAAGGCAACTTCAGCAACAGGAATATCAACCAGTTCCAGTCCTATGCGGACCGCTGGTCCATGGACAACCAGGACAGCAGGAACTTCCGCGTAGGAGGCCAGGGCCCTACGGGAATGTATTCCACAAGGACCCTCGAAGACGGTTCGTTCCTGAGGCTGAAAACGGTTCAGTTCAGCTATACGATTCCCGCCCGCCTTTCCTCGAAGATAGGCATAAAGGAGGCGAAGGTCTTCGTGTCGGGACAGAACCTCTTCACGCTTTCCTCCTATTCCGGGCTTGACCCCGAAGTCTCCACAAGGCATTCCGCGCTTACGCCGGGATTCGATTACTCCGCGTACGCCAGGAACAAGATATTCACCGGTGGAATCAACATCACTTTTTAACAACTCTGCAGTATGAAACACATGAAAGATTATCTGATGACCATGGCAGTTTCGCTGCTGGTCTGTTCGTGCAGTTTCCTCGATACCGCCCCCGAGGATTTCGTAAGTCCGGAGGGCTATTACAAGACTGCCGAACAATTGGAAAGTGCCCTGCTCGGCGTTTATGCAGTAATGTCCACGAGCCCCTTGTATTGCAACAACATGCTTGGGCGTATGGGCCTGGATGCCGATCTGGGGTATGAGCACTACAGCACCGACAAGTCGGGCGTAGGCTATTACGACGCTTCTCCTTCCGATGTAAAAGTTACCAACTACTGGAAGAACCTCTATAACGGCATAGACAGGGCGAACCTGCTTCTGGAGAATCTCGACCGTCCCGAAATGGACGAGACGAGAAGGGCGCAGATACGTGCCGAGGCCTTGTTCCTCAGGGCATATTATCATTTCCTTCTCGTGGTGCGCTACGGCGACGTTCCGCTCAAACTGAGCGCAACGCGTTCGGCCGAGAAGAAGGAGCTTCAGGTTCCACAGTCGGCAAGGCGCGATGTCTATCTGAAAATAATCGCCGATTTGGAGGAAGCGGCCCCCGTTCTTCCGGATGCCGCCGACGTTAAGTACGGCGAAAGGGCGAGCAAGTCGGCCGCCTATGGCATTCTGGCCAGGGTATGCCTTAACATGGCAGGCTATCCTCTGTATGAAGAGGGCATGCATGCCAAGGCGAAACAGGCGGCGGAGACGGTCATTTCCTTTGGATTCCACGAACTGAACCCCTCCTATGAGGATGTTTTCAGAAAACTCATCCAGGACGAATACGACATAAAGGAGAGTATCTTCGAAGTGGGATTCTGGGGTACCGATACCGGCACTTACACTACCGTGGCAGGTATGGTAGGCCGCAACAACGGCATCTATTTCAACAATTCCACTTATTCCGAAGTGGGAATTTCCATAGGCTGCCTGCGGGCCAACGAGTATTATTACAATCTGTTCGAACCGGGTGACCTGCGCCGCGACTGGACAATCGCCGATTTTCAGTACGAAAGCGACGGAACCATTTCGGCCACCGTTCCTGCCGTTTGGGAGCGCTGCTGCGGCAAATTCCGCAGGACCCTCGAACTCAATACTCCTAAATCCAAGGACAAGACATCCACGAATTTCCCGATACTGCGGTATTCCGACGTGCTGCTGATGTATGCCGAAGCGGTGGCTGCGGACGAAACCAATAACAACGCCTCCGACCTTGCAAAGGCTTACGAATATGTCAATCAGGTCCGCAGGCGCGGTTTCGGCCAGCCGATCTACACCCCGAACGCCGCTATCGACGCTGTAAATGAAGGCAAGGGAGCTCTTCTCGACCTCGTGAAGGACGAGAGGGCCAGGGAACTCGGCTACGAGCTTACCCGCAAGGATGATATCGTGCGGTGGGGAGAGTTCTACCGCAGGATGCAGTATCTGAAGGGCACTGTTCCCGCCGGTTCAACTTCATATCTTGAATCCGCCAGGGAGTATTATGGCGGAGTCCAGTCAAGGGATTTCGTCTGGCCCATTCCTTCTTATGAGATTGGCGTCAATCGTAGCCTTGTGCAGAATCAGGGATGGTAATTAACAGTCATTTGTCATGAGAAACAACAACATCATATTTATGGTTTCGTTGCTGGCACTCACCCTTACCGGGTGCGGCTTCAACGATGATTATGCTTTGGTCTCGCCTGACGAATTCAAAGTAGAGGCGCCGGCCACCGTGAAGGTGGGTGAACCGGTCAGTTTCGAAATCGCTGGCGACCCCGACCTCATAATGTTCTATTCCGGAGAATTCGGACACCTCTACGAGAACCGCAACAAGGATATCCTCTACGAGGCCACGATGACCATGTCGTTCGAGACGGAAACCTCCAGCGTGGAGACTCCGGGAATGAATCCTGCGAAGGTGCCCCTTCTGATTTCTTCCGATTTTTCCGGCGAATACACGAAAGAGGCGGTAGAGGCCGCCACGTGGACCGACATTTCCGACAAGTTCAACTGGCCCACCGGCCAGGGTGAAAAGATTGCTTCGGGCGAAGTCGAGATGAAGGACCTGTTCCCCGACGAGAGTACGCCCATCTACCTCATGTTCGATTACAAGGTGGAAGCTTTCTCCGGTGAAAACGGCCGTGTGCAGTGGTATATCCGCAATCTTTACATCAATGGCGGAACCGAACTGGGAATAAGCGAACTGTATAATCTCTATACCTGCGGCTGGCACATCGTCCCGATAGAGAACTATGATGCCAACACTTCGCTTCCGCAAATGCCGACGGCGACCAATTTCAGGCTGCAGCTCCGTACGCAGTTCAAGCCTGCGGTAGATATCGAATACGCTGCTGTCTCCGCCCCCATCATTCCCGCTTCCAGCGTCAATGTGGGCTGGGACAAGGGAATTCCGATAAAGGCATTCTCCGACCCGCAGATGAAGAGTTACACCTATTCCTACGATGAACCGGGCGAGTACGTCGTGACCTTCGTTGCCACGAACGCAAACATGAACGGTCAGAAGAGCGTGGCCCGCGACATTAAAATCAAGGTGGTGCAGGACGAAGGAAGCATCACTTCTCCAACATTCAACGAGTGGACTGAATAATGCTGTTAGTTATGAAAAAGACCATATTGTTATTCATATCCGTCCTGCTTGCGGCCGTGGGCTGCAAGGAGTCCTTCCAGCCGTACGGCGACACCCTGCACTCGTATTCATTCACGGCGACGGGCGTCCCCATCGCAAGGTCCGTCATCGCCGGAACCGATACGGTGCTTTCCGTTACCTGGAGCGACAAAGATAAAATCGGCATATATGGAAAGGGAGCCTCTGAGGGGAACAATTATTCCTACAACGTGATTCCCGATGAGGAAGATGCCACGAAATGCCTTCTCGTGCCTTCGGAAAAGGGAATGGTGTTCCCATATTCCTCCCAGGGGCAGTCGTTCTACGCATATCATCCCTACAGTGCGGAAACGGGTTTCGGGCCAGACAAGGCTCCCATAACCGTTCCGGCTGCTCAGACCCAGAAAAAAGCCGGAGACAGGAGTCATCTTTCCGACCTGCTTTTCTTCAAGTCCGAGCCGGTTAACCTCGCCGGAGAGGAAACTGTGGACTTCCGTTTCCACAGCATCCTGTCCATCGTTCAGCTGAAACTCAAGATGGCCGACGGCGCGCCCGATGTCAAAATCAAGAGCATAGGGCTGCAGTCGTCAGAGAGCAATCTGGCGCTGAGCGGCCTGGTGGACCTGACATCCCAAAGCGATGCCATTTCCGCTACGGAGGGTTCAAAGGAGATTGTCCTCGGATTCGAGGAGCCGGTTACCCTGAACGCCTCTACGTTCAAGTCCGTCTATCTGGTGGTGGCCCCCGGACATCATGGGGACGGCCAGCTCTCACTGGCGGTGACGGCTTCCGACAATTCCGTGAATACCATAGCCCTGCCTGCCGTAACGTTCAAGCCTGGAGCCAATTATATCCAGGAGGTGAGCGTCGGTCTTGACGGGTTCGTTCTTTCCGAAACCCTGGAAGTGGTGGCTGACAAGACGGTCGTGGCGGCGGGCGAAAGCATCCGCTTCTCCCTGCAGGGCCGTGCCGACAAGATAGTGTTCTGGTCGGGAGAAGAGCATCACAACTATACTTTCTACAAGGACGGACGCACCGTTCTGACAGATGTGAAGATGGCATTCAAGACCTACCTGCAGGCAGGTGGGCAGAACACGCCTCTGAAGGTCAAATTCTCCACCGACTTCAACGGGGCATCCTCGGAAGAAGCCATCCTGAATGCGACGTGGACCGATATTTCTTCCCTCTTCACCTTCGCTACGGACTGCTCTGCCTCTACGATGCCCGGCAACAAAGACAATTTCGTCTCTTCCGGAAAGGCCGACATAACCGCAGCGTTCGGTGAAAAGGAGAGCGGATATGTCTGCTTCTTCTATCATATCGACGCCTTCAATTCGACGCTCAACAACGGACGCACCCAGGCGTATGTTGCCGACATCGTAGTTGATGACGAGTATCAGGAAGACGTATCTAACCTCTACACCCAGGATGAAGACAGCGGCAACATTACCCTTCTTGCGGGTGAATCCTATGATTCCGACGGCACCAAGCCCACCAAAACCGCAGCCGTGGGCATCAGGTTCAATTCCACCTTCAAGCCTTCTTCCGAAAGGAACGCCTATGCGTTCACTACGCTCATCTCGCGGCGCCAGATAAACGTAGGCGATGATACCGGAGAACAGGTGAAGGATATTGAAGGCAGCATGCCGTCAGAGTGGACTTACACCTTCACGACACCCGGAGAGTACGAGGTGGTGTTCGAGGTGCTCTACAAGACACTGTCCGGCGATAAGGAGGAAACAATCAAATTTGACATCACCGTTCAATGAGAATACCTTTCTCCCGGTTAATAGTTTTATCGGTTCTTTCTGTCCTGCCGTTTTCCTGTTCCAAGAATCCGGCAGGGCAGGACAGACCTGTAGAGGTTGCGCCCGGGGATAAGACCGAGCCCGTTTGGACAGGCGTCCTGCCTGAGGATGAGATACAGGTTCAGGGCGAACTCATAGACATAAGGACAGTCTATAGCACCTCGGAGCTTGCGGCCTTCCCCCAGAACGACAAGTACCAGTTCGGTGCCGATGCGAGGCTCGCCTGCGGAGGCAGTCCGCAATGCGCGGTCAGCCTTGTGGATTATCCCGGCCCGGAATGGGTGCGGGCGGGTGGCCAGGCCATAATCTTCATAGCTTCGGAATTTATCGATCTTCAGGACGAGGACTGGGTTTATACGGAGAAATCCTTCCGGATAAAGGAACTTGTATATTATATCCACCGTTATGCGGGTTCCTCCCAGAAGGAGGGCGTAAAGATTCCCCGTCCCGGAAAAACGACATGTCCCGTAATGGTCATCGGGCCTAAGGTTACTGTCAACAACACTCCGGTCTATGGTACCATAATAACCAAGTCGGCCTCCCCGAGGGCATCCTCGAAAATCAACAATGCAACCTTCGTCATCCTGCCCGACGGCAGTTACATGGCTTCGTGCACCGGAAGCGAGGGGGATGCGGGGCCGAGGATGTTCCTCTCCACCGACAAGGGGCTAACTTGGAAACCCCATGGCAGTTACAGCCTCGCCACGAACAGGATAGCCAACATGTACAGCTTCTTCATCCATGAAGGGGCCCTCTACATGATGGGGCTTGGAGACAAGCATACCAACCTTTATATAGTAAAATCCACCGACGGAGGAAAAACCTGGACGGTGCCTTCCGACAAGAAGCACGGGCTCATACTCCAGGGAGTGTTCCATTCGGCCAGCGTTCCCGTCCTTGTGAGCGGAGGAAGGCTGTGGCGTACGTGCGAGATGTATGCCGAGTCCAGCACGGAGAAGTATCCTTTCATGGTATCGGCTCCAGTGGATGCGGACCTTCTCGACTCCGGCAGCTGGCAGCAGACGGAAGTGTTCAAGGATACCAAGTTCAAGGTTTCCGGGTTCACCATTTCCGGAATGACTGAGGGCAATGCCGTGGCAGGCCCCGACGGGACGGTGTACAATTTCCTGCGCGGCAATGCCACCAAGACGAGCGCCTATGCGGCAAGGCTCAAGGTTACCGGCACCACAGGCCTCGGCCTTGCACCCGAAAAATACTGCGTCAATTTCCCCGGCGGCGGAAAGAAGTTCACCATCCGTTACGATTCCGCGAGCCGCAGATACTATTCACTCACCAATCCCGATACCGACTACCCCGCGGACGGAAAGCTCCGTCATGCCGGCATGGATGCCGACCTTAGCCACAGCCTGATGCGCAACCGTCTCGTGCTGCTGAGCTCGGAAGACCTTGTGAACTGGAAGGTGGTGAAGAATGACATACTCTATAATCCCGATCCGTATTTCCACGGGTTCCAGTACTGTGACTGGGATTTTGACGGAGAAGACATAGTGGGGGTCATCCGCATGGCCTGCCCTGAGAGCAGGGGACTCCCAATAAGGCAGCACGATGCCAATATGCTGTCGTTCATACGGATTCCGTCATTCAGGCAATTGTAATGAATCTGAAAAGTTTATGAAGTTGAGGTTATTGACATTAGCGGCATCAGCCATTGTGCTTTTGGGAAGCGGAGGAGGAATCCTTCGCGCCCAGAACATTGAGATAAAGGGCCGGGTGCTCGACTCCAAGGGAGAACCGCTTGGAGGCGCCGTAGTCGTGGTCAAGGGGACTGCAAACGGTGCCATGGTCTCCGACGACGGCAGCTATAGCCTGAAAGCCCGCAAGAATGCGGTGCTGGAAGCGTCCCTTCTGGGCTACACCACCGAAACTCAGGAAGTGGGAGGCCGCAGCGTCGTAAACTTCACCCTCAAGGACGATGCCGTGCTCCTTGAAGAGGCCGTCGTCGAGGTGGGCTACGGGGAGCAGCGCCTCGTCGATGTCACCGGAACGGTTACGCATGTGAAGATGGAGGAGATAGTAAAGGCTCCCGTGACCGGTCTCGACCAGGCCCTTCAGGGAAGAATAGCAGGCGTGAGCGTCACCTCTTCCGACGGCCAGCCCGGTTACGACATGGACGTTGTCATCCGTGGAGCCAACTCCCTTACCCAGAGCAATGCGCCGCTCTATGTGATAGACGGTTTCCCCATGGAGGATTACTCCACTTCGGCCCTCAGCCCCAACGACATCGCTTCGGTGACGGTGCTCAAGGATGCCTCATCCACCGCCATATATGGTTCCCGCGGAGCCAACGGGGTAATCATCATCGAGACCAAGAAGGGCAAACTCGGCAAGACAGAGGTGAGTTATTCCGCAACAGTCGGGGTGCACCAGGCTGCAAAGCGGATGGAACTGATGAGTCCCTACGATTATGTGGTGTACCAGATTGAGCGCAGTCCGGAAAACTTCGACAAATATCTCACCGTCCCGGGACGCACTCTCGAGGATTACCTTGATTATCATGCCATTGACTGGCAGGACAGGGTTTTCCGCAATGCCTTGGTGCATACCCACAACCTTTCCGTAATGGGCGGGAACAACCAGACCCGTTTCTCGGTTTCCGGTTCGGTGGTGGAGCAGCCGGGCGTAATCGTCAATTCCGGCTATGAGAAGTATCAGGGCCGCATGTCGCTGGAGCACCGGATAACCAAGAAGCTTCGCATGAACGTGAATGCCTCCTATACGGAGTCGGTCACCTCGGGGCAGGCCTCCTCGGCTTCGCTCTCGAGCAGCAACTCCTACATGACCTACCTCATGTACCGCGTGTGGACATACAGGCCGGTTTCGCTCAAGACCATGGATGAGGAGGAACTTCTGGCCGATGAAGACGACACCTATTCCACGATGAACCCTGTCATTTCCAACGCCAACGAGCAGAGCATCCGCAAGCAGACGATGTTCAACGCGAACGGTAAACTTGAATGGCAGTTCGCTCCCGGATGGAAACTCAACCTCCGCGGAGGCTTCGACAACCGTCTGCTCCGCTTCGAAGAGTTCAACAACTCCAAGACATACAAGGGATTCCCGAGGGTTACCAACACCCTTGGCGTAAACGGTGCCTTCCAGGAGGCCAAAACGGTAAACTGGCTCAACGAGAACACCATTACATGGAATCCTTCCCTCGGTAAGGACCACAAGATATCCGCCCTTGCCGGCTTTACCATGCAGGGGACAGAAAAGAGCACCTACGGTTTCACTGCATCCCATGTGCCCCACGAGGAGCTTGGCCTGAGCGGCATGGACGACGGTATTCCGCAGACGATAAAGAGCACCCTCACGGACAATACGCTTATGTCCTTCCTCGGGAGGATAAACTACCAGTTCAAGGGAAGGTACATGTTCACCGGCTCCTTCCGGGCCGACGGATCCAGCAAATTCGCTCCCGGTCACAAGTGGGGCTTCTTCCCCTCGGCGGCATTCGCATGGCGCTTCAGCAGGGAGCAGTTCATGAAAGGGCTGACCTGGCTCGACGACGGGAAACTCCGTCTCACCTACGGCTCTACGGGCAACAACAAGGTGGGGGATTATGCATCGTACGCCACCCTCTCGGCCCCCGATTATTATCCTTTCGACAACACTCCTTCCGTAGTGCTGATGCAAAGCGCCCTCGGCAACGAAGCCCTCACCTGGGAGACTACCGATCAGGTAGACCTCGGACTGGATTTGCGCCTTTTTGATTCCCGCCTTGTGGTAACCGCCGACGTATATCGCAAGATAACCCGCGACCTGCTGCTCAATGCCCGGCTGCCTTATTCGAGCGGCTTTGCCAGCATGTACAAGAACGTGGGCAGGATACGGAATGACGGAATAGAGCTCACGATAGGCTTCACTCCCGTGCATACCAGGGATTTCATCTGGAGCGGCGACTTCAACATAAGCTTCAACCGCGACCGTGTGCTTCAGCTCTCCGAAGGGCAGGAAACCCTGCTGAGCAGCGTGGGTTTCACCGGCGACTTCAATGCAACCAACCTTTATATCGCCCGTGTAGGTGCGCCGGTGGCCTCTTTCTACGGAATGCTCTGGGAAGGAGTTTACGGGCTTGAAGATTTCGACCTCACACCGGGCGGCAAGTACATACTCAAGGACGGTGTCCCCACCAACGGCAGCGACCGCGGGGTCATCCAGCCCGGTGACATCAAGTATGCCGACATCAACGGCGACGGCATCGTAAACGACCAGGACATGGTGGTGATAGGCCGCTGCAATCCGATTCATACGGGAGGCTTGAACAACAACTTCAGCTGGAGGGGCTTCAACCTGAACGTCTTCTTCCAGTGGAGCTACGGGGCCGACATCATGAATGCCAACCGCATCTTTATGGAAGGCAACTACGGAAGCAAGAACATAAACCAGTTCGCCTCCTATAACGACCACTGGACCTTCGACAACCAGGACAGCCGCAACTTCCGCGTAGGCGGACAGGGCCCGCGCGGCGTCTATTCCAACCGCACCATCGAGGACGGCAGTTTCCTGCGCCTCAAGACAGTGCAGCTCAGCTATACCTTCCCGCGCAGGCTCACAAACCACCTCAAACTGGAGGCTCTCTCGGTGAACATCGCGGGACAGAATCTCTGGACGTGGACGTCCTATTCGGGCCTCGACCCGGAGGTGTCCACGCGCCACACGACCCTCACCCCGGGTTTCGACTACAGCGCCTATGCACGCAACAGGATTTTCACGACCGGACTCAACATTACATTCTAAAGGAAAAAGGCTATGAAAAGAAGAATTACCATGATTCTTGCCGCAGCGCTCTGCGCAGCCTCCTGCGACTTTCTTGACACCTATCCGCAGGATGTCAAAACGGTTGAGGAATCGTTCCGCACCGAGGCCGACGTTCAGGAATCCCTGTCGGGGGTGTACAGCACTCTTGCCGCCAGCCAGCTTTACGGCAACGCGATGCTCGGACGCATGGGCCTTACGGCCGATATCGGTTATGAGTACTACAATACCGACGCAGGGACTGTGGGTTACTACGAGGTGGTTGCCTCCGATGCCAAGATAAACAGCTACTGGCGGTATCTTTATCAGGGAATAGGCAATGCCAACCGGCTTCTGGAGAACATCGACAGGGCCGTCATGGACAGTACATCCCGTGAAAGGGCGCGTGCCGAGGCCCTTTTCCTGCGGGCCTACTACCATTTCATGCTCACGGTCCGCTTCGGCAGCATTCCCTACGTCACATGCGTGCCGGCTTCCGGCAACGTAGCCGACGTGCAGCTCCCGCAGACTCCGCAGGAACAGGTTTACAGGAGCATAATAGCCGACATGGACGACTCCGTATCCTCTCTTCCCGATGCGTCGTCCCTTGACGGAGGCGGGCGGCTCAGCAAATCCGCGGCCTGGGGAATCCTTGCAAGGGTGTGCCTCGATGCAGCCGGTTATCCATGCTATATACCCGGAATGTACGCCAAGGCCAAGGATTACGCCAAAAAGGTGATAGACACCGGGTTCCATGCCCTGAATCCTTCCTATGAGCAGGTGTTCATCAACTATATGCAGGACCTCTACGACATAAAGGAGAGCATCTGGGAGGTGGAGTTTTACGGCAACAATACCGGCACATATACCTCCACTGCCGGAATGGTGGGCCGCAACAACGGCATCCAGTTCTCCAATGTGGACGAGAGTCACGACGAGATAGGCGTTTCCATCGGAGCCATCCGCGCCACCTCATATTACTATGGCCTCTTTGAAGACGGAGACCTTCGCAGAGACTGGACCATAGCTCCCTATACCTATACGACGGCCGGAGAAAAGACCATGCAGACGACCAATTTCTGGATACGTTTCTGCGGCAAGTTCCGCAGGGAATACGAAACCCTTATGCCAAAGAGCGTTTCATACACTCCCACCAACTTCCCGCTTCTCCGCTATTCCGACGTGCTTCTCATGTATGCAGAGGGCGTGGCTTGTGACGAGTCTTCCGCTCCGGAGGAAATCACGGCTGCATACGAATATCTCAATCAGGTTCGCCGCCGCGGATACGGGAAAGACATTTCCGCCGCCGACCCGTCCGTGGATATCCCGGCGGAGGGAAAGCTTGCCCTTCTGGAGACCATAAAGGACGAGAGGGCGAGGGAACTCGGATTCGAACTCCTGCGCAAGGACGATATCGTCCGCTGGGGCGAGTTCTACGGACGTATGAAGCATGTCGGGTCGCTGATCCCATCTGCATTCACATCCGGCTATTATGTGGCGGGACGGCAGTATTACGGCAATGTCGGCAGCCGCGACGTCCTCTGGCCCATTCCTTCCTACGAACTCGGTGTCAACCGCAATCTTGTACAGAATCCAGGGTGGTAAACTACGATGTCATGAAAAAGAATCTGATATATATAATGTCCATAATGCTCGTCGCAGCTGCGTGCGATGACGACTATGCCATCAGGCAGCCAAGCCTGGAGGTGAGCGCACCGTCCGTGGTGAAAGTGGGCCAGAAAGTGGAGTTTACCCTCTCTGGCGAACAGGATGTGCTCGCATTCTGGTCGGGCGAAGCAGGCAGCGAATACAAGTATAAAGAACAGGACCGCATAGGGGCGGGGGATACCCGTATGAGTTTTTCCACGACCACTTCTTCTGGTTCTGCGGGGTATCCTAATCCTGCTTCGCTTCCCCTCAGCTGGTCTTCTGATTTTTCTGGCGAGTACACCCTGGAAGCGATGAATGCCGCCACGTGGCATGACATTTCCTCCGAGTTCGACTGGCCGAAAGACGTCGGAGAGACAATTCCCGCAGGGGAACTCAATCTCAATGATATTCTTCCTTCCGACGGCACGCCGGTTTATTTCCGCTTCTATTATCATGTCGCAGCCTGGGATGCCGCTTCCAACGGAGGCGCCGGCAACGGTCGCACCCAGTGGAACATCCAGGGCCTGTCCATATTCTGCGACACTCCGGCCGGAGAATATACTGCTTACGACATGTTCGACCAGCGCTGGCAGCTGATCCTGGGGGCGGGATGCGAAACCATTCCCGAGGCCAATCTGCCGGCTCTTCCCGCGACATCCGAAAGACTGCTGTTCCGCTCGCAGTTCAAACCTGCGGTCGATCTGCATATATGGGCGGTATCGGGAGCGATAATCCGTCCGGGGGAAGTGAATCTCGGACGTGACAAGGGAATGGGCATCAAGACCCTTGCCGACCCGCAGATGCGTAAATTCTGGTACACTTATTCCGAGCCCGGCGAATATACGGTGACGTTCGTAGGAGTGAACGCAGGGGCCCAGGGGCGGAAGGAAGTTGTCAGGGAAGTCAAACTCAAGGTGGTGCAGGACACCGGAAGCATTTCCGGACCTGTCCCTTCAGAATGGGAGTAATGCTATGAGAAAGTCTGTATTTGCAATCACACTCCTTGTCCTGTCCGCGGCATGTACACGGCAGCAGGACGATTCCGTATGGGCTCCGCAGGCGGTGCGCTTCACTGCGCAGGACATCTCTGCCAGAACAGTCTTCTCCCCGGCGGAAGAAGGCGGCTTGTCCGCCTTCTGGAAGCAGGACGATACCATAGGCATCTGGAGCAGCGGCTCCAACCGCGGGAACTATCCTTATGTGGCAAATCCCGTGGGCGGGGATGCCTCACGCGCATCCTTCGGCATGGTGAGCGAAGACCGCATGTTCGTCTATGACGGCACTTCTGCCACCTATTGCGCATACTATCCCTACAGTCCTTCCAACGGCAATGAACCCGTAATCCGGTTCCAGGTGCCTTCCTCGCAGCTGCAGGCAGCTGCAGGCGATCTGTCCATGCTGAGCGGACTGCAGCCGTTCCGTGCCGATCCGGTGTCCATTTCCGGAGACAATGCCCAGGTGGATTTCTCCTTCCGCCCGGTGCTCAGCACGGTGCATGTAGCCCTGCGCATGAATGACGGTGAAACGGTAAACGTTCCCGTCAAGATGGTGAAACTCCTTTCCGACGCTTCTGCGTTGAGTTCTCCCGAGGTTACCCTCGATTTGGCCGACAAGGCTGCCAGGCCGCAGGCGGCCGGGGGCAGCGGCGAAGTGTCGCTCGCCTTTGGCACCATGCCCGTTCTTGTGAGCGGAACCGATGCCGACGCCTACCTTACGGTGCTCCCCGGTGCGCACGCCGCCGGTCTTACGTGTGAGGTTACCGCAATCGACGGCTCGGTGGCCAAGGTGGCGCTGCCTGCGGTGACTTTCGGCCCCGGAAACAGTTATTCACGCTCCATAAGCCTCGCCCTTTCAGACTTCGTGCAGGCGGAGCCTTTCGACATCAGCGCTTCTTCCCTTACCGTAAATGCCGGAGAACCTGTTACCTTCGGCATACAGGGAGCCGCCGCGAGGATAAATTTCTGGTCGGGTGAGAAATACCACGAATACGAGTATTCCTCGAAGGACCGCTTCGAGTACGGCGACATCTACATGTCTTTCCTCCAGGCGCTTCTTTCGGGAGACGGAAGGCAGGGAGACTGCCTCAAAGTGAAGCTTTCCACCGACTATGACGGCTCCCTTGACGAAGATTCGATACTCGACGCCACCTGGACCGACATGACGGAAGCATTTGGGCTGGATACTTCGATATCCTCCTCCGGGAATCCTACGGCAGCGTCCAATTACGGCAAATACAAGAAGTCCGCCGATGTGGCCGTTTCGGATTATGCCGGCGGCAAACCTTTCAGGCTGGCCCTTTTCTGGAGTGCCCTTCCCGACCTCGGAGGGCGCACGGTGAGCTGGATAACCGGACTCAAGGTCTGGGATTCCTCCGGAGTGCTCATGGACCAGGAAGACAATACCTTCGTATCGGGCAAAGCCCTTACGGAGTATAATCCAGTGGTTATCGAAGGAGCCTCCTACGGGTCCGACAGCAACCACTGCAGCTGGTATGGCATAAGCGACTGCGCAACTTCCAACTGCTTCCGCTTCTTCTCCGCCTTTACTCTTACCGGAACGGCCGAGAGGCACGCCTATGCGGTAATAGACAATCTCTTTACTCCAGCGCAGACAAATCTCGGGCACGACTCTCCGCTTCAGGTGCAGTCGGAATCCGACCCCACCCCGTCTTCATGGAGCTACACTTTCACGGAACCGGGAACCTACAAGGTTGTCTTCGAGGCATCCTGCCCGACGCTTTCCGGCGACAAGACAGAACTGCGCGAGTTCACTATAACGGTGCAATAATATGAAAAGATATCTTTTGCTTGCTGCTATCATACCGTTGATCCTTGCCTGTGGAAAGGATTCTGCGCCTGCTACAGGTACGCCCGAAACCATAACCGTGGACGGAGCCGGCTATACCCGCGCCGTTTATGAGGCGGGAGCGGTGGTGATGCCGGACAGGCACGCAGTCCTTTCCGGGGCGATGCATCCGTACTTCGAGGGATTCGAAATGCTGGTAAGCAATTCGGAATCGCATCCCGGAGGCACATTGACGGCCGATATGACTGGACCGGTCTATATTCTGGCCCCGTCTTCCCCCGTTCCGTCCGGCTGGCATCTGGTGGCAGACACATCTGCAGGCGAATCCACCTGCAACTGCACCTACGGGTCTTCCGTCATCGCGGTCTCCATCTTTTCGAAAATAGTAAAGGCCGGGGTGAAGGTGCAGATTCCGGTGCTTGAAGGAGTCTTGCCGGCGATTCCCCTGGCCCGCAGAATCAACTTGAAGGAAGACTCCTCCGGCTCAGGAATTGCGGCCAACGAGGTGCAGGTGGAAGGCGGCGGCCTTGTGGATGTGCGCACCGTAAAGCGGGGGCAGAAAGCTTTCCCGCAAAATGATTCATACCTTTTTGCCGATGACGCTCCTGCTGCGGTAGGCGGCAACCTCAGCTGTGCTGTGGGCCTCATAGACGGAAAGGGGGTCAGCCGCATGCGTTTCGGCTCCGGGGAGACCCCTCTGGTGGCTTTTGACGTCGAATCCGTTCCTGGATGGACTTCCACCGGCAGGTCTTTCGCGATGGGAGCCCTCACCTACAATGTGTTCACCCTTGATTCCTACAGGGCGGGTGAGTGGATAGACATGCCGTCGCCCTCGGGCGTGGAACACTGCCCGTTCGTGTTCGGCCATGTGATAAACGTGATTGGACTTCCCGAATTCGGGGATGCCGTCATTTCCGAGGTGGCGCGCCTTCGCAGCGGCACCATCTCCAACGCATGCATAGCAAAGCTCCCCGACGGGAGCCTTCTTGCCGCCTGTTCTGGAGCAAAGGAGGCGCAGGGCCTGTCCATGTTCCGCTCCACCGACCACGGCGCCAGCTGGAGCAGCTACGGGAACTACAGCTCCGAGGTGAATCTCATAGAAAACTACACCAATCTCTTTGTAAGGGATGACACCGTCTATCTTTTCGGTGTGGCAGCCGAAAGGAAGGGCCTTCGCGTTTCGCGTTCCACCGATGCAGGCCTTAACTGGACCGTTCCCGATACGGACAGCACCGGACTTATCCTTCCCGGCATATATCACACGGCGCAGGTGCCCTGCATAACCGCAAACGGCCGTATATGGCGGGCATGCGAAACCTACAACGACGACGACACCTCCAAGCAGCCCTTCATGATTTCGGCTCCCGAAGACTCCGATCTTCTGGACGCTTCTTCCTGGACGGCTACCAATGTCATAACAAACACTTCATACTACATAGGTGCCGACCGCATTTCCTCCATGATAGAGGGCAATGCCGTGCAGGCCCCGGACGGAAGCATAGTGAACCTCATCCGCAGCAACAGCGCTGCATCGAGCAACTATGCTACCATCCTGCATGTCACCGGCACGGACGTTCTTTCCTACGACCCCGCATCCGACTGGGTTCGGATGCCCGGAGGAGGGAAGAAATTCACGGTGCGCTACGATGCGCAGAGCGGTCTTTACTGGAGCCTTACCAACCCTCACACCGAAGGAGATTTCTCCCATGCGGGCATCTATTCGGGAGGCCTTCAGCTCTCGCTTCGCCGCAACCGGCTGGTGCTCATCTCAAGCCCCGACCTCCGCACCTGGACCGAAAAGGCGGTGGTGCTGGAAAACCCAGACCCCTTCTTCCACGGTTTCCAGTATGCCGACTGGGTGTTTGACGGAGCCGACCTGGCGGTTGTGGTGCGGGCGGCATATCCGGAAGTCCGGGGCCTTCCCGTGCGCCAGCACGATGCCAACAAATTTATTTTCGTGAAAGTGAAAGATTTCAGAAACAAGTAATTCAAACCATACAATTATGACAAAAAAAACATTCATGCCCTATGAGGCGCCACTTGTTGCCGTCATTCCCGTCCAGACGTCGGGGGTGATGTGCCAGAGCTTCCCTGCCGATGACAACGAATCTTTCGGCGAAACAGATTTTGAATTTTAACTGCAATGCCTTATGAAAAAGATTAATCTTATTCTCGCCGTTGCGGCATCTGCCATCGTAGTTTTCGCCGCTTGCAGTAAAGAAAACGCAATTCCGGAAAAAGTTCAGCAGGAGGAGGCGGAAGCCGCTTCCGGAAAGGTTACCCTTACCGCTACCATCGACCCGGCTACGGCCACAGTGCTCGCTGCCGGAAACAAAGTGGAATGGGTTGCAAACGATGCAATCTCCATTTTTGACGGAACCACCAATATTCAGTCCACCACCACCGACAGCGGTGCTTCCGCAAGTTTCAGCGCATCCCTTGCGACCGCAGGCCCATGGTATGCACTTTATCCATACAGTGCAGGAGCCTCCATCGCCGGTTCCTTGGTTACCACCACGCTTCCTGCTGCCCAGACCGCGGTTGCAGGTTCATTTGCAGACGACCTTAACATTTCCGTAGCCCTTTCCGAGGCGGGCAAACTCTCTTTCAAAAATGTGCTCGGACTCATCAAGTTCACGGTAGGGGCCGATGCCGACATCGTGAAGGTTACCCTAACCGGCAACAATTCCGAAGTTCTTGCCGGAACAGTCGATATCGACTACAACTCAGGCAACCCCACATGGGCCGTCAATAGCGGAGCTGCAAGTTCGGTAGAACTTACCGGAACCTTCGTGAAGGGGCAGACCTACTATTTCGCCGTTCTGCCGCAGACCTTTACTAACGGTATAACGCTCACATATACAAACAGCTCCGACGCTAACAGAGTGGAGACCACAGCCAATGAACTCGTGCTCGGCCGCTCGCAGATCCGTAATATCGGCTCTCCCGACATCATCACCTTTGCCGACCCCGACGTCAAGGCCGCCCTTGTCGCCCATTTTGACGCCAATAGCGACGGAGAAATCTCCAAGGCCGAGGCCGAGGCGGTGACTTACAATGATTTCGAGGCTATCGTGGGTAATGCTGATATAGATGCAACAGCTCTGTGGGGAGCGGATCTTACCGTTATCAATACTTTTGACGAGCTCAAATATTTTACCGGTCTTACTAACAGTTCTCAGAGTGGCCGTCACCAGCTTCCCGCGCTGTTCAAGGGCTGCACCAATCTGACTTCCGTGAAGATTCCTGACAATATTACCCATATATCAAATTACTCATTCGCAGATTGTTCCTCTCTTGACGGCGTAGTACTGCCGTCCGGATTGACCCATATCTTTTCAAATTGTTTCAACGGGTGCTCTTTGCTGGCGAGTCTCGAGGTTCCTGCGACACTGACTGCGATATCGTCTTATGCCTTCAAGAATTGCACATCGCTTGCCGGAATAGAGGGCTTCGGCAGCACGGCGCTCACCTCGTTGGGAACAGGTCTGTTTGCAGGCTGCACTTCCCTTGCCACGATAGCCATTCCTGCAACGGTAACAAGCATTGGAAATAATTGCTTTGACGGGTGCACATCGCTCGAGTCTTTCACCGTTGCTTCCGGAGTCAAGACGATAGGCAATTATGCGTTCAGGAATTGCGCTTCGCTTGGAAAACTTCCCTGGGGTTCATCTGTCCAGAATGCCATAACATCCATAGGACAATATGCCTTTGCCGGGTGCGTCAACATGACGCTCGGAACCCGCAATTGGCAGGGAGTCACCACAGTAGGCAAGGCAGCCTTCCTTAATTGCAAGAAAGTGTCCAACCTTACCATGAACAACGCTTCTTACCAGACAATCCAGGATTCGACATTCTTCGGATGCTCCGCTCTGGCTACAATAAGGGTGAGCAACAATCTGGAGATTGTGAGGAATCACGCTTTCAACGGCTGCGTAAATCTTACCACATTCTCCAATACAGGTACCGGCAATGGTTTTGTTCTTCCTCCGAACGTAACGAGGATTATGTCGTATGCTTTCAGCGACTGCCGTGTCCTGGCATCTGCCAACACTCCATCCGGAGTTCCTAACTTCAGCAATAACTCTGTCCTGACACGTATTGATGACAGGGCGTTCCGCTACTGTGCGGCATTTACCGAAGTGGAATTGCCGGCGAGCGTCACATATTTGAGACGTACTTTCGGCACAGGTACCGATTCCAGGGCAATGCAAATGACGTCCCTCAAACTCAACAGTGATGCAGTTATCAGCCAAGGCGTCGATCATCCCGTATTTGAGGACGACTGGGCCGCAGAGGATGTGCCTACAATATATGTCCCTGCCGCATTGGTCGATGAGTACAAGGCAGCCGATGGCTGGAGCGTTTATGCCGGCAAGATCGTAGGGTTTTGACGACGCTCCGGCCGACCTGGTGATGCACGGGTCCACCATTGACGTACGAACCTGGGGGAGCACCTCCGAAAAACACAAGTACGTGTTCCCCCTCGGTTCTACCGCGCATCGCGAAGTCTTTGCCAATATGACGGATGCCGACCGCACCAGATTTTCCGGAGCTACCTACGCAGCGAGCCAGTGGAACGTCCACGGAATAGAATCCGTGACTGCTTCCGGGCACTGCAAAATAACCATAGCGACTCCGCTCGACTTAAGCGGTGACGCTTCATGGACTGCTACGGGCGACTCCTTCACAATCCCGGGAACGTCTGTCGTGTACAATTGCTACAGCACCTTCTACTCGGAGGCGATGGCTTCGGCATCCACACCCCTTGCCATTCCGCACCATGGAAGCTGGTCAACAATCGTGTTCAATTCTGGAGGAAGCATTACAGTCGAAGCCCCTGCACCTCCGTGCACAGTCATTGACAAAGTCACCACTCTGCGTAACAACACTGTCAACAATCCTGCGATAACGATTCTTTCCGACGGCAGTTACCTTGCTTCGCAGACCTTCTCCGTTACAAACGGCTGTGTTTATAAATCAACGGACCGTGGCTTGACATGGACGAAAATAAGCAATCAGATACGCCAGAGCTACTGCGCCGTTTACGAGCACTCGGGGGCCCTCTATATGCTTGGATGCGATGCCGTGGGCGGCAACTTCGCCGTTCAGAAATCCATAGACGGAGGATATACATGGAGCTCAAATTCAGTCATATTCTCCAAAGACGGCACAACTGACGGCTATCACGGCGGCTCCGCTCCGTTCGTGGAGAAGGACGGCCGTGTGTACCGGGCTATGGGAGAGAGGGGAGGAGAAACTTACAATGCCGCGGGCGACCGTGTGTGGGGCATTGTGCTGCTGTCGGCAAGCGTATCCTCCGACCTGACCGACCCGGCCTCGTGGACTATGTCCAATGTGCTTTATTACAACCGTTCGTGGCTCGGGGTGACTTCTACCCGCTGGGAGGAACCGGCACTCGTAAAGAAAGCTGACGGTTCGCTCGTGATAATAGCACGCATCGACGGCACTTCCGATAAAGAGTACGCGGCCCTCATTGACGTAAACAGCGACACCAGCATATCTTTCAACAAGGTGTTTGCCATGCCAGGTGCAGGAAAGCGCATGACCATCGCTTACGACGCCACTAGCGGCAAGTACTGGACCCTGGTGTCTCCTTTTTACTCTAATACCAGAACACTCTATGGCCTGAATCCCAATCAGAGCCGTTATTCGCTGGTGCTCATGTCTTCTCCGGACCTTCTCAACTGGACCCGGGAGCGGACCTGCATCTATTCCGACAATGCGTTCAACAACTCCTATCACTATATCGACTGGCGTTTCGACGGCGACGACCTCGTGAGCGTGTTCCGCCTCAGCATGGACGAGGAAAGGGGACTTCCCCTGCATTACCACGATTCCAATGCTTTCGGATACTTCCGCGTGAGGAATTTCCGCAGCGGAGGAGCAGAGGCGACCGTCTTCGTTGATACTCCGGTGGTTGAGGGAAGCCCGTCAGTACCCTCATTGGTTTATTAGTATGAAAAGATATTTGCGGATATTCATTTATTTGCTGCTGTCGCTGGCATTGGCTTTTTCGATGAGTTCGTGCGGCACTGACAAGGAAGAACCGGTTCCGACTCAGACAGAGGAGCCTTCGGACCAGCCCGGTGAGGACCCCGGCAATGAGCCTGGAGAGGACCCGGGTGTAGATCCGGGAAACGAGCCGGGAGATGACCCGGGTGACGAACCTGGCGATGAACCCGGTGACCAGCCTGGCGATGAACCGGATGAGTTGATTGTTTTTGCCGATGCCGACGTCAAGGCCGACCTTGTGGCGGCGTTCGATACGGACGAAGACGGAGAACTTTCGGAAAAGGAAGCCGCCGGCGTGGGCTACGACGCCCTCAAGGCATTCGCGTGGACAGATCCGGCAGCCGTTGACAGTTTCGACGAATTTCAGTACTTCACCGGGCTTGTTACGGAAATAGTTTACAACGGAGTAAACGATATCCGTGTTCCGGCCATATTCACGGATTGTGTGAACATGACTTCCGTGACACTTCCTGCCAACATCACTACGATGGACAGCAAGGCATTCATGAACTGTTCCTCGTTGGAAAGCATTGTGCTGCCTGAAGGGTTGCGGGCTATATTCGGCTCCACTTTTGAAGCGACCGGTCTCAAGGAGATAACCATCCCTGACGCGCTGACATCTTTCAGCAGCGGTGCTTTCCGTAACTGCGCATCCCTTCAGAGGGTTATTTTCGGGGATGCACCGCAGCTTAAGACCATAGCGGCAGCCGCTTTCAAGGATTGTACGGAGATGACATCATTCTATCTGACCGCGGACAATCTTGTGGAAACCATAGGGAAGGAGGCCTTCTCAGGCAACAAACTGATGGTCCTGCGTTCCATTAACCTCAAGAACTTAAAAAGTCTTGGGGAAAGTGCCTTCAATGGATGCGCCAAGCTCAAGGCAAGCCTGGTCATAAACAATCCCGAACTCACGGAAATACCTTCGAAGGCCTTCAACGGATGCACCGCCCTTGCGTCCATCAGCCTTTCTCCCGGTTTGAAATCGATAGGCACTTATGCGTTTTCGGGTTGCCGGAACCTTCAACTGGAAGAGGATTCCCTGCCGGAGGGTCTGGAAAGCATAGGCGACAGGGCCTTCCGCTATTGTGCGGCCCTTAAACATGTGGTGCTGCCGTCTTCGCTCAAGGAGATAAGCGTCAGGGCTTTCGAATCGAGTTCGTCATACCAGATTGACATGGAAACCCTTGTCGTCAAGGCTCAGACGCCTCCCACGGTAACGGGAAGCAATTCTTATACGATATTCCTGAATACGGAAAAGGTCCCGGAGATCCTCGTTCCGGCCGAAAGCATCGACGATTATAAGTCGGCCGAAGGCTGGTCGGTGTTTGCCGATAAACTTGGCATCCTTACCGAGGCGGGAAACTTTACCAACAGGTTCGGAATGAAGTTTACCGTCACTTCCGACGGCAGGCATATCATCAGCGACAGGCTCCTGGATCTGCTGGGCGGCGACGAACCTGAAGGCCTGTGGGTCCCGTATAAGTCAGTTCCCGCCTTCGATGCCGGACTCGTCTCCGACGTTCCTGCCGAAACGGTGATTTACAAACACTGGGGCGACAGGGAAGTGAAGATAGTCATTACCCGTGCGGTCGGCGCCTCGACGCCCTCACCCGTGGTCTTCATCTTCCACGGAGGGGGCTGGCGTACTGGAACTGCCGATTCCATGGTCAGCCGCGGAAAGTACCTCTCCAAGTATGCAGGCGTGGCTTCGGTCAGCGTTCAGTACTCGATGGCAGGAGAATCCGACGTGGTGAGTATCGAGGATACCATGCAGGACTGCTACGATGCCGTGGACTATATCCGGAAGCATGCTTCCGAATACAATATCGACCCGTCCCGCATGGGTTTTGCCGGTTCCTCTGCCGGAGGGCACCTTGCCGCAATGATGGCAATGACGGCCCCCGAGGCCAAGGTTCTTGTGAGCTGGTCGGGAGTGTATGAGATGCCGACCCATCTGGGATACTGGTCGGGAGGCACCAACAAGACGGTGCTTGCGTACATGTTCGAGGGGGATGCCGACAAACTGCGTCCCTATTCGCCGCAGTACATCGTCCCGGACGGTGGAAAAGTAGCCGCCATCCTATTCTACGGAAGCTGCGACGAGTCGGTGCACCGCAGCCAGGCTCCGGCATTTACCGAGGCACTACGTGCCAAGGGACACACCGTCCAGCCGGAATACTACATGTATTACACTCATTCGCTCTGCGGCAGCTCCGACAAGGGAGCCGAATGCTGGCAGAAATCCGTTGACTTTATAAAGGCCAATATATGAAAACAAGAGCAGTAGCAATTGTAATGGTTGTCGCCATGATGCTGGGACTCTTTCCCGCAGGCGCACAGCAGGCAAAGAAGAAAAAGATAATCAACCGTTACAGCATGCGGCTCATTCCGCAGGAAGACGGTTCTTATGCCCTTGATGACAAGACCCTCGGCCTGCTTGCAGGAGAGGAGCCTGAGGGATTGTATGAACCCTATCAAAATGTGCCTTTGATTCCGTCCAGTACTGTCGAGGATGTATTTTACAAGGAAATAGTTTACAAGACATATCCTGACAGGGAACTCAAGCTTTACATAGCCCCGGCTCAAGGTGCCACGGCGCCCGCTCCCGTGGTCTGTTTCATCCATGGAGGCGGCTGGCGTGCCGGAAATCCGGGCAGTTTCCGCAAACATGCGATGTATGTGGCCAAATATGCCGGTTTCGCCGGTGTGAGTATCGGCTATTCGCTTGCCGGTCAGAAGGGAGCCAGTATTGCCGTTACCATGCAAGACCTTCACGATGCCGTTCAGTATCTTCGCGAACATGCGTCCGAGTACAATCTGGACATGAAGCATCTCGCCTTTGCCGGCTCATCCGCAGGAGGACATCTGGCCGCCATGATGGCCCTCACCGAACCCGACGCCAAAGTGCTTTCGGGATGGTCAGGGGTTTATGACATGGAGCCGCACATGGGCTATTGGGTCGGTGGGGGGAACCCCGAGGTCGTGAAGTATATGTTCGGCGGCAAGAGCCGCAAGATTCAGCCCTATTCTCCGGTATATAACATACCGGATGACAGGCAGATAGCCGTGCAGCTTTTCCAGGGTACGGGAGACGCTTCAGTGCATCACAGCCAGGCAGAGTGTTTCCGCGACGCCCTTGAAGAAGCCGGTCAGAGGACGGTGGAATGCAATATCTATCCTTATTATGCCCACGGCCTTACCGGCAGTTCGGACAAGGGCCGCGAGTGTTTTGCCAAGTTCATTCAATTCACAAAGGAACATATCTATGATTAAGAAGACAATCCTCGCTCTCGCGACAGCCCTGCTTTTCGCTGCTGCGGCGCAGGCTCAGCCATTCCTGGAACTTCCGTCCGTGATAGGAGACGGAATGGTCCTTCAGGCCGACGACATGGCTACCATATGGGGATGGTGCGACCCCAATACCGAGGTCACCATCCAGACATCCTGGGGCGAAAAAACCGTGGTCAAGAGCGATTTCTCCTCGCTCTGGAAAGCTCGTGTGCAGACCCCTAAAGGCTCGTTCGAGCCGCAGAGCATAACGGTTACCACCCGCCGCAAGGTGAGCCGCACGATCAAAGACGTGCTCATAGGGCAGGTATGGCTCTGTACCGGCCAGTCCAATATGAACTGGAGCGCCGCGCATGGAATAAAAGATACCGACGATATCCTCACCAATCCATCCGTGCGGCTTTTTACCGTCCCGAAGAAGGCGTCGGCCTGGCCCCTTGATGATGTGAAGGGGCGCTGGAGCGCCTGCGAAGGAGAAGATTCCAGATGGTTCAGTGCCGTCGGTCTCTTCTTCGGTGCAAAACTCGCTGCTGAACTCGGAGAGCCTGTGGGCCTTGTGAATGCTTCCTGGGGCGGCACTCCCGTGGAGGTGTGGGGGAACAGGAATACTTTCCTTCACGATGCCGACGCGGCTGCGTCGTGGAAGCAGTCCCGCTACTCTTCCCGCCAGGGCTGGAATCTCGGAACCGCATTCAACGGCATGATTGCCCCTATTTCTAACATGGCTGCAGCCGGAGCGATTTGGTATCAGGGAGAAGCAAACCGTGCGAATGCGGATTTGTATGCCAAGGAGTTCTCCATGATGATCTCCGACTGGCGTGCAGCATTCGGAAGGGAACTGCCTTTCTGCTTTGTGCAGATTGCCCCCAAGGAATATGGCGGAGGCGATGTCCAGGGCGCTCTCGTACGCGAGCAGCAGGAGCAGGTGGCCCGCACGGTTTCGCGCGCATGGATGGTGAACATTTCCGATACTGTGGAGGACTTCAAGGATATCCATCCGAAGCACAAGCGGAAGGTGGGGGAGCGCCTTGCCGTATGCGCCCTTGCGGAGGTTTACGGAAAGCAGGTCCCAAAGCACAAATCCCCGTCGTATGCTTCCATGGAAGTGAAGAAGAACCGCATTGTGGTATCGTTCAGCGATGCTGAGGGCGGTCTTGTCTGCGTGGGTGATGCCATCGAAGGACTGGAGATAGGAGACGGCAGCAGTTTCTATCCTGCCCAGGGAATGATCCAGGGCGACAAGATGGTGGTCTGGAGCAACCAGGTTCGCAAGCCGGCTGCGGTTCGTTACTGCTTTGGCCTGTATAAGGGGAACGTTACCGATACGGCGGGAAATCCCCTGCTTCCTTTCCGTAGCGACAGCCCGTTCAGCACTACTCCTGCAGTGAAGAATACTGCGGCTTCCGCAAAGGCGGCTCCTGGTCTGGTTCAGGTTTCCTGTGCTGCATCCGAGGTCCGTACGCTTAAGGAGAAAGCCAATTTCTTTACAAACAGGCCGTATCCTCTTGCCGATGTGCCCAAGAGCCTCGAGGGACTCAAGTTCGTTGCTCACGAAGGCATTTCACAGCAGCCTCACGTGGTAAGAATCACTTCTCCCGAAGGCGGGGTGGTGAGGATTCTGGCACGTAACAACAAACGCACGGTCGAGGCTCTCAAGGGGTGGACCGCCGATCCTTCGCTTTCCCTCAAATACACGACCCGCGATCCCTCAAAACCGGGAATCATGAATGTCTGGACACGTTCTTTCAAGAAAGGTGAGAGCGTCACCATAGAAATGACAGATTTCCCCGGAGCTACGGTAATCGCTCCGGAAATAGAGTTAAGGTAAAATGAAAAGGGCTTTTTCTCTTCTTGCTGCCGCTCTGGCGTGCATTCCCTGCATAGCCCAGAAGGCTCCGGTAAACGGTACTCCGCTTATGGCCGGAGGAGCCGAGGGGCTGTCTCCATGGTCTACGGGCATGGTTTATACGCATCGTCCGATAGGCTATGCATTCCTTTCCGACAGGGATATGCCCGACATATTCCTGTCTTCTCCCAACGGGATTCCGGCTGATACCGGTCTGTGGCATTGCCTGCCCGACGGGATCACCAAGGACGGCGCTCCCGTTTACAGCAAGGCAGAAAGGATTGACAATCCGTGGGACGGAACCCGCAAGTATCCTTCCCGCGTAAAGATATTCCAGGACGGCAAAGACGTTTGGATGATTGCGCTGGCAACCACCAGGGAACTCAGCGTGGCGCGCTGGAACGGAAGCGAGTTCGTGCCTTATTGCACCAGCCCGGTTACCGGGATAAGCCATGTGCAGGATATAGATTTCATCCGCAGGGACAAACGTACCTTCGAGATGGTGATGCTTTGCAACGACGGGGCTGAGTACCGTCCCAAGGAGGACCCGAAGGCGACAAAGCTTTCATATTATGACGGCGCCGGCATATACCGGGGCGAACTTCCTAAAGGAAGGCTCTCGCGCCTTGAATTCGACAACGACTGGAACCAGGCCGGCAGAGTGGTGGAAATCACCTCCTGGATAGTGCAGGGGCCCACACGCGTGGCCTGTGTGCGCGCTTCCGACGGAAGCCTTGATGGTTATGTGATCGGGTCGAATCTCGGCGCGCTCAAGTTCATTCCGTACATGAAGAAGATTCCTTCAGGAGGCCTGAAGGCAACGCCTCTTCTGAAAGAAGACGGCACTGTGCGCGACCACGGAGCCTATTCCAACCAACTTTCCTCGTATCCCGATTCCAAAGGCGGCCGGACCAGTCTCCTTATCGGAGGCGAATGTGCCCCCAGAGTCTATCCGCTGCTGTCGGCGGACGGCCCGGTTTATGGCGACTACAAGTATGTATGGAGAAGGAACGCCCCCGTTTTCGGAGGTTCGCTTACAGTCCCTAACGTGGTGGACTGGGACGGCGACGGAGCGCTTGACATAGTGGCCGGAAATTCCGAGGGGAGGCTCCTTTTCTTCAAGAACAACGGAAGTGACGCCGTGCCCGATTTCGCTCCTTCCGTGGAACTGGAGTCGGACGGCGAGCCTATCCGTTTCCTGCCCGGGTACAATATAGTCCAGGGGCCTTTCGAGGGCGGATGGGGATATCTTTGCCCCACTGTGTTCGACTGGAACGGAGACGGCCTTCCGGATGTCATCGTGTCGGGGTCGAGAGCCAAGTATGAGCTTCTGCTCAACGAGGGGACCCGCACGCAGCCGCGTCTTGGCAAGCCCAGGACCCTGCGCTACGACGGCATGGAACTCCACGGCACATGGCGGGTGCGCCCTGCGATTACCCTTATCGACGGGTTTCCACATATCCTGATAATGGACGACAAGAATGCCCTCCATCTGTACAGGCGCCTTGATGATATCCATGTGGAAGATGCCGGACTCCTGCTCCTCTCAGACGGACGCCAGATTACCGGACACAATGCCGCCGGGGAAGGAATGGGACAGAAGGGGCGCGGGAAACTGCGTTTCTACGACTGGGACGGCGACGGGGACATGGACCTTTTCGTGGGGTCCGTGAAACGTTCGAGCTACCCCTCACCGGAAGACGGCCTGCCCTACAGGCGCTTCAAGAAAAAGCTTGTGGATATGCAGGTGATGTACTTCGAGAACGTGGGCGGCTGGCGCTTCGCCGAGCCCAGGCAGCTGCAGATAGACGGCCAGTCCTTCTACCTCGGCGCCCATTCCAACGCTCCCGAACCATGCATGCTCGGCGACACCTCCCATGGCCCCAACCTTGTGGTAGGCTGCGAGAGCGGCAAATATTTCTTCTTCGAACACTCTCATATAAACTATGTCGAATAAACTGTTAACTATTGTTCTGGCAACCATTCTTCCGCTGTCATGTTCCGTATTTGACGACTCGGCCCTGAAGGCTGAACTGGACTCGCATGAGCAGCGTCTGGATGCCTTGCAGGGACGTCTCGGCGAAATCCGTTCCGAGCTCGAAGCCCTGAGGGATTCCGACTGCGTTACCGGAATCGAACCGGTAAAGGAGGAAGAAACCGTAATCGGATTCACTGTAAGTTTCCGCAGCAGCCCTTCCGTCACTGTCATCCTCCGGGAAGACGGTTCCGAAGGCGTTGTGTCCCTTGAAATCGAAGGAGACAGGGCTGTGTTTACCCTGTCGGACGGAACCTGTGTAGAGATACCTTATGCGGCCGCTCCCGTTATTTCGCTTGCAAAGGAAACCGTGTATGTGCCGGTATCCGGATATTTTGACGTAGCCTATTCCATCGACGGCGGGGATTCCGGGAACAAAGTGGAAGCTGTTGCAGGCGGGCTTTGGAGGAGCGAAGTGTCCCCTTCGGGTGCCTTTGCAGGAAAGGTGAGGATATATGCTCCCGAATCGGCCTCCGCTGCCGGGCTTCTGCTGATGGTGACCGATTCCGCGGGCCGTTCTTCCTATGCCTCGTTGAAAATCGCTCCTATGAGCACCGAGGTGTCGGCAGACAACCGTTATAGCATGACCATCTACCGGCAGGCCGACGGAAGCTGGGCTCTGGGGGCGCTGCAGTATGCAGTGCTTGAGGGCGCTGAGCCCGAAGGCCTTTACGAGCCTTACGACGCCCCGCCTCTGGTAGGCTCGTCTTCGATTGCCGATGTAGAGTACGAAGAGGTTGTGTATAAGTCGTATGCCGACCGCGACCTTCACATGAATATATGTCCTGCCGTGGGAGCGACTGAACCTGTTCCGGTGGTATTCTTCACCCACGGAGGAGGCTGGAGGGCAGGAGACCACAACTCCCTGCTCAAGGTGGCCAGATACATGGCCAAGTATTCCGGTTTTGCCGCTGTGAGCGTGCAGTATTCGCTTGTAGGACAGACCGATACCTTTATCGAAACCTCGGTGCAGGATATCCGCGACGCCCTCACATGGCTCGGTGCACATGCCGAAGAATACAATCTCGACATGTCGAGGGTGGCTTTCGTAGGCAATTCCGCAGGCGGCCATCTTTCGGCAGTGCTGGCCATGACCTGGCCGGCGGCAAAGGTTCTCGTGGGCTGGGCGGGAGTATATGACTTACGGCAGCATATCGAAGATGGCGGAGCCTCCATAAACAGCCAGCAGAAATATTTCCATAAGGGAGATGACGAAACCATAGCCGGGTATTCCCCGATTATGCTCATCCCCAAGGCTTCCGAAAGGAATGTGGCCTGCATGCTGATGCACGGAACGGCCGACAACCAGGTGTTCTTCAAACAGGCCCCTATTTTCTCGGCCGCCCTGTCCGCTGCAGGACAGAAGGTGCAGGAAGAGTTCTATCCTTATTACTCGCACGGTCTTGTCGGCAGTTCCGACAAAAATGCCGAATGTCTGGCAAAAACCCTTAACTTTATAAAGGAAAACTTATGAAAAAGATACTGACGATACTTGCAATGTCCGCACTGCTCTTCAGTTGCGGAGGATACGACGACAGCGCCATCCGCGAGGAACTCGACTCCCAGGATGCCAGGATAGAATCCATGGCAAGGGAAATTGCCGAGCTCCGGGGGATTCTCGACGCCGTCAAGGCAGGAGACTACGTTACCGGAGTTGAGGAACTATCTTTCGAAGGCGTCACCACCGGAATAAAGGTGCTCTTCAGAAACAGTCCGGCAGTCACCATAATGTTTTCCTTCTCCGGCAGCGCCGGCTCGGTGGTGAATGCCGAACTGAAAGACGGCTCTCTCATCTTCACCCTCGGATCGGGAGAGACCCTTAGCATCCCGGTGTTCAGCGCCCCGGTGCTCAGCCTTGAAAGGGACAGCGTCCTGTTGTTCCCGGGAAAGACGGCCACAGTGGCATACGCCATCAGCGGAGGTGACTCCGACAACTCGGTAAGTCTTTTTGTAGAAGGCCTTTGGGCGGCTGGCGTTTCAGAAGACGGCATTTCCCTTACGGCTCCTTCTCCCTGCACACCGGCAAAGATTGTCGTCGTTGCCACCTCGGGGGCAGGGCTTTCTTCTTTCGCCACGATAGTTTGTTCGGAGGCACGGCTCACCGCAACCAAGGCGTCGTGGCAGGTAAATTCCGATTCCGGGACCCTCGAAGTGCCGGTAAGCACCAACCTCGCATCCTTTGAAGTGGAGGTTGAAGAAGGGGCGCTCTGGCTACGGAAGGAAGCGGTTACGGCGGAGGGTATCACCCTCGTCTATGATGCCAATGAAGGAGATGCCCGTTCCGCGACAGTGACACTGAGGGATGAAGAATCCCTGGCGGAGTTTGCATTTACGGTCTCCCAGGAAGAGGGCGGCGCCTTCATCTGGAAACCGGTATCGAAGGCGGATTCTGTAACCGAGGGCGTGTGCATAGTGTCTTTCCTGCGGAAGGGCGACTCCAAACAGTTCTTCCTCTGCGGTTCTGCTTCGCTTACCCGCAACCCCGCGCTGGTTGAGGCTGCGGGAGCCGGCGTCACCTTCGACGAATCCGACATTACTGCCGTAAATCCCGATTATACCTGGAAGATATCCGCTTCGGGCGACTATTGGACGCTTGAAGGAAATGGAGGGCTTTACCTTATCGCCTGTGATAAATTCCAGGGCGTGGCAGTCCTTTCCGACCTCAAAGGCTACTATCAGTCAACCAACACCTATACCCGCAGCTGGTCCTTCACAGATGATGCCGAGTATGGCATGCAGATGAAGGTTCCCGAATCGGCGGGGAGGCAGCTTATGATAGGCGATACGGGGACGGCCTGGAACATGACCCCGACCGCAGAGCGCAACGGCGGGATAATACTTTATTACAAAACCCGCCAGTAGATGTACAAACGTTTCTTGACAATACTGCTTGTCCTTTGCATGGAAGTGCCGCATCTGCTGGCCCAGGGCGGCAGGTACGACCTTCGCGGACAGGTTCTTTCGGAAAATGGGGAAACCCTCATCGGGGCCACCGTCATAAGGCATGGAGCCGAAAGGACGGGTACGCTTACCGGTGACAAGGGGTATTTTACCCTTAATGTCGCCCCGGGAGATACCATAACTGTTTCGATGCTCTCGTACGAAAGCGTCACGGTGCCAGTCGGCGGCCGTCGTTCCCTTGTCGTGAGGCTCGCCGAAAGTGCCGAATTCCTCGAAAGCGTGGTGGTCGTGGGATATGGCGAACAGAGCGTTAAGGACGTTACCGGTGCCATTGCAGCCGTTGACGTGGGTTCGCTGCAGCAGGTTCCCGTAACCGATATCGGCCAGGCTCTGCAGGGGAGGGTGGCCGGAGTGGTGATGAGTTCCGCGGACGGCCAGCCAGGAGAAGACCTCGGCATCCTCATAAGGGGAGCCAATTCCGTCACCCAGGAGAATACGCCTCTCTATGTGATAGACGGTTTCCCCACCGAGAGTTTCTCCCCGTCTCAGCTCAACCCCGATGACATCAAGTCCATTTCGATATTGAAGGACGCCTCGGCCGGAGCCATCTACGGCGCAAGGGGAGCCAACGGAGTGGTTATCATCGAAACCAAGACCGGAGCCGGCGAGTCGTCGGTTACCTATAACGGCAGCGTAGGACTGCAGCAGGTGTCGAACTATCTGGAAATGATGGATCCGTACGAGTTCGTGCGCTATCTGGACGACATGGGAATGGGAGCGCAGTATCTGTCCGAGGCAGGAAAGACGCTTGATGATTACCGCGGGGTGGCGGGACGCAACTGGCAGAAAGAAATGCTCCATACGGCCCTTGTTCACAAACATTCCGTTGGAGTTACCGGAGGCGGCTCGCGCACGCGCTATACCGCGTCCCTTTCCTATGCAAACCAGGACGGCGTAGTGAGGGGTAGCGGCTTCGAACGGTATCAGGGCCGCATAAAGGTGGAACAGGATATTTTCGAGAAGCTGACCTTCAGGTCAAACGCCAATTATTCGCGCTCCACATCCACGGGAGCGGTCACCTCCGAGGAGGGCGGCAGCTCGGGCGCGTGGCAGAGCTATCTCATGTACAGGCTCTGGAGCTACAGTCCCATAGGCTTCGGCGAGGTGGACGAAGAGGAAGACACCGCAGTTGACATCACCCGGCTGAATCCCGTGATTTCGGCCGACAATACCTACCGTAACGTAGGGGTGTCGTATTTCTACGGAAACGCCTCCCTCGTGTGGAAACCCACTTCCGACCTCAAGATTACAGAGATGTTCGGTTACACCTCGCAGGCCACCGACACCAAGATATTCAACAACTCCCTCACATGGTCGGGATTCAAGACCCGTTTCAACAACAACGGCGTAAACGGGTCCTATCAGAACGACAGGCGCGAAGAGTGGGTTAATGAACTCACGGCCAACTACAAGCACAAATACACCAAGCGCACGGTGCTCAGCGCCACGGGGTCTTTCTCCATGTCGAGCCTGAGCCGGAGCCGCTACGGGTACAGTTCGCGCCTCATTCCCGACCAAGACCTGGGCATTTCCGGGCTCGAAACGGGAACTCCCAACAAGCTGCGTTCCACCGAAAACGCCAGCGCCATGATGTCGGCCCTGGGAAGGGTGAATTTCTCGTGGGAGGCAAAATATCTTGTTACCGCTTCGCTCCGCGCCGACGGTTCTTCCAAATTCCCGAAAGGCAGGCGCTGGGGGCTCTTCCCCTCCGCTGCGCTTGCATGGCGCATTGTCAACGAGCAGTTCATGAGTTCGCTAAAGACCGTATCGGACGCAAAACTGAGGCTGAGCTGGGGCATTACGGGCAACAACAGGATTGGCGACAATACATGGTACACCACCATCGATTATGTCGATCATTATCCCCACGGCACCCAGACGCCCTCGCCGGCGGCGGGCATAACCGGATATTCCAACAGCGCCCTCACATGGGAGAAGACGGAGCAGCTTGATGCCGGGCTCGACCTTGCATTCTTCGGAGGAAGGCTTTCCCTTACCTTCGATGCCTACGACAAGACTACCCGTGACCTTCTTCTGAGCGCCTATGTGCCCTATACCACCGGAGTCGGTGCCGCAACCCTCAACGTGGGGTCTGTGAGGAACCGCGGCGTGGAACTCTCCATAGGGGCGGTGCCTGTGAAGACCCGCGATTTCGAATGGACGGCCGATTTCAACATCTCGTTCAACGACAACCGCGTGCTCGCCCTCGCCGACGGGCAGGATTCCTTCACCACCGCTGTTCCCTGGACCGGAGACTTTTCTGGCACTCCGCTGTACATCACCCGCGTGGGCGGCCCGCTCACTGCATTCTACGGCCTTGTCTGGGACGGGGTCTATACAATGGACGACTTCAGCTCCGATTCCATGGGGAACCTCGTGCTCAAGGGCAGCGTTCCCGACAACGGCTCGGTGCGCACCCAGATACAGCCCGGAGACATAAAGTATTCCGACCTGAACGGCGACGGCACCATCACCTTGGATGACTGCTGCGTCATAGGAAACGCGATGCCTGTGCATACCGGCGGATTCAATAACGATTTCCGCTGGAAGCGATTTACACTCAACGTTTTTCTCCAGTGGAGCGCGGGGCAGGACATCTTCAATGCGAACCGCATCGCACTCGAGGGTAACTTTGCCGGCAGGGGAGTCAACCAGCTTGCCTCCTATTCCGACCGCTGGACCCCCGACAACCAGGATTCCAGGATGTTCAGGGCCGGAGGTTACGGGCCCCGGGGATTCTATTCCACTCGAACGCTCGAGGACGGCAGTTATCTGCGCGTGAAGAACATCATGCTCAGTTACGACTTCGGGCGGACTGCATTCAGGCATGTGAAGTCACTTCAGCTGGCGCTCTCCTGCCAGAATGCCTTCACCTTCACTTCTTATTCCGGAATGGATCCGGAGGTCTCCACCCAGGCTTCCGTGCTCACACCCGGATTCGACTATTCGGCATATCCCCGCAACAGGGTATGGACTTTCAGTGTAAAGGCTCTCTTTTAATTGAAACGGTTATGAAAAAAGCAGCTGAGATAATGTTGATATCGGTCCTTGCCGTTGCTTCTTCGTGCAGTTTCCTCGACATGGAGGTTAAGAACGTGGCTACGGCGGACAATTATTACCGTTCCATCGACGAACTGGAAGACGCCCTTTCGGGGGTATATGCAACCCTGGCCGACAACGCCCTTTACGGAGAATCCATGATGGGCCGCCTGGGGCTGAGCGCCGACATAGGATATGAGTATTACAAGAAAGACGCCGGCACCGTGGGCTACTACCAGGCCGGGGTGTCCGATTCCAAGATAGCCTCTTTCTGGAGGGCCTTGTATGCCGGAATAGGCCGGGCCAACATGCTCCTTGCCGGGATAGACAGGGTTGACGGCGGGGCCGATATCATAGGGCGCCGCGAACAGATACGCGGCGAAGCGCTCTTCCTTCGTGCATATTACTACTATATGCTCGTGAAGCGCTTCGAGTCCGTGCCCCTTGTGCTGACTCCGGTGGAGGATATCAATTCTTCCGAAAAATATGTCGCCCAGGCCTCTCCAAAGGAGGTTTACCAGAAGATTCTTTCCGACCTCGAAACGGCTGCGGGGCTTGTGCCCGCAACATCCGAGGTGGACGGCGGATGGCAGGTATGCCGCACTGCGGTCTGGGGAATGATGGCAAGGGTAGCCCTTAACATGGCCGGGCAGCCGGTCTGCGAGACGTCCATGTACCAGAAGGCGGCCTCCTGTGCCCGCATGGTCATAGAATCGGGAGAACATGCCCTGAATCCGGTTTTCGAAGACATCTTCATAGGCCAGTGCCGCAACCTTTACGATGTGAAGGAAGTGCTTTTTGAAGTCAATTTCTGGGGCGACAACACCGGCACCTATCAGACCGCCGGAACGGTGGGACGGAACATCGGCATAGCCTCTTCGGAGGAGAGCCCTGTCGGCTACTGCATGGGACTGCTGCGCTGCAATCCGCTCCTGTGGCATCTGTATGACGCCTCCGATGCGAGGCGCGACTGGACGGTATCGACCTTCCGCTATGCAGCCGACGGCAGCAAGACGGGTGACAGCGAATCGGCCCCGATAAGCAGGAAGTACTGTGCCAAATGGAGAAGGGAATACGAAGCGTCGGCGTCCAAGAGCACCACCTGCACGGAAATCAATTTCCCCGTGCTCAGGTATTCGGATGTGCTGCTGATGTATGCCGAGGCCTATGCCTGGCATCCTGCAGGACTCGACCGCAACCTGGCCCTTGAGTGCCTCAATATGGTGCGCCGCCGCGGCCATGGGGTGGATGTCTCTTCTCCTTCGGCTTTCGACTGGAGCGGGGACGACGAGGCCCTGAGGCGCGAAATCATGGACGAACGCGCGCGGGAATTCGCTTTCGAGATGCTCCGCAAAGACGACCTGGTACGCTGGGGAGTCTTCTACGACCGCATGCAGGAGGCGCTTGACAATATAGACGGCAGTTCGTCCTCCTATCAGCTGGCTGCGATAGAGGCATATTCTTCCGTGCGCAGGCGCGATGCCGTCTGGCCGATTCCCGCACGCGAAATAAGCGTGAATCCTTTGCTTAAACAAAATCCAGGTTGGTAATGAGAAAGAACTGTATATTATTGTTGTTGCCGCTTCTGGCCCTTGTGCCCGGGTGCACGGCCGAAAAAGCCGCTCCCGGAGCGCCCGGCCTTACCGTAAGCGCGGAGGGCGACGCTTTCTATGTTGACGAACCCGTGGAGTTCCGTTTCACCGGGAATGCCGACTTCATCTCGTTCTGGTCGGGGGAGAACGGCAGCGATTACCTCTGGCGGAGCAAGGAACGCATTTACGAGGGGGAGGGCGTGATGAGTTTCGGCACCGCGTTCATGAACGGAGCCCAGTGGAAGAATCAGCTCTCGGACGATTCTTCCCGGAAGCTGCTCACCTTCTGGTGGTCCGACGACTTTGACGGAGATTATACTTCGGATGGCATAGCCCGTGCCACCTGGCATGATGCGACTTCCTTTTTCGAGTTCGCCTCTTCCAGGGTTGACGACGCAAGGCTTCTCACCACGGCAACTCCTTCCGGGGAGGTGAAACTCTCGGACATCATCCCCTCCTCGGCTGCCAGTCCTGTCTATTTTGCATTCAGATACCATCTGCAGCCTTTCGTGGATGCCGATTCGGATTCCCGTTCCAGGGCTGTGGTATCGGGCTTTACAGTCAATTGCGTGAACGATTCCCTTCATGTGAAAGACCCGGTCGTAACCAATGCTTCCGCCGGATGGACCTTCGTTAACATCGGCTATGGCGCCGACGACGAAAACTATCTTCCCGAATCTTCAGCCTCGTACATCTTTTTCAATTCTTCCACGACCAATACGGCGGAACGCTGGTCGTGGGCGGTATCCCGTCCATATACTCCCGATTATTCGGTGAACATGGGGTGCGACCATGCCCTCGGCATAAAAGGCTTCTCCGACTCGCCCCTGACGTCTTTCACCCATGCCTACTCCAATCCCGGCACCTACGATGCCGTATTCGAGAGCCGCAATGTTTCTGCATCGGGAAAGGTGAGCATAAAAAAGCAGCACATAACCATACGGGTTTTCGACCGTGGCGGTGCGATTATTGATAATCCGGAACAAAAGGAGTGGTGAAGATGAAAAAGCAATACATAGTGTCCGCATTTGCGGCAGCGCTTCTCTTAGGAGCATGCCAGTCTTCACCTTTGAAGAACGAGGAGGGCTCCTCTGCTCTTAGTTTCGTGGCAGGAGAGCTTACCAGGACGGCGTTCTCTACAGATCTTACCTCCCTTTCCTGGACAGAAGGCGACAGGGTGGGCATTTTCGCCTCCAGAGACGGCGCTTCCGAAGGAGTCAACTATCCTTATGAAGTGCGCGGTGCGGAAGGCGGCTCGGCGAAGCTTTCCGCGGTGTCTTCCCAGTGGCAGTATTCCTATGAGGCGGCCTCCGGAAGCACTTTCACCGCATATTATCCTTTTGCGGGCACCGCCGGGGAGGGGAACCGTTTCGTGGTGCCGGTAAGCGTGCCCTCGCAGCAGGCCCAGAAGGCAGCGGGAGACCCCTCCCATCTGTCTTCCTATATGGTGCTCAAATCCGCTCCCGCCGCTGCATCAGAAGCCTTCGGCGAGGTGAACCTTCACTTTCGCAATCTTACCGCGGTTGTGGAGATTGAGGTGAAGGCCGGGGCGTCGAACGGTTTCAGGATTTCTTCCGCCGTGCTCGCAGCGGATGCGCCGCTCTCTTTCGACAGGGGGAACCTGCTTCTGGAAGGAGTTCCCTCCGGCGACGGCTCCTCTTTCCAGATAAACGATGCCCAGGACACCGTGGCGCTTTCTCTTGCCTCTCCCTTCGCCCTCGAAACGTCGGGAAGCAAGCTTTACTTTACGGTTGTCCCCGGGACGCATGAGGCGGCATCGGTGAAACTCAGGCTCTGCACCGAAAACGGCTACGTGTGCGAGACCGCCATTCCCGAAGGCGTCACCTTCGAAGGCAACGGTGTTTACCGCAAGACGGTAACCGTCGATCCGTCTGACTTCGTCCCCTCCGCAGGGCCTTCGGGCTACACCTGGAAAGAGATTGCTTCTGCCGCGGACATCTCGGAAGGCGAATATATCATAAGCTACGATTTCAGCTACGGCGACCATTCCGGGGTTTTCCTTCTCCCGTGCACTCCGGTGGACAGGAATCCCGTTCCCGCAGAAATGTTTTCCGGTGTCTTCGCGAATCCTGACGGATACGTTTGGACTGTGTCTTCTTCTACCGGAGGCTGGAATATCAGCTTCAGCTCAGCAGGGACGCGCTATTATCTGGCCGGATGCGACAAGGCCCAGGGACTTGCCGTCTCTTCCGACGGAAAGGGCTACTATTCCCCGGATGCAGCCTACGGGACCGTATGGACCTTCACCGGGACATCGGACATGCAGCTCTCCACCTCCGTGTCTTCCCGCCGGGCCATGCCTTGGATAGATCCTGCAAACGGACTCGACCACTTTGAATGGCGTATGGCCAAATCCGATACGGGAGGCTTCGTACTCTACAAAAAAACTCTTGCAGAATGAAAAAAACGGGACTGATAACCTTTCTCCTTATATTGTGTGCGGGAGTCTCTGCCCAGGCTCCGCTTAAGAGCGGAAGGCCTCTTATGAGCTCGGACCCCGACGGATGCGCCCCTCTGGGAGTGCTCCAGACCACGGCCACCTTGCCTTGCGGCGCCGCTTACCTGAAGGCCTCCGATGCCAACCCTTCCGTGTTCCTTCTGGCAAGGGTGGGCGTCCCGTCGTCGAGGGGAGTATATGTGGCCACGATGAGCGGGGTGCGCAAGGCTGAAGGAGAACTGGTTTTCGGCCAGCCGGTAAAGATAAAGGCGTTCTGGGGCAAGCCGAGCAGTATGCCGGCGTACGGATGTTTTTTCAATTACAAGGGGGCGGTCCTCTCCTTCTGGGCTGAATCCAGGGAAAGCCTTGCCCTGGCCTCATACGACCCCGATGCAAGGCAGCTTTCGAAAATAGCAAGCGTCAAGGTAGGAGGACTGGACGGAGTTTTCGGAATCTCTGCCTCCGAGCTGGAAGACGGCTCCATAGAGATTGCGGCCATTGCCGGCGACGGTTCGCGCTACAGGACCGACCGCGCCAGGAATGAAAGCTGGTACGACGGCGCAATGATCTACAAGGGGGATATCGCCAAGGCAGGCATCCGGAAGATGAGGCTCTCGGATCCGCTGGAAGGCGGCTCCTTTACGCAGGCCAGTCCGGCATCGTTCATGACTGCCCTCTCCGGTGCCGTCCGCCTTCAGGATTCCTTCCTGGGAGCCGACGGTTATCTGGCGGTAAACCGGTTCGGAACCCTTGCGTGGCAGGAAGCATCATCTTCCCAGAGTGCCCGCTGCTGGGTGCTTGACTCTTCCGGAAAGCAGATAGAGTACCATGCCAACGGGGCGGCTGTGAGCCTTCTGCAGTTCCGGTCGGGAGAGAAGCGTATTCTTATGGGCGGAGAAGGGAAGCTTGTAAGCTGCCGTTTCGACGGCATCGGGGAGAAGGGACCTATATTCTCCTCTCCTTCCACCGTGCTCATGCGTGGCGGCGCCCTTTACACCGGTTCCCTCGGGGTGCCCGAAGTGGTGGACTGGGACGGCGACGGCGTGCAGGACATTATCTGCGGCAATTCAGAGGGCAGGATCCTTTTCTTCAGGAACTCCGGAACCGACCTCGCTCCTTCCTTCTCCTCGTTTGCCGAGGAGCTCTGCTGGGAAGACGCTCCGGTATGCATAAGGCCGGGCTATATAGGGGTGCAGGGGCCCTTTGAGGCGGTATGGGGGTATATGTGCCCTTCGGTTTTCGACTGGAACGGAGACGGCGTGCCCGACATTGTCTTTTCCGATGCCAGGGGCAAGCTGGAGGTGATGTATGCCCGCCGCACCTCTTCGGGAACCATACTCTCAAGGCCTTTCGCCCTCAGGGAAGACGGGCTCGAGATACATGGCCTGTGGAGGGTGAAGCCGGCGGTGGCGCAGGTCTGCGGCCGGGTGTGCGTTGTGAACATGGCAGGCGACGGCACTTTCCACAGGTGGTGGAAGATTGATGAAAGCACCCTTGTGGACGACGGACCGCTTCTTCTGCGCAGCGGAAATCCCTTTACCGCCCATTCCGCGGCAGTTTCGCGTGACGGCAACTACGGGCGCGTCAAGATAAACCTCTGTGACTGGGATGGCGACGGCGACCTCGACCTCATCCTCGGCACTCCCATGACCTCCTGTCTGCCACGTCCCGACAAGGGTATCCCCAACGGTGCGGGACTTAAGCAGCTAATGATGCAGGTTTTCTATATGGAAAATACGGGAAGCGACGAAAAACCCCGCTTCGCCGACCCGGTGGGCTTCTATGTGAAGGGCAAAGACCTTCTTCTCGGAGTGCATGCGAACGGCCCGGAGCCATGCACAATCGGCAGCGCATCCGGAGAATACAATTTGCTTGTGGGCTGCGAAAGCGGAAGGCTCTTCTGGATAGACAGGAAAGACCTGACGGCCTTCACCATCAAAGACAGATACGAAAAGAAATGAAGAGAATACTGATATATGCCGCTGCAGCCTTGATGGCGGCGGCTTCCTGCGGCAAGACTCCTGTGGCGGAGCCCGGCACTGAACCCGTGTCTGTGGACGGGACCGCTCCGAAAAGCGGCGGAATTCTCACAGCAACCCTCTCCGGAGGCCTTGCGCCGCTGTCCTTCACCAAGACCATCTCCAACAATTGCATAGGCTATGCATACCTGTCCGGGGGAGAGATGCCCGACCTGTTTTTCCAGTGCCCTGGCGGAGTGCCCTCATCCAACGGGATAAGTTCGTACCTGGGCCTCAATCTCTGCGAGTTCAAGGGATGGGCCCCGTCGGGTGAACCCCTGTACGGCGCACCAGTCCCGGTGACTCCGGTCCCGTGGGAGAATTCCACCGCTATTCTGCGCATAGTGCAGACCTCGGACCGCATCATAGCCTTCACCGTGTCCTCTTCAAAACTCAGGTATGCCGTGTATGATGCCGCCACGCGCTCTTTCGGCTCCTCCTGGGAAAGCGCATCCATATCCCTTGCCGCAGTAGCCGGAACGCCCATGGCCATCGACATTGTTCCGGGGGCGGGAGGCAGTGCGGAACTGGTGATTCTCACAACCGACATCGAAGGCAGTTACCGTCCGCCTATGGACGATGTTTCGGAGTCGTATTACGACAGCGCCGGAATCTATCGCGGGCAAATGTACTACGGGCGTATCTATCGCTGCAACATAGACCTTTCTTCATGGAAGATGCAGGGGAGTCCTTCGCTCATTTCGGGAGACTCTCCCGTGGTGCTCGCACCGGTGGGGATAGGGGCGTTCAAGGATTCCTCATCGGGCGCCGACGGCTACCTCTGCGTAAACAAGCTCGGGGTAGTAAAATACGTATCCCGCAAGTCTGCAACCGTTTCCGCCTATGCTCTCGACTCAAGGGGAGAAGCGCTTGTGAACCCCTTCGTGTCGGGTGCAGTCCTCCCTTTAAGGAGCAGGACCGGAACGGACACCCCCTGGACGGTAATCTCGGGGGAAGGGTCTCCCCGCGTGGTAAAGTCGTGCGGCCGCACCTCTTCCGAGGGAGTGCCTGTCTTTGAAGGGCCATACGAAATCCTCATGGAAAACGGCGACCTCTATGCGGGTTCCCTCCCGGTGCCCACCGTGGCAGACTGGAACGGTGACGGTGCCCTCGATATAGTGGCAGGCAATTCCGAGGGGAGGCTTCTTTTCTTCAGGAACTATGGCACCAATGCCGCCCCTGCTTTCGGAAGGGCGGAGTACCTTACTTCCGATGGCGAAGAAATATGCTTCAGGGCCGGCTATTACGAAGTTCAGGGGCCTTTCGAAGCGGCCTGGGGCTATCTCTGCCCTGTGGTTTTCGACTGGGACGGCGACGGCGTTAAGGATATAGTGTTCTCCGGCAATGAAGGCAAGTTCGAGTTCATGCGCGGCGAAGGCACTGTAAAGAATCCTTCCCTTGGCCGCAGGCAGGGAATCTTCCTCGACGGGCTCGAACTCTACGGAATGTGGAGGGTGCGCCCCGCGGTGGCGAGGGTCGGGGGCAAAGTGCTGATAGCGATGATGGACGCCCAGGATGCGCTGCACCTTTATCAGCAGACCACCGTCACAACGGTAAAAGACCTCGGGAAGGCAGTGCTTAGCGATGGAAAATACATCTACGGCCACAGGGCCACCGCTTCTTCCACCCTTGGAGAAAGGGGACGTGAAAAGCTGGAATTCGTGGACTGGGACGGTGACGGCGACCTCGACCTTCTGGTGGGAACTCCGCTCCAGGCTTCGGTGCCCGATCCTTCCTACGGGCTTCCCTGGTCGAGAACTACGCGCGGCCTCCAGACCATGTGGCTGGAGAATACAGGCAGCAACGACAACATGGTCTTCGCATACCCGAGGCAGTTCCTCTTCAGGGGAGCCGATTTCCATATCGGCACCCATGCCAACGGCCCTACCGCCTGCATGCTCGGCAATACCTCCGACGGCAGGCCCAATCTCCTTGTTTCCGGCGAAGGAGGCAAGTTTTTCTTCTTCGACCGCAGCGATCTTACAGAACTTTCCCTTTGGTAAAAATGAAAAAGTTGTTTTCTGCCCTCATCTGCCTTTTTGCAGTATGTTCCTTTGCGCTGGGCCAGGCCTCCGACGAGGTGCTGGTGCGGGGACATCTGATAGATGTGCGTTATGCTTTTCCTAAGCAGGATTTCTTCCCCCAGTACGACTGGAAGTGCGATTCCGAGGTGATGTCCGTTGTGGGGAAGGGAGGAGCCTTTGCGGTGAGCCTTTATGAAAACCGTGGAGCGGAGCAGATTTGCTGCGGAAGGGCCGCAAAGGCGAGAATCGCCCTCGATACGGCGGAAGGAGTGCCTTCGCCGTGGGTGGCTACCGGAGAAACCTTCGATGCTGCGGGGGTAAGGTATTATGTTTATGAGAACGGCAGGGTGAAGACCGGGAAGTGGACAGATGTTCCGTATCCCGAAGGATGCCGTCATTCCGCCGTGGTGCTGGGGCAGAAAATCAGTGTGGACGGCGTTCCCGATTTCGGAACCGTAATCGCCAGGGTGCCCGTGCTGCGCAAAAGCGCCGCATACAACCAGACCTTTACCATACTGCCCGACGGAAGCTACCTTGCGGCATGCACGGGGGTTACTGAGAGCAAAGGGGTTGCGATGTTCCTTTCGCGCGACGGCGGAGCTACGTGGAGCCGTCACGGCAGTTTCTCCACCCAGAAGAACCTTGTGTCGAATTACCACAATCTTTTCGTTCACGGCGGGGCTGTTTACCTGATGGGCGTGGGGCCCGACCGTGAAGGCCTCAGGATATGCCGCAGCGACGACGGAGGACTCACCTGGACCCAGGCCAGCGACAGCCGCAGCGGCCTCATACTCGAAGGGCAGTACCATACTGCTCCTGTGCCCATGCTCGTGAGCGGAGGCAGGCTCTGGAGGGCATGTGAAACCTATCCCGAAAAACTGCCGTTCGTTATTTCCGCGCCCCTGGACGCCGACCTTCTGGACGCTTCTTCGTGGACGAGAACCAATACCGTGGGACGCGGCTCGAAAAGCATACTCGGCTTCAAGATGACAGGTTCCCTTATCGAAGGCAACATGGTTGAGGCTCCGGACGGCGAAGTAATCAACTTCATAAGGACCAACAGCACATATACGAGCGGCTTCGCAACACGCCTTCATGTGTCGGGAACCGACAGCCTCCATTTCAATCCCGACTCCGACTGGGTGGAAATGCCAGGCGGCGGAAAGAAGTTCACAGTGCGCCGCGACCCCGTGGGAGGCCTGTACTGGGCGCTCACCAATCCCGACAGCGGGCAGACGCATTCCCATTCCGGCATTTATAAAAAGGGGATGTCTCATTCGCTCGAGAGGAACCGGCTCGTCCTGGTGTGCAGCGCCGATCTTGTGAACTGGATGGAAGTGAAGACGGTCCTTTACGACCCCGATCCCTTTTTCCATGGTTTCCAGTATGCCGACTGGATGTTCGACGGAAACGACATCGTGGGCGTGGTGCGCGTAGGCGCTCCCGAATCGAGGGGGCTGCCGGTGCGCCAGCACGACTCCAATATGATGTGCTTTGTAAGGATCCCGAATTTCAGGGAACTATAACGATAATCTATATGAAAAATCCTATTTTTGCCGCAATGACACTTTCAACTATGCTTCTCGCTTCGTGCGCAGGTTCCGATACCGCCCGCCGCTGGGCTTCTTTCCCTCTTTCTCCGGAAACTGACGCCGCCGAGCTTGCTGCCCAGATAAAGGCTGCCCCGGCGCAGTGGAAGGCGGCAGCGGACTTCCTTTCGCGGGAAGATCTCGCTACGCTGCCCCTTGGCCGTTACGACCTCACCCCGGAGGGCGCCTATGCCAATATCCAGGAATACACAACGAGGGACTCCTCGAAATATGAGGCTCACCGCGACTATATCGACGTTCAGGTCGTAGTGTCGGGCAGGGAACAGATTTTCATCTCCGCCCTCGGGGACCTTTCGGGGTGCCTGCAGGAATACGATTCCGAAAAAGACATTGAGTTCTGGGCGCTTTCGTCTTGTTCCCGCTCTGCCGTGGCAGATTCCGCCCACTGGGTGATACTCTTCCCGTCCGACGCACATGAGCCATGCATGACTCTGGAAGAGCCGTCGGCCGTGCGCAAAGTGGTGGTTAAGGTTCCATACTGCAAAAACAAGTAAATCATGAAAAGAATACTCACAGCTATCCTGCTTGTCCTTTCGTGGCAGGCGCTTTCTGCCCAGAAGGGCATGCC
>CADBSV010000007.1 GCA_902797435.1 uncultured Bacteroidia bacterium
GGTTTTTCGTAAATTTGTCGCAGCAATGAAATTTCACCTCAACTCATCATATCAGCCTTCCGGCGACCAGCCGGAAGCTATCCGCCAGATTAGCGAAGCCCTCGACGGAGGAGTCAGGGACATCTGCCTGCTGGGCGTAACCGGCTCGGGAAAAACCTTCACCATGGCAAATGTCATCGCCAACCTGCAGCGTCCCGCCCTCATCCTCAGCCACAACAAGACACTGGCGGCGCAACTCTACGGCGAGTTCAAAGCGTTCTTTCCCGAGAATGCTGTGGAGTATTTCGTATCATACTACGACTACTATCAGCCGGAGGCATATCTGCCGACAACCGATACCTATATCGAGAAAGACCTGAGCATCAACGACCAGATAGAGAAGCTGCGCCTGAGCGCTGCCAGCGCCCTCATGTCCGGACGCCGTGACGTAATCGTCATATCTTCCGTATCCTGCCTGTACGGAATAGGGAATCCCGATGACTGGAGAGCCCAGACCATCAGCCTCCACCGGGGCGAAACGCTCAGTCTCACCACTTTCCTCTACAAACTGGTAGATTGCCTCTATTCACGCACTGAAACCGATTTCCAACGGGGAACATTCAGGGTGCGGGGCGATACCGTAGATGTGTTTCTGGGAGGTGCCGACGAAGCGGTGAGGGTAGAGTTTTTCGGAAATGAAATAGAGGCATTGAGCCTCATCGACGCCGTTACGGGAGCCCGCATAGAGGCTTTGGACCATGTGGACATCTACCCTGCCAACAATTTCGTCACCACCCGCGAGCGCACCATCTCCGCCGTATCCGAGATTCAGGACGACCTTGTAAAGCAGATGGCCTATTTCGAGAGCATCGGCAAGAGCATCGAAGCCAAACGCCTGCAGCAGAGGGTGGAGAACGACCTTGAAATGATCAAGGAGATGGGATACTGCCCGGGCATAGAGAACTATTCACGTTACTTCGACGGTCGTAAACCCGGGCAGAGACCTTTCTGCCTGCTGGATTATTTCCCTAAAGACTTCGTGACCTTCATCGACGAAAGCCATGTCACACTCCCCCAGATCCGAGGCATGTACGGAGGCGACCATTCCCGCAAATCGGTGCTGGTGGAATATGGGTTCCGTCTTCCGGCCGCATCCGACAACAGGCCTCTCACCTTCGACGAATTCGAAGCCATCACCGGACAGAAAGTATATGTGAGCGCCACGCCGGCCGACTACGAACTGGAAAAATCAGGAGGCCTGGTTGCAGAGCAGGTGGTACGTCCGACAGGGCTGCTGGATCCGCCAATAGAGGTTCGACCCATAGAGCATCAGGTGGACGACCTGGTGGAGGAGATCCAGAAGAGGGCAGAAACCGACGAGCGCGTACTGGTAACAACCCTCACCAAGCGCATGGCAGAAGAACTCGACGAGTACCTCCGCAGGATTGGAGTGCGGGTCCGCTATATCCATTCCGATGTCGATACCACCGAACGGGTGGAGATAATCGAAGACTTCAAGAACGGCCTTTTCGACGTGCTGGTGGGTGTGAACCTGCTGCGCGAAGGGCTCGACCTTCCCAGCGTATCGCTCGTAGCCATCCTGGATGCCGACAAGGAAGGATTCCTGCGCACGACCCGCGCACTCACCCAGACCGCAGGCCGCGCCGCCAGGAACGTGAACGGGCTGGTAATCATGTATGCCGACAAGATAACCCCGTCAATGGAAGAAACCATACGCGAAACCAACCGACGTCGCACCAAACAGATGGAGTACAACAAACTGCACGGCATCACACCCAAGCAGATTGCAACGCACTCGAACGTGCTTGCAGGCGAACTGGGTTCAGCAGAGAAGCCCATGAACCGACGCGTCGCCGGAGGCACCACCGGAAGGGTGAGCGCGGCCAATTCCTACGACGCCCCCACCTACATTCCCAACCCGTCCGATCTCGGCAGCGGAGTGGTTTCAGTAGGGCTCGGGCATGACTCGAAACGCGAAAGCGGAGCTGCGTTCGTGGACGGTTATGTAAAAGCGGACCTCGCAGCAGTGCTTCAAGACCCTGTCATCCGTTCAATGAGCCGCGGGCAGATAGAGAAGATGATAGAAGAAGACCGCCGCCGAATGCAGCGGTCGGCGGCCGATCTGGAATTTGCCGAAGCCGCCCGCTACCGCGACGAGATGTGGGCACTTCAGCAGTACCTCAAAGTCTGGAAAGA
>CADBSV010000008.1 GCA_902797435.1 uncultured Bacteroidia bacterium
CTCTGTAGTTGATCTGGCTTCTTATATTACCACTCAGGAGGATGACAAGTTCCGGATTGAAAGTGATTTCCTGCCGATGCTCATTTCTATAGCCTTTAGCACGACCCGTGGTTATTTTGTTCGGGAACTGGCTGGAACGGTACTGGAACCATATCCGTTCCCAATAGTCTCGATGGATAGCATTCAAAAAAGAACTTCTTATCATCTGATATAGCTGATGTCATAGGAAGCTGCGACTCGGCTCGCCAGATGGCAGGAAAACTTCCCCCGGAGAGTGCAGCATGCGCTAAAGGTTGCCGGCCCGAATTCTCCTACCTTATAGAATGCATCGGCTGCCACTGCTCTTCGCCTCTGCCGGGGGCGGGGACGCCGCCGGTTGCTTTCAGCAGGAAGGCCATGTTGTTCGCGAGGGCGCGGAGGGTCTGCAGGCCTTCGACGTCCAGGGCGGCCTGGCCGGGTTCGCGGCCGTAGATGATGTTCCAGTATTGTGAGCTCACCACCGGCATGTTCATCATCTGGAATGGCAGGTTCAGCGTTTCGAAACTCGCGGACGCCCCGCCTCGGCGGCACACGGCAATGGCTGCCGCAGGCTTTCCTGCTATGGCGGCGCCGTTGGAGTAGAAAGCCCTCTGAATCACCGACAGCACCGCCCCGTTGGGCTGGCCGTAGTACACGGGCGACCCTACGATAAGCGCATCGGCCGAGGCGAATTTCCCGCTGATGCTGTTGCAGACGTCATCGTCGAAAATGCATCGGCCCTGCACCTTGCCCTTACAGGCATTGCATGCCATGCAGCCCCTCACAGGCTTGTTCCCTATCCATACCGTTTCGCTGTCGATGCCGTTTTTCTTCAGCTGAGCCGCCACTTCCTCCAGGGCGACGGCGGTGTTGCCCTTCTGGCGCGGGCTCCCGTTTACAAGAAGTACTTTCATGTCACTAAGATACGGATTTTTCCCGGGAAATGCCTACCTTTGGGAAAACGAATGGAACTATGCTGAAAACAGGAGATAAAATGCCTTCCTTCGAGGTGGTGGACCAGAAGACCTCCGGCTGCACGTCGGAAGCCTGCAGTTTCAGGGATAACTATGCCGCTCTCACCGCTGCAGGGCAAATCCTTTAATCAGGTGGCAGATTCTGAATCCCTTTACTCCGCCATGATGGCGAAGGCCGACCCGTCTCAGGCCCCGGGCCTCAGCCGCTTTTTCAAGTGCGGCCCCGGGCAGTACGGCGAGGGAGACAGGTTCCTGGGCATCAAGGTGCCGGTGACAAGGGCCGTAGTGAAGGATTGCTGGCGCTCGGCCGTTCCCAAGGACTGGCGGCAAACCGGGTTCCCGGAGCTCGAACGCTGCATTGCCAGTGAGTACCACGAGATTCGTCTGGCAGCCCTGCTTTCCCTGGTGCAGATATTCTCCCATGCCCGGGGCGACCAGGCCCTTCGGCAGCGTTGCATAGATTTCTACCTCTCCCACACCGCCTTCATCAACAACTGGGACCTGGTGGATTTGAGTTGCTACCCGCTTCTGGGGGAGTGGCTGCTGGATAAGGACCGCACCCTTCTTTACGATCTGGCCCGTAGCGGCCGGACCGTCTGGGAGCGGAGAATCGGCATCGTCTCCACCATGACCTTCATCCGCCACGGGCAGACTTCCGATACTTTTGCCATTGCGGACATCCTTCTGCATCATCCGCACGACCTCATCCACAAGGCTGTGGGATGGCTTCTGCGTGAAGCCGGAAAGCGCGACCGGGAGGCGCTGGAAAGATGGTTGAGGCAAGCCCCTCCTCCGGCCGTGGAAGACGTTGCGCCGGCGCCCGGCCGCACATCCCTTCCCCGTTACCGGCAGATGCCCCGCACCATGCTCCGCTACGCCATCGAAAAGTTCCCGGAACCGCTGAGGCAGAGATATCTCAAGGCAAAGATATGACCCGGGAGGCCATTTTGGCAGAAAGATTGTTTTACGCTACAATTTGCTTATATTTGCTTTCCTGACCGCATACTTATGAAACAGAAACAAGGTCCTTTAGGAAGAATGATCAGCTGGTACTTCAGCAAGAATGTGCTGCCGTACTGGGCTGTGCTGCTGGCAGATGCAGCAATCGTTTTCGCTTCGACGGCTTTCACATACTGGCTCATCAACCGTTCGCAGATAACCTTCGACAACCATAATGCGCTTTTCTTCACGTCGATCATGTACGCGGCGCTGAGCATTGTGGGGGCAAGGATTTTCCGTACCTATTCGGGAGTTCTGCGCTACTCCAGTTTCGTGGATCTGCTCAAACTCATCTACGCCAATCTCGTCACCATGGGCCTGGCCCTCGTAGCCTCCTTCCTCCTGGGACATTTCGGCGTTGAGATTCTCAGTGCCCTCACTCCCGTAAACACGATAGCGGCATTCATGCTGTCAACGCTTCTGATGTGGGCGATGCGCATCATCGTGAAGCTTCTTTTCGATGCCACCAATTCGGATTCACGGGCAAAGCGCGTGCTTATCTACGGCGCCCTCACCGGAGGGATAGGCCTTGCCAAGAGCATCCGCTCGCAGAGTCCTCTGCAGTACGAGCTGGTTGGGTTCATCTCCCACGAGCACCGCATCAAGGACATGCATCTTCTTGGCGTAAAGGTTTATACCCTCGAAGACGACATCGCTGCCGTAATAAAGCGGGAGCGCATCCAGGCTGTCCTTGTGAGTCCGCTGCGCACCAATGAGTTCCGCCAGAACCAGAAAATCCAGGACATAATCATAGGCAGCGGCTGCAAGATTCTCATGGCGCACGAGGCCAAGGAGGCCAGCATCCGCAACGGGGTCCTCACCGACGAGGAGATGGAAGACCTCCAGCTCAAGGAGGTGAGCGTAGAAGACTTGCTGCCGCGTTCCGAAATCCGGGTTGACATGAATTCCGTAGGTGAACAGCTCGCCGGGAAGAGGGTGCTCATAACCGGTTCCGCCGGCTCCATCGGAATGGAGATAGTGCGCCAGGTGGCCCAGTTCAAGCCGGAGAAGATGATGCTTATCGACCAGGCCGAGACGCCCCAGCACGACGTGCGCCTCATGATGGCCCGCGACTACCCGGATGTCCCCTGTGAAGTCGTGGTTACAAGCATCAGCCGCCGCACCCGCATGGAGAATATATTCGAGTCTTTCCGTCCCGATTATGTCTTTCACGCTGCGGCCTACAAGCATGTGCCCATGATGGAGGACAATCCAAGCGAAGCCGTGCTGAACAACGTCTATGGGACAAAGATCATCGCCGACCTCAGCGCCCGTTTCAAGGTCAGGAAATTCGTGATGATTTCCACCGACAAGGCGGTCAATCCCACGAACGTGATGGGTTGCAGCAAGCGTATCTGCGAAATATATGTCCAGAGCCTCGACCGTCACCTCAAGCTCTCGGCCCTCAAGGCGTGGAAGCCGGGTTTGCCGAAAGAGGAATACACACAGTTCGTCACTACCCGTTTCGGCAATGTCCTGGGCAGCAACGGCAGCGTTATCCCTCTTTTCAAGGAACAGATCAGGCGCGGCGGCCCCGTTACGGTTACGGATGAGCGCATAGTGCGGTTCTTCATGCTCATTCCCGAGGCCTGCAAACTTGTCCTTGAAGCCGGCACCAAGGGTAACGGAGGTGAGATTTTCGTATTCGACATGGGCGCCCCTGTCAAGATTGCCGACCTCGCAAGGCGCATGATAGCCCTGTCCAACGCCAAGAACGTGGAGATAAAGTACACAGGTCTGCGCGAGGGCGAAAAGCTCTACGAAGAGGTCCTTAACGAACTCGAAGGCACAAAGCCCACCTTCCACGAAAAGATCCGCATCGCCCAGGTCCGCGAGTACGACTACGAAGAGGCCAACCGCGAAATTGAGGAACTCGTGGAGATATCCAAGAAGTTCGACAACATGGCTACCGTCCGCAAGATGAAGCAGATTGTGCCCGAATACAAGAGCAATAATTCCGTTTACGAGGTCCTGGATGCCGAGCTTGCCGGCTCCGAAGGCACCCTCACCGCCCTTAGCTGAAACAAGTAATGCACATTTCCAAACGTTCGCAGGACATGCCCAGCTCGCCCATCCGCAAGCTGGCGGGATATGCCGAAGCGGCAAAGCGCAACGGTATAAAGATTTATCACCTGAACATCGGCCAGCCCGACATCAAGACCCCTCAGGTTGCCCTTGACGCCCTGCACGGAGTAGATCGCAGCATCCTGGAGTACAGTCCCTCGCAGGGATACCTCGGCCTTCGCACCGGAATGGTTGCCTACTATGCCGGCTACGGCATCGACCTCAGCCCCGACGAAATCATCATCACCGCCGGCGGCTCGGAAGCGGTGATGTTCGCCTTCATGGCCTGCCTCGATCCCGGAGACGAAATCATCGTCACCGACCCCTCCTACGCAAACTACATGGCCTTCGCAATCAGCTGCGGAGCAGTCCTGAAGCCGGTGCGCACCACCATCGACAACGGTTTCCGCCTGCCTCCGGTGGAGGAGTTCGAAAAGCAGATAAGCTCCCGCACCAAGGCTATCCTCATCTGCAATCCCAACAATCCGACCGGGTACCTTTACACCCGCAGCGAAATGCGGCAGATCCGCGACCTTGTGAAGAAATACGACCTCTGGCTCTTCTCCGACGAGGTGTACCGCGAGTTCATCTACACCAAGCAGCCCTACATCTCGGCCTTCCATCTCGAAGGAATTGACGATAACGTAGTGCTTATCGACTCTGTGTCAAAGCGTTACTCCGAGTGCGGAATACGCATCGGAGCCCTTATAACCCGCAACCGCGAGGTGCGCGAGTCCGTGATGAAGTTCTGCCAGGCCCGCCTGAGTCCGCCCCTTATCGGGCAGATTATCGCCGAGGCGTCCCTATCCACCCCGAAGGCGTATATGGACGAGGTGTATGAGGAGTATCTCGACCGCCGCAACTTCCTGATAGACGGCCTTAACAAGATTCCCGGGGTGTATTCTCCGACCCCGATGGGAGCTTTTTACACAATGGTCCGCCTGCCGGTTGACGACGCCGAAAAGTTCTGCCAGTGGTGCCTCACCGACTTTAATTTCGAAGGGGAGACGGTGATGATGGCACCGGCTGCCGGTTTCTATACCGACCCTTCCGAAGGCCGCGACCAGGTGCGCATGGCCTACGTACTCAACAAGACCGACCTTGCCCGCGCCCTCGTGGTGCTCGCCAAGGCGTTGGAGGCATACCAGAAACTGTCTTCCCGAGAGAGTCATCCCTAACCCACGAAATACCAGCAATATGTTTACCCTTACACCGTTACCTTACGCCCCCGAGGCACTCGAACCCGCAATAAGCGCACGCACCCTTGAATTCCACCATGGGAAGCATCTCGCAACCTATGTAAAGAACCTGAACGCCGCCATAGAAGGCACCCCGCTTGCCGACCTCTCACTGGAAGAGATTATCGTAAAGGCGGTTGAGGGCGGTCTCACTGCGGTTTTCAACAACGCCGGACAGGTGCTTAACCACAACATGTATTTTGAGCAATTCGCGCCGGAAGTCGGGCAGAAGACGGCAGTGTCCGCAAAAGTCTCCGCGCTGAAATCGGCCCTCGAGGCAGCTTTCGGCAGCATCGAATCCTTCAAGAGCCAGTTCGCTGCGGCGGGCGCCGGAGTGTTCGGTTCGGGTTGGGTATGGCTCCAGGCCGATTCCGAAAACCGCCTTTCCATTGCAAAGTACAGCGGTGCCGACAACCCAGTCGCCCACGGCCTCAGGCCTATCCTTACTTTCGATGTGTGGGAGCATGCCTACTACCTCGACTACCAGAACCGCCGTCCCGACTACCTTGCCACCCTTTGGCAGATAGTGAACTGGGAGCTCGTCGCCTCCCGCCTGTAGCGTAGCATCTGCAGTCGCACTCCGTCGGGGGGCCGTCCCCCCGCTCCTTACCCCTTACCCAGCGACCTGTCGCCCTGTAGCCCGACAGGTCGCAGCACGCGTAATGGAAAAGAAGAATTAGCGCTTGATATAGGAAACGGCAATCAGGAGGCTCCCTGCGGTAAGGAGCAGGATTTCCGCTGCCAGAGAGAAGTCGGAATCATAGAGGCCGAGAAATTCCATAAAGGATTCGCCGCTTTCACTGGTGGCCCCTTGGAAGTCCGGATCTTTGGAGGCGTCGTTTCCGGTGGCGTTCTTCATTTGCGACGACCTGCCCGTCTGGGGGACAAGTATCTGTGCGCCACCGTCTTCTCCGCTGGAAAGCACGATGGGACTGGAACCGAGTGAGATGCTTTCTGCAGACAATCCGGAAAGGAAGGATTCGCCTTTCCCGCTGGTGAAGAGCAGCAGCAGTCCCAGCAGAATGAGGAGACTGCCGACGACCCTTACCTGATTATGCTGCTTTCTGGCCATTGAGGAACAAAGGTACATTTTTTTGCTGATATTCCGTATATTTGTGAGGAATGAAATTGACTCCACCGGGAAATAGCATACTGCTTCACGTTTGCTGCGCTCCTTGCAGCGGCGCGATTATAGAAGCTCTGTGTGCCGAAGGGTTCCGCCCAACGGTTTTCTGGAGCAATTCCAATATCTGCACCGCCGCCGAAAACGACAAGCGCCTTTCGGTTCTTCTGCCGTATGCGGCGAAGTTCGGCGTTCCGGTAGTGACCGACGAATACGACCATTCCGGCTGGCTGGCCTTCGTAAAAGGGCAGCTCTCAGGAAACTCTGCTTCGGGTAGGGACCTCGCATCATATCCCGAACGAGGCCCGCGCTGCCTCATATGCTTCAGGTACCGTCTGCTTCGCGCTGCCCGCTATGCGGCAGAAAGCGGCTTCGACTGCCTCACCACCTCGCTGGCATCTTCCCGCTGGAAATCCCTTGAGCAGGTGGATGACGCCGGCATCTGGGCTGTTTCCCGCGCGCTCGAAGAAGCTGGAGGAGCGCCCGCCCGCCTTCGGTGGTGGCCCCAGAACTGGCGGAAAGGCGGACTTCAGCCCCGCCGGTCAGAAATCATAAAGGAGCAGAACTTCTACAATCAGACCTTCTGCGGATGCGAATTCTCGCTGCCCGAATATTCCGATAACAAACAAATTAATAATCAGTCAATATGCCCAAAACAGTCTTAGTATCCGGCGGCGCCGGCTTCATAGGCAGCCACGTCACCGTAGAACTCACCCAGGCCGGTTACGATGTAGTAATCGCCGACAACTTTTCCAACTGCGACGAAACCAATTACCGCGGCGTCTGCCAGATTCTCGGCAAGGAACTCCCTCTGGTAAATATGGACTTCTGCGACTCAGAGGCGGTAGATGCCCTCTTCGACAGGTTCCATATCGACGCAGTCATCCACTTCGCTGCCTTCAAGGCGGTGGGGGAGAGCGTCGCCGAGCCTATAAAATACTACAGGAACAACCTCACGAGCTTCATCAATATACTTGATCAGGCGCGCAAACGCGGCTGTAACGTCCTCTTCTCCTCATCTGCCACGGTTTACGGCGAGCCCGAAAAGAGCCCCGTCACCGAGCAGACTCCCCGTCAGCCGTCAACCTCTCCCTACGGCAACACAAAGCAGATGTGCGAGGATTTCCTCCGCGACAGCGTCAAGGCCTATCCTACCGTCAAGGGCATAGCCCTGAGGTACTTCAACCCCATAGGAGCGCATCCCTCGGCCCTTATCGGCGAACTGCCCCGCGGAGTGCCCAACAACCTTGTCCCCTTCATCACCCAGACCGCCATCGGAAAGCGTGCCCAGCTCAAGGTTTTCGGCAGCGACTACCCCACTCCCGACGGAACATGCCTTCGCGACTTCATCGACATCGTCGATCTGGCAAAGGCGCATGTTTATGCCGTCCGCCGCATGCTTGACGGCAAGATGGAGCAGCCCTACGAAATCTTCAACATCGGCACCGGCACTCCGCTGAGCGTGCTCGAACTCATCAACACCTTCGAAGAGGTTACGGGAGTAAAGCTGAACTGGGAGTTCGCGCCGCGCCGTGCAGGAGACGTCACTGCCATCTGGGCGGATCCGTCCCTTGCCAATGAAAAACTGGGCTGGAAAGCAACCCGCTCGGCAGCCGAAACCCTCAAGGCCGCCTGGGCCTGGGAGTGCCATCTCCACGAACTCGGTCTTTAACCGCCGGATATGTTCGTAGGCCTTTTGTCCGACACCCACGGCGTCTTTTCCAAAGAGTTTGCCGATTTCCTGTCTCCGGTAGATGTCATCTGGCACGCCGGAGACTGGGGCGGTGGGCTTGGCTTTGTGCAGCAGATACGCGACCTCGGAAAGCCCGTAGTGGGAGTTTACGGCAATTGCGACGGGCTCGACATAAGAGAGGAATTCCCTGAATACCAGCTTTTTACAGAGGAAGGCGTGAGAGTGTTGATAACCCATATCGGTGGCAGCCCGGGCCATTACTACCCAAGGGCCAAGGAGCTTTTGCGGGCCGCCCGGCCCGACCTCTTCGTGTGCGGCCACAGCCATATCCTCAAGGTCCAGTGGGATCCGGACCCGGGATTCCTTTATATGAACCCTGGAGCAGCCGGAATACAGGGCTGGCAGGTGGTTCGGACGGCTCTTCGCTTTCACCTTGCCGAAGGGCGTGTAAACGGGCTTGAAGTATTCAATCTCCCCCGATAATTAAAAAATTTAATATATCCTTTTGATTTTTCACCTATAATCTGTACCTTTGCATTCGCAGAGATTTTTTCTGCGTGATAATTAACTAGTTATAATCATTTCAGTTATGAAGAAGATTTACGTTATTCTCGCTGTCGCAGCCCTCACACTTTGTGTTGCATCTTGCGGAAACAAGAAGGCCTCCAAGGAAGCCGCTCCCGCAGAACCCGCTGCCACTGAGGTCGCCCCCGCAGAACCCACTGTGAAGGACGCCGCCAAGGATGCTGCCGAAGATGTCGCCAAGACCGCCATCGAAACCGCAGCCGACAAGGCAAAGGACGCTATCAAGAACAACTAGTTCTCCGCATCCTTAAAGGCAAAGAAAACCGACTCGCTCGAGCCGGTTTTTTTTTTGCATTCTACTTAAAGAGTTTCTTTACGAGTTCGGGTACATCGGCAACCTTCACTACCCTTATGCCGTTCACCCCGGAAGAAGCGCTCCCTTCGGCTCCGGTCCCATTCTCACGGACTGGACCAAGTTTCTCGAAAGCGCTCACGAAAACCTTCTTGAACCCCAGCCTGGCAGCTTCTGAAATGCGCCTTTCGCACTGCGCGACAGGCCGTATCTCCCCGCTCAGGCCAACTTCTCCGGCAAAACACACATCTCCCGGAAGGGCGAAATCGAAGTTGCTCGAAAGCACTGCGCATACCACGGCAAGATCGGCCGCCGGGTCGCTTACCTTGAGCCCTCCGGCCATGTTCAGGAACACGTCCTTTGCGGCCAGATGGAAACCGGCTCTCTTTTCCAGTACGGCCAGCAGCATGTTAAGGCGCCTTGTGTCGAAGCCGGTTGCGCTGCGTTGCGCGGTGCCGTAAACGGCCGACGATACCAGAGCCTGCACTTCGAACAGCAGGGGCCTGGTGCCGTCGAGGGTGGCGCAGATGGCCGTGCCGCTCAGCCCCGCCTCATGCATCGGAATAAGCAGCTCGGATGGGTTTGCCACTTCCCGGAGCCCTGCGCCGGTCATCTCGAAGACGGCTATCTCCGAAGTGCTTCCGAAGCGGTTCTTAATGGACCTCAGTATGCGGTAGCTTCCGCGATTCTCCCCTTCGAACTGCAGCACTGCATCCACTATGTGCTCGAGTATCTTGGGGCCGGCGATATAGCCGTCCTTGGTGATGTGGCCTATGAGGATGACGGGAATGCCGCTCTTCTTTGCGAACCGGAGCAGCATGGCCGCCACTTCTTTAATCTGCGATACGCTGCCGGGAGTGGAGTCGATGGCTGCCGAGTACATGGTCTGCACCGAATCCACTATCATAAGGTCCGGTTTCGACTGCTCCGCTTCAGCTATGATGTCCTCGATGAGGGTTTCGCAGAAGATGGAGATGCCCTCTGCTTCATCCTGCTTTTGCTTTCCGTCTGCGATGCCCGCAGCGAGCCGTTCCGCCCTCATCTTCACCTGTTTAGCGCTTTCCTCGCCGCTTACATAGAGTGTGCGCAGACGGGGATTCGCCAAGGGAATCTGAAGGCTCAGGGTGCTCTTTCCTATTCCGGGTTCGCCGCCTATGAGGACCAGCGAGCCGGGAACTATTCCGCCACCGAGCAGACGGTCCACCTCGGCCATCCCAAGGCTTAGCCTCTCTTCGTTACGAAAATCTATCTCGTTAAGACGCAAAGGTTTACGGGCTTCGCCGGAGACGATGCCGCCCCTGCTCCGAGAGCCTTTGCCGCCGGCTGTGGACGGAGCTATCTCCATCTCTTTCAGGGTGTTCCATTCGCCGCATGCGGGGCATTTTCCAAGGAACTGCGGATATTCGTTACCGCAGGAGGTGCAATACCAAACAGTTTTCGCCTTTGCCATATTGCAAAGATAGAAAAAACTCTCCTGTCCGATACGTCTCCTGCCTTTAATCTGTCTGCCGTTTTCTGTAAAATGCAAGTAATCAGCGTTTTATAAAAATCAACCTGCTCGCCGGCGAGCAGGTTGAAATCGGCAAGTTACTGTAAATCAGTTGTTTATGGAAAACGGTTCAAAAGGACCGTGCAATTAGAAGCCGTCGCTTCTCCATTCCGCCATGGAACCGTCTCCCGGGGAGGAGTAGATGAGGTATCCTTCCAGCTGTGGATTGCCCTGGATATATTCCTTGGCCTTTTCCAGCCCTATGACCATGCAGTATGTGGCCATTGCATCGGCCAGCCAGGCGGTAGGGGCTACGATGGTTGCGCTCAGAAGGCTGTTTCTGGCAGGCTTTCCTGTGCGGGGATCTATCGTATGTGCGTATTTTACTCCGTCCACAATATAGAATTTGCGGTAGTTTCCGCTGGTGACGATTCCCTGGAAAGGCATCCCGCAGCCATCCTCCTCCCTGGCTGTTCCGGCCGATTCCCAGATGCCGTCGATGTCCTCTCCGGGGGTGTTGTTGCCGTCCGAAGGCCTGTCAACTCCTATACGCCAGGGTTTCCCTGACGGGCCTTCTCCCCGGCAGATAATCTCCCCGATGTCCACCAGCATGTCCTTCACTCCCAGATTGGAGAGGTAAGATGCTACTGTGTCGCAGCTGTACCCCTGGGCGACAGCGTTGAAATTGAGCTGGGGAAGTCCTTCTGCAGGGACAGTTTCCAAGGAGCCGCCGTTTGCCAAAAGCCGTGATGCGCAGAGCCGTCCGTCAGGCAGCAGGGCATCCTCCATCCTTGGCACCAGTCGCCCCATTCCGCTGACGGAGATGGCCGCCGCAATCTGCTCTTCCGAAGGGTTCGATCCGTTCCTGAACCCGAATCCCCAAATGTCGAAAAGCGGCCCCGCGGCGGCGTCGAATGCTCCTCCGGTTTCCACCCACAGCTCGTGGCAGCGGTCGTACATCCTGATGAGCATCCCGCTCGGCTTTATTGTGTCACCGGCATTGAGACGTGACAGCTCCGAATTCTTGTTGTATCCGCTGAGTGTGCGGTCGATGTCCTGGAGTATGCTCTCCACGCCTGCCTGAACTTCACCGGGGCGAGCCTTTACGCCCATAGTATTGTATTTTACGCTCCATGTCCCTCCCTGCGCATATCCTCCGATTTGGGTATATCCGCCCTGCCTCCGGCAAGACCACAGAGCCGGCAGCAGGACTGCAGCCAATATCAGCGACTTGCAATTCATAACAGACTCAGATACACTGCTTCGGCTGCGGTTACGGCAGCGGTTTCCGTCCGAAGGCGCGACTCCCCGAGACTTACCGGAATGAATCCGGCCTCCATGGCCGTGCGCACTTCTTCCGGTGAAAAATCCCCTTCGGGGCCTATGAGAACAATTATTTCGGGATTCTCAACCTTCCCCCAGAATTCCCGCAACTCCTGCATTATAGACGAGCGCGGCTGCACTTCGTCCGAGCAATAGGCAATGAGGCGCAGCTGCCGACCTGCCGGGCCGCATCCTGCCACAAACTCTTTCACGCTCACGGCCTTCGCCAATTCCGGCACGGCTCCTTTCAGGCTCTGTTTTGCCGCAGAGAGAAGTACCCTTTGCAGCCTCTGCTCCTTTCCTAAGAACTTCCTCTCCGACCTTTCGCCAATCACCGGAACGAGCCTGTCAAGCCCAACTTCGGTCGCCTTTTCCGCCATCCATTCATAGCGGTCTGGATTCTTTGTGGGACATACGGCCAGAGTAAGATGGTAAGGATGTGAATGCCAATTCTTTTCAATGGAATCGATGCGCACGGCGGCACCTCCCGAATCCCCTTCGAGAATGCAGCCGTGGTAGAGATTCCCACGGCCATCCATTACACTCACTGCGTCTCCCGGACGATGCCTGAGCACACGCATGCAGTGGCCGGCCTCCTCGGCATCGAGCCTTAGAATACCATCCTGAATATCGGCCGAATAGAAGATTTCCATCGTTATTCCCTGATAATCTCGACTTCGCCGTCGAGCCCGAGTTTGATAATCTGGGACGCCCTGCCCGAAGCAGTGTCGTCGAAACGCACCGCAGCCTGTCCGAAGATGCCCGATGCCGCTGCCGGCACCACATAGTCGGCCCCGTTTCTTATCTCGTCCGAAATTTCCCCGAAAACCGACGGGGCCGGTTCCCCGGAGATATTGGCCGAAGTGCTCACAAGCGGGCGGTGCAGCTTGAAAATCAGCTTGTTGCAGAATATTGCGCCCGCCGAAACCGGCCTGTCGTCTTCCGCGGCTGCGGCGACTCTCGGGATGCGTATCCCCACGGAACCGTCTTCCGCCACGACCGAGGGTGCCAGAGCGGCTCTTCCTGCCTGCCCGGTCTGCACTGCCGCCCCGGGGTAGATAAGCGTCATAGGAGCGTCATTCACCTCCACGAGGTCTATCGCCATAGGCGGAATCCTGTTCACGTAACGGGCCACCATGTCCAGGTCGCTCGCCAGAAGCACAAGCGACTTGGCGCCGCTGCGCCTTTTGAGCGCGAACACTTTCCGGACCGCGTCTTCGTTGCAGGCGTCACACCCTATCCCCCAGACAGTATCGGTGGGGTAGAGTATGACTCCGCCCTGTTTCAGCACTTCAAGCGCTTCGTTTATGATAATGCTTAAATCCATTTTACCAGCCCTGATTATAAAGACTTCCGTTTTTCTTCCAGAAAACCATCATTATCCATCCCAGCAGTGCGCCTCCCAGATGTGCAAAGTGAGCTACCCCGTCAAGTGTTCCCGTAACCCCGGTGAGCAGTTCTATGCCAAGGAAGATGAGCACCATCCATTTTGCCGACAGGGTTATCGGCGGGAAGAGCAGGGTCATCCGGTTCTGCGGATAAAGGAAAGCGTAGCCCAGAAGCACGCCGTAGATGGCTCCCGATGCCCCTACGGTGGGAACTGCCTTGAGCATTGCATAGGACGAGGCCGCCGACGCCACCCCTTCCGCAATCTGGTTCATATACGTAACGGCCTGCAGGTACTGCACTCCGGTATGAAGCGCGGCTGCGCCGAGTCCGCATACAAAATAGTATATGAGAAACTTTTTCGATCCGATGGTCTGTTCTACCGCCATGCCGAATATAAGCAGGGTGTACATATTGAAGAACAGATGCCAGAACCCGCCGTGCATGAACATGTGGGTAAGGGGCTGCCACCAGCGGAACCATGCGGATGCTGGGTAGAACAGCCCGAAAGTTTCCACCATGAAGTTCTTGTTTATGATGGTGGCTATATATAATATCACATTGATTATTATGATATTGCGCGTTACCGTGGGAATCTGCGGCCGGCTTTGTTGGTAATAGGGCATGTTTTAGAATTTTTTATCGAGTTCTTCAGTAGTAAGTATGCTTACGATACGCCGTCCTCCAGGGGTGAGTTCTGCGTTTTCGCAGGCGAACAGGTTATCCAGAAGCGTCTGGGCCTCGTTAGGGGTAGTTACCGTGAAGCCCATGGATTCGAGCGTGGCGAATTTGGAGGCTATGGCCGGATAGACAGTGTCCGGAAGCTTTCCGGAAGGGGAGTCGGAGAGGATGAGGACCATGTCCTGAATCATCTGCTCCACCTTGCCCGGTTCGCAGGAGACGCCTTCCGGAACGCCGTTCACCACCACGGTGTCGTTTCCGAAAGATGAGATGTCGAAGCCGAGGGAGGCGAGGGTATCTGCCTGGCCTTCAAAGAGAAGACGGGCCTGCTGGCCAACCTGCACCGCCACCGGGAAAAGTGCCTTCTGGCTGACGTGGGCGTTTTTGCCAAGGGCGGCGAGCGCCTTTTCGTATGCAACCCTTTCGGCAGCCCTGCGGATATTTACTACAAGAAGCCCCGAAGCGGCTTGAGAGACAATATATTTCCCTTTGATTATTAGAACCTTGGGCGATTTTTCTGCGGGATAAGGGTCGAACAGTGCAGCCGTGCCTTCAGGGCGGCGTTCCTTCTGCCAGGAAGAAAAGTTCCCCCCGCCCCGGTTTTCCACCATCTTTTCCTGCCCGTCGACGGGGATGCTCTCCGTTCCGGGAAATCCGCCCGGCGTTGCGAACGGGTCGTAAGTGGGATCCAGTTCCGGCTGCGGAGAGGGGATATCGCCGTGGATGGCATTGAAGTTTCTGCCTATCACCGGCATCTGCACGTCTGCGGCGGCGTCGAAGTCGATGCCGTCCCCGAATGAATTGCGCCCGAGAGTTTCCTTTACGCAGGCGTAAAGTATCTGGAAGACAATGCTTTCGTCTTCAAACTTCACCTCGCTCTTTGTCGGGGAGATGTTAACGTCCACCGATGCGGGGTCTGTCTCCAGCCAGATGAACCACGAAGGCTGGGCTTCCGAGGGGATGAAGCCTTCGTAGCCCTTGAGTACCGCCTTTCTCAGATACCCGCTCCCGAAGTATCTTCCGTTTATGAAAAAATACTGGTTGGCTACCGTCTTGCGTGCGCTCTGAGGCCTTGCGAGAAAGCCGGACACTTTGACTGTTGTGGTGTCGGCGGAGAGGTCCAGGATATCATCGGCCACGCCGCTGCCAAGAAGATCGAGTATCCTGAATTTCAGCGATTTGGCAGGCCGCAGCTGGTAGAGGTCGCGGTCGTTCGAGCGCAGGCTGAAGGCAATCTCCGGCCTGGTGAGCGCCACCCGCGTGAACTCTTCCACTATGTGCTTCAGTTCCACGTTGTCGCTTTTGAGGAACTTGCGTCTTGCAGGGGTGTTGTAGAAAAGGTTCCGCACCGCGAAATTGCTGCCGGCGGGCGTTATCACTGAAGAAGTCCTGAGACTGCCGCCTGTCCCGCCGATTACTACCTGTGTGCCCGTTTCGTCCGATGCCCTGCGGGTGCGCAGCGTCACTTCGGACACTGCCGCGATGCTGGCGAGCGCTTCTCCGCGGAACCCGTAGCTCGATATTGCCGAAAGGTCGTCCGCACTCTCGATTTTCGAGGTGGCGTGCCTTTCAAAACAGAGCACGGCGTCGGCGGGACTCATTCCGCTGCCGTTGTCTATCACCTGGATGAGGGTTCTCCCGGCATCGGAGGCCACCACCTTCACGTCGGTGGCGCCTGCGTCCACGGCATTCTCCATAAGTTCCTTGACCACCGAAGCCGGACGCCCCACCACCTCTCCGGCGGCTATCATGTTTGCTATCTGTGCGGGCAGTATGTGCAGCTTTTTCATTATGCGAAAAGATAGGGGTAGAGTTTGAGGAAGAAGAATATGACCCCCGCCACCAGCAGGAGGGTAATGATGCCGATGATGGTCTGCACGGTCTTCATGGGGGTGCGGGTCCGTTTGTAGTTCCCGTCCCTAAATGCCCCGCGGATGTAGCTTCCGGGTACGTACCCTTCTTTTTTGTCGCTTCCGTCCACGGCACCGAAGTACTTGCGCCGCTTTTCCTTTTCTGCGTCGTAGTAGATGGGCTTGTGATTGTAAGTCCTGTGTTCCGTTTCTCCAAAGAAATTGAATAATGCCATGGCGGTCCGTTTCAAACTATATCTTACAAATGTAATCAAAAATTACGTATTTTTGCGGAGTATGGATTTCAGAATAGGACAAGGATACGACGTTCACCGCATAGAAGCCGGTCTTCCCATGTGGCTTGCCGGTGTTCACGTCCCTTCAGAATTCGGTTTCGTCGCCCATTCCGACGGCGATGTGGCCATTCACGCCCTGTGTGACGCCCTCCTGGGCGCTGCCGCTCTGGGTGACATCGGGAAACTCTTTCCCGACACTTCTTCCGAGTGGAAGGATGCCGACAGCAAAGACCTCCTTCGCATCGTCATGGAGCGCATAAGGGAAAAGGGCTGGGAGGTTTCCAATGCCGACATCACCATCGCCCTGCAGGCCCCGAAGATAGGTCCATACATCGCCCGCATGCGCGATGTCCTCGCTTCTGTCATGGACATCGAGAAAGACCAGGTAAGCGTCAAGGCCACCACCACGGAACGCCTTGGCTTCGTGGGACGCGGCGAGGGCTGTGAATCCTGGGCGGTAGTGCTTCTGCGCAGGGGCTGAGCGCCTTTATTGTCCTATGGTCAGCGAACGTACCTCGCTGCACCCTTCCCATACATAGGTATAGCCTCCTTCACGCTTTTTGGCTACGAAACGGGCCAGATAGTAGTATGTGGTTCCGGGGGAAACGGTAAACGAAGCATTCCCGTTTCGCGTCACCTCCGTTTCGGCGCAGTAATCGTCCCTGTCGGGGCTGTCGAACAGGCGGACGTAATAATGGTATTCGTTCCACTGGGCAAAGTCTTCTTCAAACAGTGCGCTTGTGCCTATTGTGAGAGTGCTTCCGGAGATTCCGGGATTCTCGGAAACGTGCAGGGGAAGGCCTATTCCCTTGTTTTCTCCGCCGAAAACCGGGCGGATGTTCATTCTGGAATCGCGGAAATTGCCTCCGGAAACTTCGTAAGCGCTGAATCCCATGTCAAGGGCATAGATTCCGTTGTTGAGTATGGCGCGTTCTCCCTGGGCCACAAGATTCGAGCTCATGTATCTTGAATGTCCGTTGTCGGAGCCTCCCAGGTAGCATCCGCCGTTTGTGTGGAAAGTGATGGATTTGCCGTTGATGCGGCTGGTATAGACATAGGCTTCGAGGTCTCCTGAAGCCGAAAACTGCTGACTGATGTCACAATTCTCGAAAAGTTCCTCCCATGCCTCTTTGTCGGGTGTGCGCCAGCCGTCTCCGAGATTCACTGCTGCGGCATCATCGCCTGCTTCAAGCACGGTTTTCATGTCGAGCAGCCTGCCTTGCCGCATGTTCACCGAGTACTTGGCGGCGTAGCCATGCTCTCCGTCATATTCCCAGTATTTGTTTGAATATGAAGAAGATGTACTGGCCTCTGTTTCTCCCCAGAAGAAGCTGTCGCCGGGAACGAGAGGGTCTGTACTGCCCAAGTCGGAAGCGGCCCATTGGGTTCCGCTCGGAAGACCGAGGTCAATGAGCTGCGGGGCGTCGTATCTGCCGGTTCCCTCTCCGTTGCCTCCTCCGTTTTCACCTCCATTTCCACCACCTCCGTTTTCGCCTCCGTTTCCTCCATTTTCTTCGCTGCCTGCATCGTCTCCGCCTTGAGTGCTCTCTTGCTGATTGCCGGCTGTATTCCCCTCGTTTTCCTGCCCGGTGATGCCGCTGCAGGCCATAAAGAATAATGTGCAAGATGCTGCTACTATGGCTGCAGCCAGATTCCTGTAAAGTCTTTTCATCTCAATTTGTGGTTAGTCATATCTTACCTGACTGCTAAGATAGTTATTTTGAGGGAAGAACCCTCGCCGTTTTGACAATTTGTCACTGGTCCGCACTTTGCCTTACCTCATTATGCAAGCCCTGAATGATGCAGGCTTGCCGGGAACGGCCCCCGGAAGGCCGGAGAAGAAAACTAATAAAAGGAGATTTATATTATGGTACCAGAGAGAAGAATGAACGAGGGTTGGCTGCCGGAAATCTTCAATGATTTCTTCGACAACCGCTGGATGGAAAGGGCAAACTACACGGCCCCGGCAATCAATGTAAAGGAAAACGAAAAAGAATATGATGTTGAAGTGGCCGCACCGGGTCTTACCAAGGACGACTTCAAAATCAACCTCGACCAGGAAGGGAACCTTGTCCTGCACATGGAAAAGAAGCAGGAGAAAAAGGAGGAACGTAAGCACGAGCGCTTCCTGCGCAGGGAATTCTCCTACGAGCAGTTCCATCAGGAGTTCGCTCTTCCTGAGAATGCCGATATCGAAAAGATAACCGCATCCATGGAACACGGCGTGCTTAACATCGTCATCCCGAAGCTCACTCCGAGCCAGGCCGCGAAGTCAGTCCGCCAGATCGAAATCCACTGACGGCTCCCCGTGCTATCCCGGTTATCATAAGTTTACCCGTTTTCGGTAAATAACTGGTTTACAGCTACTTGTTAATTTCAACCTGCTCACTGCGAGCAGGTTGATTTTTA
>CADBSV010000009.1 GCA_902797435.1 uncultured Bacteroidia bacterium
ATCTCATGGACGGCATAATACTCTATCCAGTGCAAGGCGCTCTTGCCGGTGATTTTCTGGCAGATAGCCGACAGGTATTTGGGCGTTACGCAGAGCTCGGAGGCATACCAGGCCACTTCCCTGCTCTCCCGGCAATTCTGCTGAACGAGCGTGAGGAAACGCATAAAGAGTCTGGCCGAATTCTCATCGGTGTCGGCCTTTTCCATTTCTCGGGAGTAAATGTCCCACATATCCATGAGAAGAAGCTGGAATACTCGGCCCACAAGTTCGTCATGGAAGATGACACGCCCGGAGTGGATTCTGCGCCAGAACTGGGAGAAATCGGCCTCGATGATATCCCATTCGTCAGCCTCCAGATGGAAAACCGGATGGGTTTTGATATAGACATATCCCTTGGTGGCCCAGACCTGCTCCGGATTGTAAAGATTGAGGAAAGGATTTGATATCAAGAGGATATCTGCATCAAAATCGGCCGAATAACTTACGTTTGAGATGAACGTTGTCATCTGCCAGATGACGAGGTCTCCTGAGCCGGCCGCAAACGGCTTCCCCATGGCTTCAAAACGCATCTCCCCGCTTCGGCACAGGATGTGGCAGTGATAATTTTCCTTATAGGCATCCGGATATTTTCCGTCACCCATGGTATTGAATATCAAAAAATCTTCCATACCAACGAAGGTACGGAAGATTTCTCGCTTATCAAAATTTCCTTACTTGCCTTTAACGAATTCTTCAATCTGTTTTCCGGCAGTCCCCACCTTGGATCCTTGGATGGAGAGCCCCTTCTTAACCGTTGCGGAAGGAATTGCTGCCTTGAGGTCACGAAGGCCGCTGCCGAAACCGCTCCCCTCGTGGGTTGTGAACGGAATCACGGTCTTTCCTGTCCAGTCGTGGGCCTCCAGGAAGGTGGCTACGCACATGGGGTAAGTTCCCCACCAGCAGGGCCAGCCGAGATAGATGGTGTCATACTTTGAAATGTCGATATCGGCCTTCAGTTCCGGACGGGCCTTGGCATTCAGTTCTTCTTTGGCTTCCTGAGTGCACTCATAGTAATCGGCAGCGTACTGTCTGACGGTTTCCAATTGGAAAATATCGGCTCCGGTCAGTTTCTGAATCTGCTTCGCAACAACGGCAGTGTTGCCCACTTTCAGATTAACGATGCCGTCGGAGGTGTAATTCTGTCCTGTGCGGGAATAATAAACCACCAGGGTCTGGGCCGATGCAGAAAGCGCTGCAAGGGCAAGGATTGCTGTAAGGATGATGCGTTTCATTTGGCTTGTTCGATGATAAGTTTAACTTCACGGTCACAATGGGAGGCGGCGGCTCCATGGATGGCTACGCCTGTGGTAAGATTGGCATCCGGAACGGTCATCTTGATCTGACGGATGCTGCCGCCAAGGCCGCTGCCTTCATGGGAGCAGAACGGAACTATCTTCTTTCCGGCAAAGTTATAACTCTCAAGGAAGGAGAATACGGCCATCGGCGGAAGGCCCCACCAATTGGGATAGCCCAGGATAATGGTGTCGTACTGGTCCATGTTTTCCACCTTGGCGGTAAGTTCCGGACGAGCCTTTGCCCGGAGTTCCTCTTTGGCTTCCTCAATGCAGACCATATAGTCCGGAGAGTACTTCTTGACGGTATCTATCTGGAAAACATCGGCATCAGGAAGCTGGGCCTTGATTTTCTCCACAATGACATCATTATTGCCTTTTGCAAGGTTTCGGATGCTGCCGTCAACATAGTTCTGCCCGCGGCGTGAATAGAATGCGATAAGTGTCTTTGCCATAGTCGTAATAAATTAACCGGTGCAAAGTACGGTGTTTTTGCCGAACATCCCGTTATCGATTTTTCTCAAGAAATTATCGAATTCTCTATATTTCCATATTTCTCTCCGCCCTGGCAAAGTGTCCGGGTGCGGATGAAGTCGATATTGTAGAGACACTCGTTGCACACAAGGTGGCAAAACAAGTCGGGGACCTTGTACACCGTGCGGCCTGGAAGCAGGATTCATGTACAAGGTCCAAGGCATAAAGTTCCACCTTGTGCAATACGGCAACGAAATATGGTGCACTTTGGCGAACCGCCTAATGGACTTTGCTCGGCGCAACGCCGAACTCCTTTTTGAACATGCGGGTGAAGTGCTGAGGGTATTCAAAGCCAAGGGCATCGGAAACGGCGGAGACAGACCCGCCTTCCAGCAGCATTCCACGGGCTTTTTCCATCAGGTATCGCCGGATATACCGCGAGGCGCTTTCGCCGGTACGGGCGCGGACAAGGTCTCCGAAATAGTTGGGCGAAAGGCAAAGTTCGCCGGCGCAGTACCGGACGCCGGGGACTCCGTCACGGACCTGCCTTCCTTCGGCATAATAGCGTTCAAGTGCCGTATCTATTTTTCGGCCGAAATCATCTTTCCGGGCCACTTGGAACTGACGCTCGTAATAGCGTGCGGCAAGTTCCAGAAGAAGGGATATATAGGACAGGACGATGCGCCGGAGATGAGGGTCCTCCGGGAATTCCACGAGTTCTTTTCGGATAGCGGCGATGCAGCGCTCCAGGCGGAGCCATTCTTCCTGCGTGGGAAGGAGGGCCTCGTTGCTGTAGTATGAGAAGAAGTGGTAATCCTTGATGAGACGCTCCAAGGTGGTTCCGGGCAGAAAATCCTGATGGAAAAGCAGGACCCAGCCCTTGATGTGAATGATTTCCCCGTTGTCGGTGACTCCCCCTTTCTGCCCGGGCGCAACACACATCAATGATCCGGCCTGCACCTCATGGCTGGCGCCGCCATATTGTATGGTATAGGGGCTCTCTTTCATGAGGAAAAGGCCATAGACGCCATACTCGCACAGAGCGTGACGACATTGCTCCAACTCGTCGTAATGGATTACGCTCACCAGCGGATGCAGAACCGGAGCCCCCACATAGCGGGCGTAGTCATTGACAGATTGAACATGAAGGACCTTTTCCACGCCTCTAAGTTACAAAAAAGGATGCAGATTCCGTAAAATTGATAGGTAAATCCGTAAATCTGTTAAGTCCCTTTCGGGAGAAATCCCCGACCTTTGTATCGAAGAAAACAAGCACTTTATGAAAGAGACAAAAATAGCACTTGGAACCTGGGCCTGGGGCGCCGGGATGTTCGGTGGAGACACCGTCTTTGGCAGCACCACCGATGAAAACAACCTTAAACCCGTCTTTGACGCCGCCATGGGCGCGGGGCTCAACCTCTGGGACACGGCAACGGCCTACGGCATGGGAGAATCGGAGCGGATCCTTGGGCATCTGGCATCGGCCTATAAACGGGAAGACGTACAGATTTCCACCAAGTTCACGCCTCAGATGGCCCAGATGTATGACAACGACGTAGTCAAGATGGCCGAAGCCTCCCTGGAACGCATGGGGCTGGATTACATCGACATGTACTGGATTCACAATCCGATGGACGTGGAGCGCTGGACTCCGGGACTTATCCCTCTGCTTCAGAGCGGCAAGGTGCGCAAGGTGGGTGTTTCCAACCACAACATCAGGGAAATGCGCCGTGCCAATGAAATCCTCGGCGAGGCAGGATTCAAGGTAAGCGCCGTGCAGAACCATTTCAGTCTGCTGTACCGTTCCTCAGAGAAAGGCGGCGTGCTGGATTACTGCAAGGAGAACGGCATCCAGTTCTGGGCATACATGGTGCTGGAACAAGGCGCACTTTCCGGTAAGTACAATGTCCAGAATCCACTCCCTGCCGACAGCGACCGCGGTCAGAAGTACAACCCCGTCCTTGGCCAGCTCACCGCCCTCACCGATGCCATGAAGGAAATAGGGGCAAAATATGGCATCTCCTGCTCGCAGGTGGGCATTGCCTGGGCCCTCTCCAAAGGCACCATGCCCATCATCGGCGCCACCAAGGAACGTCATGTCCTGGAAGCCGCACAGGTAATGGACACCGTCCTTACCCCCGAAGAAATCACCCTCCTGGAAGCTCTCGCCGATGCAGCCGGCATCAACACCCGAGGCGACTGGGAACATACGATGGAATAATATGAAGCATTTCAAACATACCCTGTTTCTTCTTGTTTCCTTGCTGGCCGTCCTTGCGTCCTGCAGCAAAGATCCTGTAGTGAAGACACCTTCAGGTGAGGATAATCCCCCGGCGGAGCCGCAAGAAGCAAAAGTCCTGGTTGCATGTTTCTCATTCACCGGGAATACTAAAGCCGTTGCATCTTCTCTGGCCGATCTCTCTGGAGGAACCTTGTATCTGATTGAACCGGAGACGCCCTACGGCAACGAGAACAACACCTATTATGATGAGAGCACCCGCGCCTACAAGGAGCAGTATGGACCGGCATCGACAAGGCCGGCCATCAAAAAAAGCCTCGATAATCCGGACACCTACGACGTCATCCTGCTGGGATTTCCAATCTGGTACGGAAAAGCTCCCAGAGTGGTCTTCTCGTTCCTGGATGCTTATTCTTTCAAAGGAAAGACTATTGTCCCGTTCATTACTTCCGGTTCCACAGGGATACCCTCCGCAGCTTCAGAATTGAAGGCCGCATACCCGGACATCACGTGGAAAAACGGAGACAGGCTGAACGGAAAAACAGCCGACCAATTGAAATCCTGGCTGGAAGCGGCTGGTGTAAAAGCGCAAATAAAATGACAAAACAATTTTTGGTCTGCCTGACATCAATGATACTGACTTCCTCCTTCGTGTCGGCCCAGATTGACATCCATTGCCACATGATTCCGGACTCCTACATGGAGGCCGTGAAAGCCCATGGGATGGAAA
>CADBSV010000010.1 GCA_902797435.1 uncultured Bacteroidia bacterium
CAAGTGGTATCGTAAGAAATTGCTCGTAAAATTCGACGTATCCAATACCGCCGAACTGATTTCGCAAGTGAACAAGATGATGATTCTATAATGATGCCAACATTTCCCGCCTGTTCTCAATGCAGGACAAGGCCGATCCCTGCAACTCATCGACACGAACCCCATGGTTTCCGCGCCACTGAATAAATCCGCCATCAGATGAAACGAATTTTAATAGCATCTTTTTTGCTTAGTTGTTTGACAATGAACGCACAGAATATGGAAAACGCACTTACACCCCGTCGGCAGGGACTTGCCGTCATCGCGGCGCTGGAAGCAAAGGGCGACCAGGCCGGTCTCGAGAAAGCAGCTGCCGAAGCGCTTGACAATGGCCTGACTATAAGCGAAGCCAAGGAGGCGCTTTCGCAACTTTATGCCTATACCGGTTTCCCGCGTTCGCTCAATGCACTGGGGACGCTCCAGCGGGTTCTGACTGCCAGGCAAGCGGCTGGAATCCAGGACAATCCCGGCAAGGATGCCGATCCCCTTCCTTCAGGTTATGATGCCCTCAAAAAGGGTACGGCCGTGCAGACTCAACTGACTGGCAGGCCCTTCAGCTACAGTTTTGTTCCCGCAACCGACTATTACCTCAAGGCGCACCTTTTCGGAGATATTTTCGCCCGCAACAACCTCAGTTTCGCCGACCGCGAGATTGTCACCGTCAGCGCCATTTCCGCCCTGCCCGGCTGCGAGCCACAGCTCGTGGCCCATGTCTCCGGCGCCCGCAATATGGGTGTAAGCGATGCTGAACTCCGTGCACTGCCCGCACTGCTGGAAGAAAAAGTCGGCCTGGCCGAAGCTGAGCGCCTCCGCGGTGCACTCAAGGCCGTTCTCGGAGATGCCCATTCCCCTGTGCAAACCGTAGATTTCTCCATTTGGCCCAAAGGACAGCCCAACACCGCTTATGCCAGGTACTTCACCGGCAACAGTTATCTGGCCCCGCTGGAGGGCGGAATTGCCAACGTCACCTTCGAGCCCGGCTGCCGCAACAACTGGCATATCCACCACAAGCAGGTCCAGGTTCTTATATGCGTTGCCGGCCGCGGCTGGTATCAGGAATGGGGAAAACCGTCCGTACAGCTCGTTCCCGGCACCATCATCGAGATTCCGGAAGGCGCCAAACACTGGCACGGAGCCGCAGCCGACAGCTGGATGCAACACCTGACCTACCACAAAGACGTGCAGGAAGGCGCTTCCAACGAGTGGCTGGAGCCTGTGAGTGATGAGCAGTATAGTTCATCCTGCAAGTGAGATTATGGGAAATAATGCTAACTTTGTGTGGAATGAGCCACAGAACTTGCACTATAGACGGGAGAGAATGCTTTATTTCAGCCTCCGCAAAACCGGAATATATTCTTATTCAAACGCTTGGAGGCCATGAGCGCAGCATTTTCGACCGAACTGCAGATTTGATTGCACAGACAACCGGCATTCCCTTCGTTTTGGCGGCATTCCAGATTTTCGACTGGGACTTGGACCTTACCCCATGGCATGACGATGCCATAAACCGCAACCCCGAAGCAGGCACCCGGACCGGCGAAACGCTTCGCTATTTAACTGAATCACTCCTGCCTGCGCTGGAAACTGAATACGGGAATCTTCCGATAATCCTCGGCGGATACTCCCTTGGCGGGCTCTTTGCCATCTGGGCTTCTTCGCAGACTGATCGTTTTACTGCCATAGCGGCAGCCTCCCCTTCCCTCTGGATCAAGGACTGGCTGGACTTTGCCAAAGACCATCCTGTGAAGGCGGAGAAAGTGTACCTGAGCCTGGGAGATCAGGAGGAGCATGTAAAGAACCGCTCGATTGCACGGGTGGGAGACAGCGTGCGAGGCGAATATGAACTGCTGAAAGCGCAACTCGGGAATGAAAACTGCACCCTGGTCTGGAATGCGGGAGGCCATTTCCAGGACGGTGACAAACGGCTTGCAGCGGCCTTTTCCTGGTGTATAAAAGAATTAAGTCATCAACCCCATGAATAATATCCTGAAAAGCATTTGTATCGGATTCTGCACCTGCGCGGTTTCGTGCGGGAATCCCACTCAGAAAACCCCTGAATTCACCGACAGTGTGTCCGAAGCCCTTGCCTCCGGCGGACAGATCAATCCCAACCGGCTTCAGTGGACAAGGGAGCCGGCGGCCTGTGAAATCAAAGGCGACACCATCTTCATCACAACCGCTCCGCACACAGACCTCTGGCAACGGACCTACTATCATTTCAGGAACGACAATGCCCCGGTTCTGCAGATGAAGACCAGGCAGCAGTACTTCAGCTTTGTGGTGAAAACCGACTTTACTCAGAGCCACCAGCGCTTCGACCAGTGCGGCATTGTGATGTACCTCGACAGCGAAAACTGGCTGAAGGGCTCCGTGGAGTATGAGAACTCTGAGTTTCAGCACCTTGGAAGCGTCGCCACGAACAATGGATACTCCGACTGGGCCACCACAGCCATCCCCGCGGGTGTCAAGACCATGTGGTACCGATTCTCCCGCCGTGCCGACGATTATTGCATAGAATGCTCCACAGACGGTGTAAGTTTCAGCCAGATGCGCATTTGCCACATGTATGCCGGAGCTGATGAGATTTCTTTCGGCATCTATGCCTGCTCTCCGGAGGAGTCTTCTTTCACGGCGGTCTTCTCCGACATGAAGATTACCGAGTGCATGTGGAAAGCCCACGACGGCCAGCAGCCTGAGAGCAGGTTTATATAACCTTTCTTGGCACGGGAAACGCACTCTCAACCCGTTGCTTCAACACCTGTTTTACCATTAACAACGGTGAGGAAGTGGAGCTGATGGTGGATGCCGGTGGCGGAAATGGGATACTGAAACAGGATGGACTTGCAGTTAAGAACCTGATTCTCTACCATACAGAGGACAAGACGCTGGAATCGCGCCGCAAGAGGTATACAGAAGAAGCAGAATCCGTCTTTCACGGGCGTGTTTTTGTCCCTGATGATTTGGAATGGATAGAATTATAAATCGTAATTTAATGGAATAGATACTATGGCAACCTGGGAAATAATCTTTAACGTTTTTCTTATCATCGTCATTCTTGTAGCCACAATTGCGATTATCTTAGATTATCGTGAGCATAAAAATGACGAAAGCATA
>CADBSV010000011.1 GCA_902797435.1 uncultured Bacteroidia bacterium
TTCAAGGCACACTACGCGGCTTATCGCGTGCTCTCCAACATAACGGATTAGGTCCTGAATTTCCGCGCGTTCTTCGATGGTCTTGGCTCCGCTGACCTTGTTATAAAAGATAGCCTCAACGGTCCAACCTACCCTATTACAATAGTTCGTCAGCTCATTCACCTGCCTTAGATATTCCTGCCTATCAGTGCTCACCCGAGCAAATATTACGACCTTTTTCATTGTTGCTGTCTTTATTATTTCTGCTGTAAATACAAGGATTATTTTTAATATACGCATTTTCATACCTTTGTAGAAATGATTATTTCATGGAAAAGAAAAAAAGCAAGAACGGTCCGTTGTCCATCTGGAAATAAACGGCCAACACTATTACTACGGCAATCTCAAAGCCCTCACAAACAAATGGACCAAGGAGCAAATCGGCATATCTTATTCCGTGCTCCGTAATCTTGGGATTAATGAGAAAAAGCCTTATATCAATGATAAATGCATCATCCGTAAGGGAATTATTGTCACTACGCCAAGAAGTGAACCTAAATAGTTGAAGTAAAAGAAAAAAAGATTATCTTTGTAGTGCCGAGTTATCGGCATACATATTAGCGAAAGTGTTCGTGTCCTCTAACGGAAATTAGCAGTTTCAACAAGACAGAGGGATTACGATGATTCTTTCCGCTCGCGCATTGGTTATGCCGTACCTACTCCTGCAAGGGAGGGTGCTCCATATAATGCCGAGTGTGGAGCATCTGTAGTTTTTTTCTGTCAAGGTTCTGCTAAACCTCCGTTAGAATGATGCTAAAGAAGGCTCCACACTTTTGGTATTGTAAACATGCGAGCAAGGAGCCTGCCGCAAAAAAAAGTATACGTATGACCATGACCAAGTTGTTCAAGGGGATTCTTTTCCTTCTTTTTGCTAGCATTAGTACCGTTGCTATTGCTCAAAATCCTACCGATGATGTTGAGTACCAAGAGTACTTAAGGCTGTCGCGAGAAAAGATGATTCAAAAACAGAAATTAATTAATGCCCAAAAAGGAAAGCACTATGGATTAGAGTTGATTACGGAGACCCTCGATGACTGGATTGATGAGCATGAGGATAATATTACTAATAGTTCGAAATTCGGAATCCGTGGCCTCTTCCTTAATAGGAAGACCGAACACTGGATGATAGGTGCGAGTGCAGGCCTGGAATTAATGACTCCCTTTAGAGGTGTTGCCGAGAAATGGAATAGAGAGTGGGAGTATATTGAATATAAGCGTCCGATTCTGAATTTGTCTCTGCTTGGTGAAACACGTTTTTACTTTGGAACAGCCCGATTAATGCCTTTCTGGTATCTTAATGGTGGTGCGGTCGTTTCAAAATATATTGGACTCACAGCTATGACTGGAATAGGGGTAGATTACAATTTTGATGCATCGAAAACGTTTTTCTTTTCATTAGGAGCAGGAGTGGATGCTAGTCCATATAAAGATGTAGACCACAAAACTGATAAACTGATTGATAAGATTAAAGTTGAGTTGCCTTTTACTGTTCGTCTGAGTATTGGTTTTTACCTTTAACGTAACAGTCTGATGAAAAAGCAATTAATATTTCTTGTCTTTACTTTGCTTGCTTGTTTAGTCTCCTGCAATAAAGACAACGGTTCAAACTCTTCTACTGAAGATAAGGTTTCTATTATTGGGACGTGGCTGAGCTACTATTATTACGAAGTGGAGTTTTCTCATGTCGTAGGAGGTGAAAAAGATGATGGAACCTTAACGGTTACATTTTCCGCTAACAAGGCAATCATATCTGGATATGGAGGTGGTGATATAGAAGGATATTGGGAGTTTGACAAAGAAGATACCAATGCTATTGTCTTCCCTTACAAATTAACGGATACTAACGGTGAATCCTATTTGGCCGCCGCAAGACTGGATAATACGACGCTTCAAATACAGATATGTAACATATATGACGATATAATAAGCGGTTACTATTGTTACAAAGTAAAATAAAAATATAAGGTGATACATCATGATACGATGTGTCACCTTTTTGTTAATGTTAAACTGATGCATTTCCGAATTGATACAATAGCAAGCTTGCAGTAGTGGGGAACAGTTCTACGAGGAGATGGGGCGACAGACTACTTTCGATCTCAGTTTAGGCTACTATTTCAGCCCCGGGAATAGTTTGGGGTTGGAACTGTTATTGGACATCGGTGTTGGGTATGCAGGCATTTCCGGTATATCAGGTCAACTGCTAAATAGCCAGCTGACACAAGGTGCTCTTAGCAACTCATTCTTCTCAATGGAAGCAGAGAATTGGGGAATACCTTCAGGCTGAAATATGAGTATAAGGAGGCGCCGCGCCGGTTTTTTCCGTTTGTATCCCAGGCTTTCCGGCCTTATGCCTCGCGGCAGAGGAGCGTGGCCTGGGTGCAGTCGAGCACGCGTACACGGACGTACTCGCCGGGCTTGTGCGAGGTGTCGGGCCAGACGCACATCTTGCCCTGGCTGTTGCGGCCGCAGAGTTCGTCGGGATTCTTCTTTGACGGGCCTTCAACCAGCACTTCGAACTCGCGTCCGAGATCGCGGCGGTTGCTCTCCAGGGAAAGGCGGTTCTGCAGCGCTATGAGCTCTTCGAGCCGGCGGTTCTTCACTTCCTGTGGCACATCGTCCGGGTAATTCCTTGCGGCAAGGGTGCCCGGCCTTTCGGAATAGAAAAACATGAAGGCGCTGTCGTAGCCCACTTCTTCGAACAGGGACAGGGTGTCGCGGAACTCCTCTTCGGTTTCGGAGCAGAAGCCCACGATGGCGTCCGTGCTGATTCCGCAGTCCGGCATCACCTCGCGGATCTTGTGCACCCTGCCCAGATACCACTCGCGGTTGTAGCGGCGGCGCATCTTTTCGAGGATGCGGTCGCTGCCGCTCTGCACCGGAAGATGTATCTGGCGGCAGATGTTGGGGTAGCGGGCCATGGTCTCGATGAGTTTGTCGGATATGTCTTTGGGGTGCGAAGTGGAGAAGCGGACTCTCAGAAGAGGGGAGACTTCGGCCACCTTTGCAAGAAGATCGGCAAAGTCCACGTCTTCGAACAGATAGGAATCTACATTCTGTCCCAGAAGCGTAATCTCGCGATAACCAGAGGCAAAGCAGTCGCAGGCCTCGCGCACTATCGACTTCCAGTCGCGGCTGCGTTCCGCCCCGCGGGTATAGGGAACCACGCAGTAGGAGCATACGTTGTTGCAGCCGCGCATGATGCTTATGAAAGCGGAGACGCCGCCCTTGTCTATCCTCACGGGGGAGATGTCCCCATAGGTTTCCTCCCTGGAAAGTTCCACGTCAATCTGGGGATGGCCGTCGGAGATGGCGGCAAGCAGCGAGGGAAGGTTGCGGTAGGCGTCCGGCCCGGCGACAAGGTCCACCTTGCCGCTGTCGAGAAGGGCGTCCTTCAGCCTTTCCGCCATGCATCCGAGTATGCCGACGACGGTTCCAGGTCTGCTTTTGCGGACGGTATTGAAACTGTCGATGCGCCCCCAGATGCGCTGCTCGGCGTTGTCCCTTATGGAACAGGTATTGGCCATGATGACGTCGGCCGCGCTTATGTCTTCGGTGCGTTCGAAGCCTGCTCCGGAGAGAATCGAGAAAATGACTTCCGTGTCGGCCACGTTCATCTGGCAGCCGTAAGTTTCAATGTAAACCTTCTTCATCGCAGCGGCAAAGATAGAGATTTTTCGTATATTTGCAGAATGGACATTATGAAAAGAGGTGTCAGAATTATCCTGCTTGCAGTGGCCCTGCTGTCTCTTGGAGGCTGCATGAACAAGTTCAAGCAGATCAAGATCACGTCAGTGACGCTGGAATCCGTGAACCCTACCGGGCTCAAGAGTTTCGACGCCGTGGTGAATCTTGGCATAAACAATCCGGCACCCTCCTTCAATATCATGAATCTCAAGGCGGATGTAAAGCGTGACAGCGTCGCCATCTTCCATGCCAGAGGAGAGAACATCGCCGTGGCAGGCCGGAAGGAGCAGATTTACAGGGTGCCCGTAAGCGGCCAGCTGGATTCCGCCGTAACCCTTCTGCAGATGGCAGTCCTGCTCCGCAGGTTCGATGCTTCCGAATATACCGTTGACCTGTCGGCACGTGCGGTGGTAGGCGGAATTGGCAAAGACCTCGTCTATACTGGCATCCCTCTTGCATCTTTACTGGAAAAAGCCCGAAAATGAAACGTTTGGCCCTCATAATAGCATTCCTTTCGGCGGCTGTGGCGCTCTCTGCGCAAACGGCTCCGGCTGGTTATCAATATGTCGATTCCCTGGTGTTCACCCGTCTTTCCGAGGTGGATTCCACCCTTGCCGGACGGAACATTTTTGAAGTCCTGCCGGACGGCGTTTCCGTAAACCAGAGCGGTGCCGTGCGCAATGCCGTGTCCATGAAGGCAGGCAGTGCCTCCCGTCAGATGGTAAGCGGCTACAGGATAAGGATTTTCTTTGACAACAGCCAGACGGCCCGCCGCGAAAGTGAAGCCGCCCTGTACCGCTTCAAGGTAAAGAATCCAGGAGTGGCAGCCTACCGCAGTTTCGCGAATCCCTATTTCAAGGTGACTGTGGGCGACTACCGTAATAAATCCGAGGCTCTTGCCGCCCTGAAGACTATCCGCAAGGACTTTCCTTCGGCATTCATTGTAAGGGAGCGTTTCCGCTATCCTTCCCTTGGCAATACTTCGGCATTCAAGGTCGATACCTTGAAAGTGCTGCGTCCCGTACAGAACTGATATGCAGAAGCAAGGCCTGGAACTTAAACAGACGCAGCGCCTCTCTCCGCTGCAGATCCAAACTATCAAGCTCATAGAACTTCCGGTTCAGGAACTTGAACAGAAGATTCGTGCCGAACTTGAAGAAAACCCCGTTCTCGACCCCGATCCCGATCCTGAAAAGGAGGGGCGCGAAGAAGAGGATGCCCGCGACGTCTCCATCGACGAAATGAAAGATGACGACGGGGACATCCCCGCCTACCGTTTCAAGGTGAACAACTGGGGGAAGGATCCGCGTCCAGAATACAATACCTTTTCCGTGAAGGAGAGTTTCACGCAGAGTCTTGTCGATCAACTCGGCTATCGTAATCTCGACGCCCGAAAGCGCCAGATAGGCGAATTCATCATAGGCAGCCTCGACAGCGACGGCTATCTGCGCAGGGACATAGAATCCCTGGTTGACGACATGGCCTTCCGCGCCGGGCTTGAAGTGACTGAATCAGAGGTGGAGGAAGTGCTCTCCGTAATCCAGGAGTTCGAACCTGCAGGCGTCGGGGCCCGCGACCTTCGCGAGTGCCTCCTGCTGCAGCTCGAAGGAGAGGAAAGCACCCCGGATGTGCAGACGGCGCGCCGGATTCTTACGGAGCAGTTCGAGGAGTTCACCAACAAGCATTTTCACAAGATAATGTCGCGTCTTTCCCTGACGGAGGAGCAGCTGAAGGAGGCGATGGCAAGGATAGTGCGTCTGAATCCCGCTCCGGGAGGCCAGTTGGACGATTCCTATTCCGACCAGGCCCAGCAGATTGTGCCCGACTTCGTGCTTGAGGAAGAAGACGGTGAACTGTCGTTCAGCATGCCCCGTTTCCGCATTCCGGAAGTGAGGGTGAACCGCCAGTACGCCGACATGCTCGCCTTGGGCCGCGGTTCCGCCAATCGTTCGGAAAAGGAGGCCGCCACCTTTGTGAGGCAGAAGATCGATTCGGCCAAATGGTTTGTAGAGGCCCTTCGACAGAGGCAGAATACGCTTCAGAAGACCATGCAGGCCATACTTGATTACCAGCACGACTATTTCCTTGAAGGAGACGAAACGCGCCTTCGTCCCATGGTGCTCAAGGACATTGCCGAGAAGACCGGTTTTGACATCAGCACCATAAGCCGCGTGGTGAACAGCAAATACATCGAGACCCATTTCGGGATTTACCCCCTCAAGTATTTCTTCTCCGAGGGCATGGAGAACAAGAACGGAGACGAGGTGTCCACCCGCGAACTCAAGAAAGCCCTGCAGGAGTGCGTGGATGCGGAGGACAAGAAAAAGCCGCTCACGGATGAGCAGCTTGTGTCAGAAATGGGAAAGCGCGGATACAAGGTTGCACGCCGGACCATTGCGAAATACCGCGACCAGCTTGGAATTCCGCTGGCCCGCTGGCGCAAGGAACTATAGCTTGGCGCCGTAGGCAAGGTCGCCGGCATCCCCCAGGCCAGGGATTACGTAGGCCCTTCCCGTGAGTTCTTCGTCTATGGCGGCTGTCCACAGCGTAACGCTGCGAGGCATCGTTTTCTTCAGGTGCTCTACGGCTTCCACACATGAGATGGGACACACCAGATGCGTTTTCGCGGGCTTGCCTCCTTCGGCGACGAGCCTTTCATAAGCCATCACGAAAGACGAGCCGGTGGCCATCATGGTGTCGGCGAGGATGAGCACCTTGCCTTCGAGCCGGGGAGTTGTGCAGTACTCGGTGTTCACCAGGAACTTGTCGTTTTCGTCGTAGATCCGTTTGGCGGCCAGGAAAGCATTCTCGGCCCCGTCGAAGAACGAGAGGATGCCGTCGTGCAGCGGAAGACCGGCCCTGAGGATGGTGGCTACCACTATCTTGTCGTCGGAAAGCTGCATGTGGGCGGTGCCCAGGGGAGTCTGCACGTCGGAGGGGACGTAGCTCAGAGTCTTTGATATCTCGTATGCGAAGATTTCACCGGTCCTGTGGAGGTTGGTGCGGAAAAGAAGACTGTTTTTCTGGATTTTCCTGTCGCGCATCTGCGCTACAAATGAGTTCAGAGCAGAATTGCTTTCGCCGAGATTGATGACTTTCATATCGATTCGTTTTTTAGCCTAACGTGAAGATCCTCTCTTATGGCATACGACCAGCAGGTCCACGTCCTCGATGGTATATCCGCGGAAGCGGGTTTTCCTGAGGCGGGCGTTGATGGCCTCCCTTACCGGACCGTCGGGAAGATTCTTGTACGTGCCGTTCTTGCGGTCGTATAAATGGGCGTGGGAATAGTTGCAGACGTCGAAATAGCGTTTGCTGTCGGCGCTCATCCGGTAGGCATAGATGCCTGCCTGCGCCATCTGCTGGAGGACATGATAGACGGACGAAACGGAAGCGGCCACATCGTGGTCGGCTACAAGATATTCGACCACCTGCTCTGCGCATGCATGTTCGAGCTTCATCATCGCACGGTGCACGGCCATGCGGCTTTCTGTGGCCCTCATACCGTGGCTCTTGAGCATTGCCCGGAAACGTTCTTCGTCTGGTATGGTCTTTGCCCTCTTCATCTCTGCAAATATCGCAAAAATACTTATCTTTGCAAACTATGGAAGAAGCAAGACTCCTTATTCTGGGCGGAGGCCCTGCCGGCTATACTGCAGCCATTTATGCATGCAGGGCCGGACTCAATCCCGTTCTGCTGGAAGGCCCGCAGCCTGGCGGACAGCTTACCACGACGACCCTTGTCGAGAATTTTCCCGGATTTCCCGGAGGAGTGGACGCCTTTACGCTCATGACCTCCATGCGCGACCAGGCCAGGCAGCTCGGTGCGGACATACGCACCGGCATTGCCGTCAAGGCCGAACTCGGCTCCCGTCCTTTCACCGTCACGCTCGACGACGGCTCCGCTATCAGGGCGGAAGCCCTCATAGTGGCGACCGGAGCCACTGCCAAGTATCTCGGACTACCCTCCGAAAGGGAGTTCCGCGGCAGGGGAGTGAGCGCCTGCGCAACCTGTGACGGCTTCTTCTACCGCAAGAAAGTTACGGCCGTGGTCGGCGGGGGAGATACCGCTTGTGAAGAGGCTTCGTATCTGGCCGGGCTCTGCAGCAAAGTCTATATGATAGTGCGCCGCGACGTCCTCCGTGCATCGGAAGCCTCGGCCCGCAGGGTTCTTGAGAATCCCAAGATAGAGGTGCTTTGGAACTGCAATACCAAGGAGGTGCTCGGCGACGAGAACGGCGTAACCGGGGTTCGTCTTGTCCGCAAGGACGGAAGCGAATTCGAAGTCGCCCTGGACGGGTTCTTCCTTGCAATAGGGCATCATCCCAACTCCGACCTCTTCCGGGAATGGGTGGCTACCGACAGCGAAGGCTATATTATTACCGACGGCCGCACCTCCGAAACCAATGTGGAGGGCGTTTTCGCCGCCGGAGACGTTCAGGATCCACGTTACCGTCAGGCTGTCAATGCCGCCGCCTCAGGCTGCAGGGCCGCCCTCGATGCAGAAAAATTTCTCAAAAGATGAAAAGGACAATCTTTGTGCTTCTGGCTGTCCTGTCCCTTTCCGCCTGCAAATCGCAGTATGAACTGGTAAGGGAGGGCAACGACGTGGAAGCGAAATACAAGCTCGCGTTCGAGTATTTCAATTCCGGCAAGTACACCCGTGCCGCGGAACTCTTTGAGAATATGTCCGTGCTTACCAACGGCACGGCCCGCGAAGATACGGTTCAGTACTACTGGGGGCTGAGCAATTACCGCGCTTCGGACTACATAACCGCGGAGAGCAATTTCAAGAACTTCCTAGACAAGTTCCCCGTGAGTCCTTTCTCCGAAAGTGCGGAGTTCCTGAGGGTGGACTGCCTTTATAAGGCCACCTACCGCTGGGAGCTGGACCAGACGCCCACCTACACGGCGCTCGCAGCCATTTACGAGTACAAGGCGGCCCATCCCGGATCGGTTCATGCCGCGGCATGCACCCGTATGCAGGAAGACCTCGACTGGCGGCTCGACAAGAAGGCTTTCGAGAATGCGAAAATCTATTACACGATGGAGGATTATCTGGCCGCCAGGGTGGCTCTTCGCAATGTGCTCAAGGACGACGCAGACAACCAATTCCGCGAGGAAATCCTCTATTATACCGCCATGTCTTCCTACAAGTATGCGGACATGTCGGTTCCGGCCAGGCAGAGGGAACGCTTTCTCGTGTTCGAGGACGATTACCTTAACTTCATCGGGGAGTATCCCGAGAGCCGTCACAGGGCCGAGCTTGACCGCCTTCACGAAAGGGTAAGAAAAAAATAATGAAACTTTTTGCCTCCAGCCGGGGGTAGTATATATATTATGGATATCAAGAAAGTACCTACCAACACAATCACCCGCGACATCAAGAACCTCGCGGAACCTACCGGAAACATCTACGAGACCGTCGTCATCCTTTCTAAGAGGGCGAACCAGATAGCGCTTGCCGAAAAGAAGGAACTCAACCGCAAGCTTGAGGACTTCAAGAACGAGCGCGACACCAAAGACGAGGTTTTCGAAAACAAGGAGCAGATAGAGATTAGCAAATACTACGAGCGTCTGCCCAAGCCCGACCTCCAGGCTATTTCGGAGTTCGAGGGCGGTGAGCTTTATTTCAAGGTTGCAAGCAGCGACGATATCGTAAAGTAAGCTGTCCCTTGCTGCGCTCCCTCCACATAGAGAATTATGTGCTTATAGACTCTCTGGACGTTACCTTCCCGGAGAGTCTGAGCATTATTACGGGGCAGACCGGTGCCGGAAAGAGCATTCTTCTGGGCGCCCTGGCCCTGCTTTCCGGAAGCAAGGGAGACGCCTCCCTGATATCTGCCGGAAAGGAGTCCTGCATAGTGGAAGGGGAATTCGTGGCGCCGGACGAGCAGCTCAGGCCGCTTTTGGAGGAAAGCGAGGTGGAGTGGACTTCCGACCGGGTCCTGCTCATTCGCAGGGTCCTCTCCTCTTCCGGCCGCTCCCGCTGCTTCATAAACGATTCTCCCGTTACCGTAGGCATACTCTCCAAATGTGCGGCACAACTGGTGGACATCCACTCCCAGCACAACAATCTGCTGCTTTCCGACAAGCGCTGGCAGCTTTCCGTACTCGACCATTTTGCCGGGAATGTGCAGCTTCTCGGTGAGTGCGGCGCCGCATGGAGGCGTCTGCAGGGGCTTCTTTCCAGAAAGGAAGAAGTGGCTTCAAGGCTTTCCCGCCTGCAGGAGGACCGGTCTTACAATCAGGCCCGCTTCGATACCCTTGAATCGGCCAGACTCGTAGCCGGAGAGATGGAGACGCTTGAAGATGAGCACAGACAGCTCTCCCATTCCGAAGAGATTCGCACCGCCCTGGAGGGTGCGCTCGCCGCTTTTGAAGGCGACGGGGAGGGTAGCAGCGTGGACGCCGCTCTCAGGGAGGCTTCCCGCCAGCTCGACCGCCTGTCGGCTTTCATGCCGGAAGCGGCAGCCCTTTCGGAGCGTATCCGTTCGTCGAGGATTGAACTGGACGACGTAAGGGACGGCATTTCTCATGCTGCCGAGGGAGTTGACATTTCAGGAGACCGCCTGCAGGCAGTAGAAGACCGCATGGGCCTCCTTTACGATCTTTTCCACAAATTCGGATGCCGCACGGTCGAAGAACTCATCGCGCTGCGTGACGACTATTCGTCCCGGCTTTTCGATTCCACCGCTCTCGAAGAAGAGCTGTCGGAGCTTGAAAAAGAGATTTCGTCGGCGCGCAAGGCTTATTCTGCGCTCGCACAGAAACTGCATGAAGGAAGAGTCAAGGCGGCACCGTCTTTCGGCAAGGCCATTCTCGGGAGGCTTCGCTTCCTGGAACTCGACCGCAGCCTTTTTGAAGTTGAGGTTCTCGGCTCCGAGGCCGGAGCCTCAGGCATGGATTCCGTGCTTTTCTCATTCTCTTCCACCGGCAAGAATCCACAGGATGTGGCAAAGTGCGCCTCTGGTGGCGAAATGTCGCGCATAATGCTGAGCCTCAAGGCTGAGATGGCGCGTTTTGCCGGTATGCCGACCATGATTTTCGACGAAATCGATACGGGCGTTTCCGGGAGTGCGGCAGATGCCATGGGCCGGATGATATGCGAGATGGGGGAGCACATGCAGGTGCTGGCAATAACCCATCTGCCCCAGGTGGCGGCAAAGGGAGGCGCCCACTATGTGGTGGAGAAGCATGGCGATCGCAGCGGAATCCGCCGTGTCGAAGGCAGGGACAGGGTGATGGAGATTGCCAGGCTTCTGAGCGGCTCCACCGTTACGCCCGAGGCGGTTGCAAACGCTGAGGCTCTGCTTGGCTGATCAATGCCCTTTTTGACTTTTTGTCAGCGAAAAGCCGCTGGCAGAAGATTTGTAACTTTTACATTCCGTAAAAATACCAGTGAGTATGGCAGAGAACGAAATAAAAAAGAAGAAAGAAACGAATTCCAAGGGTCCTTCACAGGAATTGAAGGACGCCAGGAAAAAAATACAGGAACTGTCCGAAAAGGTAGAAGCGGACAAGGCCGACTATCTTCGTCTTATGGCGGAGTTCGAGACCTACCGCCGGCGCAGCGCAGAAGAGCGGCTTTCCCTTGTTTCAACGGCCTCGGCCGATACCATCAAGGGGCTGCTCCCGGTGCTGGACGACTGCGAGAGGGCACTTCAGGTGCTTGAATCTTCATCGGACGAGGCGGCCAGGGAAGGTACGGCGCTCATCTACAACAAGCTTATGGGATATCTCAAGACCAGGGGCCTTGAGGTTATCGAGGCGAAGGGCAAGGAGTTCGACATTGATTTTCATGAGGCTGTCGCCCAGATTCCTTCTCCCTCTCCTGAGCAGAAGGGCACCGTGCTGGATGTGGTTCAAACCGGGTACATGCTTTCCGGAAAGATTCTCCGCTATGCCAAAGTTGTTGTAGGAGCATAATCTATGGCAGAAAAAAGAGATTACTACGAGGTTCTGGGCATCCAGAAAGGTGCATCGGAAGATGAAATAAAGCAGGCTTACCGCAAAGCCGCGCTCAAGTGGCATCCCGACCGCTGGGTTTCCGGGACGGATGCTGAGAAAAAGACCGCCGAAGAGAACTTCAAGGAGGCTTCCGAAGCGTATTCGGTTCTGAGCGATCCGCAGAAGAAGGCCAAGTACGATCAATTCGGCTTTGCAGGAGTGGATTCCGGTGCCGGTCCCGACTGGAGTCAGGGTTTCGGAAGCCTCAATGACCTGCTTAACAATCTATTCGGAGGCTCCTTCAGCTTTGGCGGAGGCGGATTCTCCGGTTTCGATTCCTTCTTCGGAGGCGGCCGCTCGCAGGGACCCCGCACTGTTCGCGGCAGGGATATCCGTACCCGCGTGAGCCTCACCCTCGAAGAAGTCTATTCCGGTTGCACGAAAGAAGTGAGCATAGAGCGCAACCGTCCGTGCCCTGAGTGCGGAGGAAAGGGTGCGAAGAGCGAAAGCGACATCAGGACCTGTCCCACCTGTCATGGCAGCGGCCAGGTCCAGAGGGTTGTGAATTCCCTTTTCGGCCGGGCGGTAAACTATGAGGTCTGCCCCCAGTGCGGCGGCGAAGGCAAGACAGTGTCCAACCCTTGCCGCAAATGCGGAGGCTCGGGAGTCGAAAGGCGGCGCGAGACCGTTAAGGTGAATATTCCCGCAGGCGTAGAAGACGGAATGCAGATAACCGTACGGGGTGAGGGCAACAGCGCTCCCCGCGGCGGCGTGAGCGGCGACCTCCTCATAGTGGTGAGCGTGCAGCAGCACCAGCAGCTCAAGCGTGACGGAAACAATCTCTTTTACACACGCGTGATTTCCGTTACCGATGCGATGCTCGGAACAACCATCGACATCCCCGCGCTTGGTGGCGCTCAGAAACTTAAGGTGGACCCCGGTACCCAGTCCGGCACAGTCGTACGCATGCGCGGTCAGGGTTTGCCATCAGTAAACGGGTACGGGAGGGGAGACCTTTACGTGAAGGTTATCGTCTGGATACCCCGAAGGCTCCGCGGTGCAGACAAGGAAGCTGTGGAGAGACTTGCCGCTTCGGATGCGGTTAAACCGGACCCGACACGGGACGACAGGGCGCTCTTTGAAAAAGAAAGTCAGTATTTTTGATTTTATGTTTGCAGAGTAAAAAAATATTTTTAACTTTGCAGCCCCAAAAGAAAGCAGCCTCTCGTTCAACGGTTGAATGACGCTGCGAGGCGAAAAGACAATTTATAGAAAAATGGATTTACTTAAAGTTGCAGAGCAGTCGTTCCTTAACGAGAACGTCGCAAATTATCCTCAGTTCAAGGCCGGTGATACCATCACCGTTTCCTGCAAAATCAAGGAAGGCGACAAGTATCGTCTGCAGGACTTCCGTGGCGTGGTCATCCAGATTAGCGGTGCCACTCCGCTCACCCGCACTTTCACGGTTCGCAAAGTCTCCAGCGGAGTAGGCGTAGAAAGGATTTTCCCGTTCCAGTCTCCCGCTATCGACAGCATCACTGTCAACAAGGTTGGTAAAGTCCGCAGGGCGCGCATCTTCTACCTTCGCAATCTTGCCGGTAAGAAGGCTCGCATCAAGGAAAAGGGCATAGCCAAAAAGGCAGAGTAAAGGCCGCAAGGCCGAACGGCTCCTTAGCTCAATTGAATAGAGCATCTGACTACGGATCAGAAGGTTACAGGTTTGAGTCCTGTAGGAGTCACTAAAAAACCGCAACAGAAGCAATTCTGCTGCGGTTTTTTTATTTTACTTGCCCCACCGTTGACCACTATAGCCGATGTCTTCACTCAGCTGAATCTAATGGAGAAGCGTGGTTCCGGTTTCCAGAAGATCACTACGCACACCTCCGAACTACGTCTCTACAGCAAAGACCTCGCGCCGACATTCGAGTCAGACACCTCCTCCTTCTTCACCACGGTTTACAGTGTTCTCTATGGCAAGACGGATGCAGATTTCCAGCGCATTATTGACCAGGAATTCACACCTAAGACGGAAAATACTACCCAAAATACTACCCAAAAGGGCGAGGATACTACCCAAAAGACTACCCAAAAGAAGTTTTCCACTACCCAAAAGCCCATCGGTGAGACTGCCCAA
>CADBSV010000012.1 GCA_902797435.1 uncultured Bacteroidia bacterium
AAACGGGCCTCCATGCTCCCCGAAGCGGCGTGGAAGGGCCTTCCGGGTGCAAAACGGGCTTCCCTGCTCCCAAAAGCAGCGCGGAAGGGGTCCCGGGGTGCAAAACGGGCCTCCATGCTCCCCGAACCAGCGCGGAAGGGCCTTCCGGGTGCAAAACGGGCCTCTCTGCTCCCCGAAGCAGCGCGAAAGGGGTCCCCGGGGTGCAAAACAGCCGTCCCTGCTCCCCGAAGCGGCGTGGAAGGAGTGCCGGGGTGCATCATTGGAGCAGGCAAGAAAAGCCCGGGAAAAAGGCTGTCGCCTAAAGGATAATCTCTATCACTGTCCGGGCGTCGGCAGAAACCCTTGGCAGATTAATCTTCACCGACCCTTCCCCTACCATGATATCGGATACGGAGTCCCCGTTGCACCGCACGCTCCGGGGCATGGTCTTCACGCCTTCGAGAACAACAAACAGGGACCTCCCTTCGGGCATTCCGGCATAGGAGCCTTCGCGTGCATCTACCGTTATGCTGAGAGTGCGGCCGCTGCGCTTCTTCGAGATGCGTGTGCGCGAGAAACTGTCCGCATAGTCGCGTGAAATGCCGTCATCTTCGTAAAGGTCGAATGACGAGCGGCCGCCTCCGGGAACCACCAGAAGGCCAAGCCTTTCGGAAGTCTGCTGCAGGTTGTGGATGTCTTCGGCTGCAAGCGGCAGAATGCTTCCTGCCTTCACGAACCACGGGTTTTCACCGATTCCATAGCGAAGCGTCTTTACGCTGCCGCCCTTGTGCATCACGTGCAGTGCCATGTCGTACCAGTCGCTTCCGGAGGGGAACCACATCTGACGTGCGCTCTTTCCGTCCGCCCCGGCAGGTTCGCAGATTGCGGTGGCGAGAATCCTGTCCCCGAACATATACTCCTCGTTGAATGCGTACGCCCTGTCGTCTTCGGGCCAGGAATAATAGAGCGGCCTGCACATGCTCACTCCAGTATCGAATGTCTCGCGTGCGAAGGTATATATATAAGGACTGAGCGCATAGCGAAGCCGTATGGCGTCGAGCATGTAGCCGTAATGATCCGGGTAGGCCCATATCTTTCTTTCCAGATTGGCACTCTGCGTAGAATGCGTCTTGAATATAGGAGTAAAGACCCCGAACTGCAGCCACCGGGTGTACATCTCCGGATCGGTCGGGCGTTTGTGCTCTTTTTTCTGCATGTGTCCTCCGATGTCATGGCCCCAGTATCCATAACCCACATTTGATGCCGTAGCCGTGAAATACGGCAGAAACTTCAGCACGCTCCACTCGTCGTACGTGTCGCCGGAGAATCCCAACTGGTAGCGGTGGCTGCCGAGGCCTCCCCAGCGGTGATAGATGAACGGACGCTCGGCGCCGCTGATTTCCTTGTCGCGGAAAAAGGCATAATTGATCCAGAAGGTGTTGCTCAGCCCCTTCACATATTTGGACTCCGTCCACTGCTGCCAGTCAAGCCACCAGAAATCAACGCCCTGCCTCTCGAGGGGACGAATCACGCTGCCGAAATAGGCATCCGCCCACGCCTGCTGGTCCATACGGTACGGCACGCTGGCGCGATGCCCCTTCTTTCCTACCGGATGTGCATTGCCGGCATAAAGGTATGGTTCATCCCCGAAGACGTATCCTTCCGGCCCGTCATAATCGTCCGTCCTGGAAAGATAATCCTTCACGAAGGAGACGTAGCATTCTTCATATTCGCGTATGCCGGATGCCGGATGCAGATTGAGAGCCGTTCTGAACCCGAGGGCGTGAAGATCGCTCAGGAACCCTTCCGGATCGGGGAAAAGGTCCCTGTTCCATGTGTATCCGGTCCATCCGCGCGACTGCCCGAACACATCTTTTCCGAGGCGCCTGTTCATGTCCTTGTAGGTGTAGTGCCAGTCCATATCCACTATCATCACATCCATGGGGATGCCCCTTTCCCTCATTTCCCGTCCGAGGTCCAGCATTTCGTCATCGGTGTAAATCCAATAGCGGCTCCACCAGTAGCCAAGGGTATATTTTGGAGGCAGAGGGATGCGGCCGGCAACCTTCACAAAATCGCCGAGTGCAGCGGTATAATCGTGCCCATAGGCAAACAGATACCAGTCTATCCTGTCTCCTTCCGGCCGCAGGGCGACCCAGTTTTCCCAGGCGCTGTCGGTCCTTTCGAAAAGATGCCTCGCGCTTTCGTCAACAATGGCCCATCCGTCACGGGAAAGGATTCCGTCTTCAAGCTCCTTCTCCCTGAAAGAGAGCTGTTCAAACCCCAAGCACCCGTCCAGTGTGCGGGTGGTGCCCTTCAGATTTCCGGCCGCACTGTCGCCCGGTTTCCAGCTGCCACCCGAAAAACGTACATGAAGGTTGTCCGAGGCAAAACGGCCTCCTCGGTACGTCAGGGTGAGCCCGCCTGTCTTGATGGTGAGTACGCCGTTCTTCTCCACGGAAGTGAATTTGGGAACGGGCAGATTACGGTTCACGATTGCAAAGGATGCCCTGTCCTCGAAGATGCCGTCTTCCGACCATTCCATACGTATGAGACGGTCGGTAAGGACGGTAAAGCGGGCATTGCCGCTTACGACCACGGCCTCCGGAACCGGAACCGGGTTATACTGTGCGAAGGACGCCTCGGCAGCCAGCCAGAGGGCAAAAAGTGAAAGGAGCAGTCTTTTCATACATTTCAAAAATAGCAATAATCCGCCGGAAATGCAAAAAGCGGCAGACCAAACTGGTTAGTTTCATTTTTAATCAATAATGCGACTAACCCCCAGTCAAAAGCCCGGGTTGGCAGCATTTCCTCCCGAAAACGCGACCAACCCTTTTCCACTGGGGAGCCCGGCCACACACGTTGGCTCAGGGCGCATATCTTTCGGGATCACATCCCGGGCAGGCGGCAAGGTTCGTCGGCAAAAAACACCCGATCCGCCGACGAGAGTGAGTTGGCGGCAAGGTTCGTCGGAAAAATCACCAGATCCGCCGACGAGAAAGGGGCAGGCCGCTGCAGCTGCGAAGCCTGGCACGCATATACCGGCGCACATAAAAAGGAGGCAGGCTGAAAATCGCTTTCAGCCTGCCTCTTAAATCTGTCCATCTTTGGAATTACTGCTTCTCGATGATGACTGCACGGTTGAGTTCGGGGCTGTCGAAGATGTCGTTGCCACCGTTGGCCTTAACAGTGAAGCGGCTGCCGTCGATGCCGAGTTCCTCAGTCATGAGCTTGTAAACGCAGTCTGCGCGCTGCTCGGAGAGCTGCTGGTTGCGCTTCTTGCTGCCGGTCTTGCTGTCGGCGTTTCCGCTGAGGGTGAACTTGACGTTCTCACCGCGGGCGATGATGTTCTTGGCAACATACTTGACGTGCTCTTTCTCCTTGGCGCTGAGCTTAGCCTTGCCAATCTCGAAGTAAGCAACGATGGGCTCGTCGAAGAGGTCGCCATAGTTGTTCTGAGCCTGGGCGGCTGCGAGCTCGTCCTTGAGCTTCTGGTTCTCGTCGGCGAGAGCCTTTTCGCTGTCCTGAGCGGCCTTCTTGGCGGCTTCGGCTGCATCCTTGTCGGCAGCGGCCTTGTCAGCGGCGCTCTTGGCGGCGGCTACTGCTGCAGCATAAGCGGCAACGGTGGTAGCCTTGCGGGTCCAGTCGGCACGGTTGAACTTGTAAGCGAAACCGAGGGTTGCGTACGGGAACATCACGAAGCGGCCATAGTCACCATAGCGGTTGCCGGGACCTACGTTCGAACCGATTTCGAGGTTGAGGTCGAAGTGGTTGCCGAGACGGAAGTTGTTGAGAAGGCCGAGTTCTACGCCATACTCAAGGTTTGCTGCATCGTCGATGAGGACACCGACACCTGCGAGGGGAACGAGATCCCATGTGCGGGTCTCCTTGTAACCTGCAACGAGGTTGGAGAAGTGGAGAAGGAAGTCTGCCTTGATGAAGTTGAAGGCTTCCTTGTTGTCAGCGACGCTGTTCTGGAGACCGCGCCAGCCGAAACGGACACCGTATTCGGGGGTGATCCACTTGCCGAGATCTGCCTGAATGGCGAGGCCGGGGCCTTCAAATCCACCCTTGAGAACATCCCAAGTTGCGTTCACACCGCCTCCGACACCGAGATACCAGTTGTCGAAGAACTTATTGGTTTCGTAGGGGCCATACTGCTTTTTGCCGTTGGCGTCCACGTTGGTCTCCTGTGCAAAGGCGGCAACGCCTGCAAGGAGAGCAGCTGCTAAAACAATAATTTTTTTCATGTCAGTAAAAATGATTTTAAATTATTATTCGTGTCTCTATGCGTTCAAAAGGCAAAGATATGGTTTTTTTTCGATATCTCAAACTTTTTCCAAATTATCTTCCTTCATCCACCCCTGCCTTCCGTCTGCAAGTTCTATGTTGACCCATCCCGAAACCGCATCTATGATGCGGACCTTCGTGCCTTCGTGAAGGATGAAAAGATCCCTTCCGTCACCTGCTCCGGGAGTACTCTTTACGGCCACCACGGGGGTCATCACGATTGCTGCGTCGGAGCCCAGGTATTCATTCCTCTGCCAGGATGCAAACCCCAGCGAAGAAAGGGCGAGCAGCAACAGTACGAGTCCTGTAAAGAAACCGCTCTTCCGGGCGGAAGGCGTTCTCCCGAGAAGGAACACCAGGCACATCGCAAGGGCTCCTGCGAACAGCACCAGGAACAAGACGGCCCATGAGTCCGAACTCAGTTTCCATCCCAGCGCACGCAGCCACCCGACAAGGAAAAATTCGGGGACAGATTCTATCCTGTCCTGCACCATGGAGTTTGCAATATCAAGATTGTATCGGGCATCTGAGTAGGAAGGATCTAGCCGCAGGGCCCTTTCGTAATACAGGATTGCCCGGGCGTAGTCTTCACTCTTGAAGAAAGCGTCTCCGGCATTGGTGAAAAGTTCCGCCGAGGCGAATCCGGCCTGCTCCAAAGACACCCATGCCTTTCCTGCAGACACATAATCGCCTTCCGCATAGGCGGCGGTTCCGGCGCTCCAGAGGGAATCCGGATAAGAAGCCTGTGCCGCGGCGCCGGGAGCGGCAAGGGGCAGGAGCAGCAGCGCCAGAAGTGCTGCGGTCACCTTACCGGAAGTATTCTTTTTCATATAGGAGTCGATATCCGATATCGCCATGGCTGCTTTTTCATATTGTGCCGACATGGCCTCATGGCCTGCGGACGGGGCATAGCGGGCATATTCGCACTCGTCCAGAAGCGACAGGAAGGCCGAGACCGTCTCTTCCGGCACTCCGGCACCCGAGAGGCGTTCCTGAATGTTCTCCCGGTTCATTTCAGCTATGTCCATGCCTAGCTTGTCAGAGACGAAGCCAAGCAGGGCACGGTGCAGTTCTTCATAGAATGCAGTGTCGAGATTCCTGTGAAGGAACTCTCCCGCCGCCGAAAGGCGCTTCCTTGCCATCTTTGCCGCCCTGCGGCCGCGTGTCCTTGCAGTATCGGCCTTGAGCCGGGCGTTTTTCCTGAGGGCGAAAAGAAGTGCGGCAGAGAGCACCACAAGCATGCCGGTTATGCCGAAGAAGGCGGGAGACCATACAAAGAACTGCCCCGGAGAGGCGAATGACGGCTTTTTGGTGGAAATGAAACGGATGTCGCTTCCCAGATTCTTAACGTCCTTCTTCTCTACCGACAGGGTACCGCCATCCCGGGGGGAATCCGCGCCGGAGGAGGCAGACCTCGACACCAGAAGCGGCATCTCCTGCGAACGGAGCGTCACGTAGCGGCCGAGGGATATGTCATAATAGCTGTATTCCACAGGGCCTATCACGAAAGAACCGTGACTCCTGGGAATGAACGGATATTCAAAACTCTTTCCGCCCGCCACGTCGGAAACCTTTACGTCGTACAGTTCGAAATCCGGAGGGAAACTCACCTTGGGAGCCTCCAGCAGAGCGGTATTTCCGCTGCCCGTCACAGTCACCCTGAGGGACGCCGCGTCATGCGTGCTGAGGGAATCAGTGCTCAACGAGGCTTTGACGGAGAATTTGCCCACCCCGCCTCCGAATGAAGACGGAGCCCCGGCCGGAAGAGCGGACACCCTTACCTTCATGGAAGGAGTGGATATCCTTTTGCGGATGGTACGGTAGTCGTCCTGGAAGAATGAATCGAAAATGCTGCCGCTTCCGGTAGAGGGTTTCCTTACATTCACCAGGCACACCAGTTCGGCCGGATCAATCGTCATTTCCCCGGATCTCTGCGGAATGACCGTCCAGGAGCGCAGCACCGCCGCATCGAATATCTGTCCGTTTACGTTTTCGCGCTGGAACTGAATATTGGAGGGAGCCTGTAGCTGCTGGCTCCAGAATCCGTCGAACGTCGGGAAGCGCGCATCCTCGAATCCTGCCACCTGAACCCTTGAATAGAGCTTCAGCGTTGCGGTTATTCCCTCCCCTACCACTACCGAATTCTTGGAAAGGCTCATCCTGAGGAAAAGGTCCTCTCCCGATATTTCACCGGTAGTTTCAGCCTTGCGGCCTCCTGCCTGGGGACTACTGCCAGCTCCCTGTCCGCCGCTTACTACCTGGATGGCACGCGGCGTGGAAGAAATCTTCTTACCCTTCACGGTAGCAGTTGCCGGGGGCAGCGTGAAAGTGCCTGCCGAACGTGGCAGAAGCACATATGTATAGGTAGTGGTGGACTGCCTTGTCGTCTTACCGTTGACTATGCTGATAGATGTGGATGTCCCTTTCTGAGGCCCCCATACCAGCTGAAAATCGTTCCCGGGACTCCATTCGAAGTCGGACGGAGCCTTGTCGCCGTCTATCTTGAAGGTAACGTTGAACTGCTCGTCAGCGGCCACCAGGTTAGGGGCCGTCATCTCGAAAGTCTGCGCCACCGCCCCGAAAGACAGTGCAAGAAGACTCATTATTACAAGTAATCTTTTCATTACCAATTCTTTTCTTTTTGGCTGCTCTTGAGCAGGGCGGCCTTCTCCTTCTTAACCTTGTCCTGGGTCTCCTTCTCCTTGGCCTGCACCGCCTTCAGCATCTGACGGGCCTGCTGCTGGGAAATCTGCTGCGGATTCTGCTGCGGGGGCTCCTGCTGCTGGTTCTGCTCATTGCCGCCGTCCTGCCGGTTCCGGTCCTGATCCTGCTGCTGATCCTGCTGGTTCTGCTGCTGATCCTGCCGGTTCTTCTGGTCGCCGCCATCCTGAGGCTGACCTTCGCCTCCCCCCTGCTGATTTTTCAGCATCTCCTTGGCATAGATATAATTCTCTTTCGCATCCATGTCGGAAGGATTCTCCAGAAGAGCCTGACGGAAAGCCTTCACCGCCGCGGAATAATCCTTGCGCTGGAGGGCGACATCTCCTTCGTTGTAATAATAGGAGGCTGCGTTTGCCGTTTCCGCAACCTGAGCGTCGGCACGGCCGAGCGCTTCGGCAGCTTCGTCATAATTCCCCTGCCGGTAAAGCGCGGATGCGAGATTATAGTTTCCCGCCACTGAAAGGGAATCTTTCAGGACAGCCTTGCGGTAATCCAGTTCCGCCTCCTGCCAGGACCCCTTGGCAAATTTGCGGTTGCCAGCTCTCACTTCCCTCTTGTCGGTCTGTGCACTAAGAGGCAACACACTCAAAGCCAACAATATACATACCAGATACTTCATTCGAACAGTCTCCTTTTTGCGCGCCTGTCGCCAATGAGGAATGCAATTACAAGAAGTGCGAGAGCCACGCCCAGGAAATACATGAACTGCTCGTCATACTCTTCAAAAACGATGCTTTTGAAATGCTCGGCCTCAAGCCGGCGCAGATCATCGATCACTGGGTTCAGGCCGAATTCTTCACCTCCGGCATGGACATAGGCTCCGCCCCCTGCCTGGGCTATCTTGCGAAGGGTGGATTCATCCAGTTTCGTCACTACTATGTTGCCGTTCCGGTCCTTGAGGAGTTCTCCTCCCATCGGCACCGGCTGTCCCTGGGCCGATCCCACTCCTATCGTATATACCTTGACCCCGGCTTCTGCAGCCTGCCTGGCAGCGGCCACGGGGTCGTCTTCGTGATTCTCACCGTCGGTAATCACTATTATCGCCCGGCTCTTTTCACTTTGCGAGCTGAAACTCTTCACCGCGGTAAGTATCGCATCCCCTATTGCAGTGCCCTGCACCGGGACGCTGTCCGTACCGATGCTCCCCAGAAACATCTTTGCCGACACATAATCGGTTGTCACCGGAAGCTGGACGAAAGATTTGCCCGCGAAAACTATCAGCCCTATGCGATCGTCCCTCAGGCGGTCCACAAGGCGGCTGATTGCCAGTTTCGCCCTTTCGAGGCGGTTGGGGGAATAATCTTCGGCAAGCATCGAATTGGAAACGTCAAGGCATATCATTATCTCTGCGCCTTTCGTTTCCCTTTCGGCAAGCTTCGCACCTATCTGTGGTCTTGCAAGACCAAGGGCTATCATTCCTACGGCAAGATCGGCCAGGATGAGCCTTACCCAGCCTTTCGCCCGCGAATAATGGGGCATCAGCTGCTGCACTTCCGCCGGATTCCCAAGCTTTGACATACGCCTGCTGCGAAGCCGCAGCGAAAGAGCATACAACAGCGGCAGCACAGGCAGCAGGAACAAAAGAAGGAGAAACTTTTCGTCTGCAAAATACAACATTACGGAAGCCTCCTCACGAACAATTTAATAATCAGCAACAAAAGGAGGCAGACGAGTGCCGCAAGGGCATAACCGCCGTAGAGCTCCTTGTAAACGGGGAAACTGTCCACCGTGGTCCTCACCTTCTCCATCTTTCCTATTTCAGAATAAATCTCACTCAGCTTGGTATTGTCGGTGGCCCGGAAATAACGTCCCCCGGTAGTCTCAGCTATTTTTCCAAGCAGGGCCTCATCTATCTCCACGGGCATTTTCCTAACCTCAACTCCCCATGGCGTCATTACAGGATAGGGAGCCTCCCCGTTGGCTCCTACACCTATGGTATAAACGCGCACATTGTACGTTTTGGCAATTTCAGCGGCCGTTTCAGGGGCGATTTCACCGGAGTTGTTCACTCCGTCCGTAAGAAGGATGACCACCCTGCTGGGAGCGTCGGAATCCATCATCCTGGCAACCGCCGTCGCAAGCCCGTTTCCTATTGCAGTTCCGTCCTCGATAAGGTCCGTCTGCACTTCTTTCATGAGGTTGATAAGGGTCGCCCTGTCGGTCGTGAGGGGGCACTGCGTGTAGCTCTCCCCCGCGAAGACCACTATGCCCATACGGTCGGAAGGCCGCTGGGAAATGAACTCGATCGCAATGTCTTTTGCCGCCGATATGCGGTCGGGACTGAAATCCCTGGCCAGCATGGAGGTGGAGACGTCCATTGCAAACATGATATCTATCCCTTCCGTGTCAACTTTCTCCACCTGGGAGGACGAACGCGGACGGGCGATGGCAAGCACCAGCAGCACGGCGGATGCGATTGCGAGCGCAGACGGCACATGGCTCAGCACTTGCAGGGCGGTCCCGTCAGCCTGCAGCCAGGGCGCCGCCAAGCTGACCCTCAGATGCGGCCTGCGGCCGGACACGCTGCGCCAGATATGCACGCCCAGCATCAGAGCCGGAAGCACCAGGAGCCAGAGCAGATGCGGATACTCGAAAAACATACTACCTTTCCTGAGCCTCCTCTCCCGCAAGCTGTTTCTGATAGGTATCGGTGACGAACTTGACCGCCATGGGCAGCACTCCGGCGTTATAAGAATCAGGAACAGTCATTTTAGCAAATTTCACATAGTCAGCCGTCTCAAAGAGTTCCTGCAGCGAGCTGTACATCTCGGGGGTTATCTCCTCCCTCGTTTTCAAAGCCGCGAACAGCTCGGCGGTGGTCATCTCGGGAGCATCTACCCCGAATGAAGCGTCCATATATTCCTTGAGCGCATCGGTGACTCCGGAATAGAATGATTTCTGCCTGTCAGGAGCCCAGAAGCGGTCTCCCCTGTAACGGTCGAGCTTGCGAAGGGCCACCACATAGGGAGGATCCGTCTCCTTTGCGCCAAGGCCCTTCCGGGAGAGTTTGCGTATCAGCCATACTGCAAGGAAGACCAGCCCGGCAAGAACGAGGGCGGCGAGCAACCACGGAACGACTTCAGCAAAGGTTACAGGATATCTGATCTGCCCTTTTATGTCGTGCGGAACGAAACTGGCGGTATCTATCTGGATGGATGTCACCGTCATCTTCAGCGGCTCGAACTCCAGGGTGTCCACTTTTTCCCCATCGGAGCGGAGCGCATGGATCGGAGGAAGAAGGTATTCTCCCTGCTCGAACGGAGCAAGTATCACGGCAGCCCTTATATTCCTTGTACCGGCCTTCCTGTCATATTTCAGAGTATCGGTTTTCCAGCCTCTTACAAGGGTGAGGGTATCGTTGGATGCAGCTGTCCAGTCGGGAAGGGCCAGGAGCGTTCCGTCACGGACTCCGTCCAGGGTGAAGCCGTATTCCAGCTGATCGGCTATAAGGATGGAATCCCGCGGCTGCATCTGATTCAGGAATGCTTTTCCGCCTGGCACCATATCCAGCATGGCTCCCAGAATAATTAGCAGAACGGTTCTCATCTCTTTGCGAACAGGGCCATCAGGCCTTTGACATAATCGTCATCCGTGGATATATCCACGCTGTCGATATTGTACAGATTGAACATATGTCTTTCACTTTCACGGAGACCTTCCATCCACTGCGAATAGCTCTTCCGGACCCTGGCGCTCGAGGTGTCCACCCATCTGGACAATCCGCTTTCGCTGTCCTTGATATTGACTATTCCCACATCGGGAAGATTATAATCCACAGGGTCGTGGACCTTTATTACCGAAAGGTCGTGACGGCCGGCGGCAACCTTCAGGGCGTCCTCGTAACGGGGCTGTCCCTTGGAGTCGGCATCCAGGAGGTCGCTCAGCAGGAACACCGTGCACTTTTTCTTGATGGCTCCGGTAAGATACCTGAGCGCTGCACCGATGTCGGTCCCCTTCCCTTCCGGAGTGAGTTCGAGCATTTCACGGATGATGTGCAGCAGATGGCTGCGGCCCTTTGCCGGCGGGATGAACTTTTCCACGCGGTCGCTGAAGAAGAGGGCTCCCACTTTATCGTTGTTGAGGATGGCACTGAAACTCAGCACTGCGGCGATCTCCGTGAGAAGTTCCCGTTTGTTGTCCTGCCGGGTGCCGAACAGGCCGCTGCGCGACACGTCCACCAGCAGCACCACCGTGAGTTCACGCTCTTCCTCGAAAACCTTGACATAAGGCGAGCGGAGGCGGGCCGTAACGTTCCAGTCCATGTTTCGCACATCGTCCCCGTAGCGGTATTCCCGCACTTCGCTGAATGCCATGCCCCTGCCCTTGAAGGCAGAGTGGTATTCCCCGGCGAAAATCTGGTGCGAGAGCGCCTTCGTACGGATTTCTATCTTCCGTACCTTCTTAAGGAGTTCTGTGGCTGATGAGGACTGCGGCATTACGGGACGATTACTGCGTTTATCACCTTTTCGATAATCTGGTCGGAGGTGACATTCTCCGCCTCAGCTTCGTAAGTGAGCCCTATACGGTGCCTGAGCACTTCGGGGCAGACGGCACGGACATCTTCCGGAATCACGTAACCGCGCCTCTTGATAAAGGCGTACGCCCTCGCCGCTGCCGCGAGCGAGATGCTGGCACGGGGAGAAGCGCCGAACCCGATAAGCCCCTCGAGACCGGCAAGGCCATAGTCGCCGGGGGTGCGGGTGGCATATACTATGTCAACTATATACCTTTCTATCTTTTCGTCCATATAGACTTCGCGCACGACCTCCCTGGCGCGCACTATGTCGGCGGGAGTCACAACGGCATCCGGTTTCGGGAACTCACCCGTGGTGTTCATGCGGAGAATCTGCTTTTCCTCCTCCTTGCGGGGATAATCCACGAGAACCTTCAGCATGAAACGGTCCACCTGGGCCTCAGGAAGAGGATAGGTTCCTTCCTGCTCGATAGGGTTCTGGGTGGCCATCACAAGGAAAGGTTCCGGCAGCGGGTAGGTTTCATCCCCCAGGGTGACCTGCCTTTCCTGCATGGCCTCGAGAAGGGCGCTCTGCACCTTCGCAGGAGCGCGGTTTATTTCATCGGCGAGCACGAAGTTGGCGAAGACAGGCCCCTTGTGAACCTCGAACGCCTCTTTCTTCTGCGAATAGATGAGGGTTCCCGTCACATCGGCAGGAAGAAGGTCCGGAGTAAACTGGATGCGGCTGAACTTGGCGTCGATAGCCTTGGCAAGAGTGCTTATCGCAAGCGTTTTGGCCAGGCCGGGAACACCTTCAAGCAGGATGTGGCCGTTGGCCAGGAGGGCTATCATAAGGTTTTCCACAAGATGCTTCTGGCCCACTATCACCTTTCCCATTTCGATGCTGAGAAGATCGGTGAAACCACTCTCTTTCTGGATGCGCTCGTTGAGCTGCCTGATGTTTACGTTTTGGTCCATATTTTTGTTACTTTTGCATTCGTATGCGGTATAAAATCACTCTTTCATATAACGGAGCCTCTTTCTGCGGCTGGCAGCGCCAGCGCGGTGCGCCAAGCGTTCAGGAGACCCTGGAGAACGCGCTTTCAACCCTCCTGGGACAACCTGTGCAGGTTACAGGCGCAGGACGCACCGACACAGGCGTGAGCGCCATAGATTACGTGGCGCATTTCGATGCCGGGGAAGTGCTCGACGCAGATTATATTGCCTGCAAATTAAATGCCATCCTGCCGGCACATACGGCAGTATCGGAGCTCGTCCCTGCTGCAGAAGGTTTTCACGCACGTTTCGACGCAAAAAGCCGCTCATACACCTATTTCCTCCATCGCTGCAAGAATCCTTTCCTTGCCGACAGGTCTTATTTTTATGCCTATCCCGGCCTGGATTTCGACCTGATGAACAGAGCCGCCGCCCTGCTCACGGGCACCCACGATTTTTCCTGTTTCCAAAAGACCGGCTCAGATGCCAAGACCAGCATCTGCACCGTCTCCGAAGCCTTCTGGATGCAGTACTCCCCTACGCTAAGCCCCGGCAGCCCCCTTCCCGGATGCAATTACTGGTACTTCCGCATTACCGCTGACAGGTTCCTCCGCAACATGGTGCGCGCTATCGTGGGAACCCTTCTCGAAGTCGGCAGAGGAAAACGCAGCCTCGAGGATTTCGCCGCGCTCATCCTGCCAGAAGACGGCGACACCCCCGCCCCGTCCGGGTCCCGCCGCAGCCTCGCCGGAGAATCCGTCCCGGGACATGCGCTTTTTCTCACGGAAATCAAATACTGAGGCGCTTTTAGCTTGCTTTCAAACAGAATTTTCATTACATTTGCGGGTTAATGATAATATTGGCTCACAAGGCCCGATTTGATTATTTTTAAAGACTGACAATATGTTGTTTTCTCTTCTTCAGGCAGAAGGCGCCGAAGTCATCGGACAGGCGGCAGCCTCCCCCGTGCCGCAGGAAATGTCCTACTCCCTCATCGACATGGCCGTCAAGGGCGGCTGGCTCATGATAGTGCTGGTCCTGCTGAGTATCGTGGCCATCTACATTTTCGGCAAAAAACTCTGGGTGATAAACCGCGCAGCCAAGGTTGACAGGCATTTCCTTGACGACGTGAAGGATTACATCCACGACGGCAAGACCAAGAGCGCCATCACCTATTGCGGCAAGTTCGACACTCCGGTAGCCCGCCTCGTGGAGAAGGGCCTGGAGCGCATAGGCAGGCCGCTTGCCGACATCCAGAGCGCAATCGAAAACGTCGGCAATCTCGAGGTGGCAAGGCTTGAAAAAGGCCTGCCCATACTTGCGACAATCGCAGGAGGCGCCCCGATGATCGGATTCCTCGGCACCGTAACAGGCATGGTGCGCGCTTTCTTCAATATGGCGAATGCCGGCAACAACATCGACATAACACTGCTTTCAAGCGGCATCTACGAGGCCATGATCACTACCGTGGGCGGCCTTATCGTGGGTATCCTTGCATATTTCGGATACAACTACCTCACCTCCCGCATCGACAACGTGGTGTACGAGATAGAAAATGCCACCATCGAGTTCATGGATGTACTTAACGAACCCGAAGAGGGCAAAAAAGAAGAATAAGCCATGGCTATCAAGCGTCGCACAAGGGTTAACCCGGAGATATCGATGGGAAGCATGACGGACATCGTCTTCCTGCTCCTCATCTTCTTCCTGGTCACCTCAACGCTGGTCAATCCCAACGCCCTCAAGCTCCTGCTGCCGAAGAGCACCGGACAGGTAAGCGCCAAGCCTACGGTGAGCGTAAGCATAAAAGACTGGGGATCCGACCGGTACACCTACCATATCAACGGCAACGAAATCGCCGAAGAGCTCACCCAGGTCGAAGACGACCTCATAGGACTTCTGCAGAACGAAGAAGATCCTACATTCAGCATCTATTCCGACGAGACCGTTCCAATAGGTGAGATCGTACAGGTGATGAATATCGCCAAGCGCAATCATTATAAGGTTATTCTGGCAACACAACCCGAATGAAAGAGTACCAGAGGACACGTGCAGAAAGGGAGCACAGTGCCGTAGTGGTGGGGCTGCTGCTCACCATAGGCCTCCACGCAGGGGCCCTGGCTCTCGTGTCCTTCACCGGAATCAAATACCTGTGGCCTCCCCCCGAAGAGACTGCCATGCTCATTGATTTCACCGAGGAAGAGCAGCCTGAATTCAAGCCGGTTTACGGCCGCGAGCCACAGGGAGAAGACGTCGATAAAGAGGCTCCCGTAAACATCGTCCAGCGAAGCGAAAGCCCGCTGCAGAGCAACGCCGAGAACCTCACTCCGGAAACCCGTCCCGACGATTTCGGAGACGTGGACGTACCGGAGCCGGAGCATCCGGAGGAGCCAAAGCTCGACCCGAGGGCGGCATTTCCCGGGATGGCAAAGAAGGACACTTCCGTGACAAGGCCCCACTCCGCCCAGGAGGCCTCCGATGCCTTCAAGGCGGGACAGGCCCGCGGCAACAGCGCCGAGGCTGCCACGGAAGGCACCCCGAACGCACACGTGGAAGGCCGCAAGGTAAACAAGAGCACACTCTTCAAACCTGCATACAACATGCAGGAGAGCGGCACGGTGGTGGTTAAGGTTTGGGTTGACCAATACGGCAACGTAAAACGCGCCGAACCCGGGGCCGACGGCACCACCGTAACCAATGCAAAACTCTGGGCTGCCGCCCGTGCCGTAGCCCTCAAGGCCCATTTTGACACAAAAGCAGATGCCCCTGCACTGCAGGAAGGCACCATTACATATATATTCAAACTCAAATAATTTCACGGCCCCGGCGCGACGTGAGTCGTGCCCCGGGCAAATCATTACATTATGGATCAGTTTTCCAAAGACGGCAGGAAATTAAGACCCCGTAAAAAGGTCTCCACATCAGATGAACGAGTAAACACGTCGTCATTCGGCGCCGAGAGGCGTCAGGACGGCCAGCACAGGAGTTTCGGCAGCGGCCATGAAGGCCCGAAGCGCGAAGGCGGCTACGGGCACAAAAGCTACGGAAACAAGACCTACGGCCAGCGCTCCGAGGGCGGATACGGCCACAGGAGCTTCGGCCCCAAGCGCGAAGGTTCCGGCCATGGCGGCGAATTCCGCGAAGGCGGTCCCCGCAAAAGTTTTGGCAGCAAGCCCGGCTTCAAGGCAAACCGCGCAGGCTTCAACAAAGAATCCAACGAGGGTATCAAGAGGATGATAGAGAAGTCTCCCCGCCCCGCTCCCAAATACTCCGAAGAAACAGAAACCCAGATAAAGGAAGAAATCCGCCTCAACAAGTTCATCGCCAATTCCGGCGTTTGTTCCAGGCGCGAAGCCGACACCATGATCCAGGCTGGCGTCGTCACCGTGAACGGTGAAGTCGTAACCGAGCTCGGGACCAAGGTGAATGTCTTCAACGACGTGGTCAAATTCAATGGCGAGACCCTCCGCGGCGAAGCCAAGGTTTACCTTGTCATGAACAAGCCCCGCGGATATGTTACCACCGCCAGCGATCCCCACGCAGGCAAGACCGTAATGGACCTTCTCAAAAACTGTTCGGCAAGGGTTTATCCAGTGGGCAGGCTCGACAAGGCCACGACCGGCGTGCTCATGTTCACCAACGACGGAGAGATAGCGGAACGCCTCACCCATCCCTCTTACGACAAGAAGAAGATATATCAGGTAATCCTTAACAAGCCCCTGAGCGACGAAGCCCGCGAGCAGATACTCCAGGGAGTGGAACTTTCGGACGGCATGATGGCTGCCGACGCCCTCGAATTCATCGACGAGGCCGACCGTCGCAAACTCGGAATAGAGATTCATTCCGGCAAGAACCGCATTGTCCGCCGCCTGTTCGAAGCCACAGGATATGAAGTAAGGACCCTCGACCGCGTGTATTTCGCGGGGCTCACCAAAAAGGGCCTTAAGAAAGGCGAATGGCGTTACCTTTCAGAAAGCGAAGTGAACATACTCAAGATGGGAGCATACGTATAATGGCTTTCCGTTCCGGTTTCATAAACATCATAGGCAACCCCAACGTGGGCAAAAGCACGCTGATGAACGCAATCATCGGCGAAAAGCTCTGCATAGTCACGGCCAAGGCCCAAACGACCCGCCACCGCATAATGGGAATCCTCAACGGAGAGGACTTCCAGGCGGTTTTCTCCGATACCCCGGGCATCCTCAAGCCGGTTTACCGTCTCCAGGAAGACATGATGGGCGCAGTGCGCAGTGCCATAGGCGACGCCGACGTCATCCTCTATGTCACCGACACGGTGGAGAAGCCCGACAAGAACGGAGAATACGTGCGCAAGCTCTCCGAACTGATGTGCCCGGTGGTTGTCGTAATCAACAAGATAGACCTCAGCGACCAGGCCCGTGTGGCCGAACTCATCGGCTACTGGCAGGAGCAGCTGCCCCGCGCGACGGTAATCCCCGCCTCCGCAAAGGAGAATTTTGCCCTTCAGAAGATCCTCGACACCGTCGTCGGGCTCCTTCCGGAAGCTCCGGCGTGGTACGACCGCGACACTTTCACCGACAGGAACCTGCGTTTCTTCGCAAGCGAAATCATCCGCGAGAAGATTCTCCTGGGTTACAGGGAGGAAATCCCCTACAGCTGTCAGGTGGAGGTCGAGTCTTTCAAGGAAGACGAGGAGCGCTACGAGATAAGAGCCGTCATCTACGTGATGCGCGACTCCCAGAAGGGAATAGTCATAGGGAAAGGAGGCAGCGCCCTCAAGAAGGTCGGAACCCAGGCACGCATCGACATGGAAGACTTCTTCCAGAAGAAAGTATTCCTCCAGCTGATGGTGAAAGTGGACCCCGACTGGAGGGAGAGCAGAAAAGCTTTAAGAAAATTCGGATACGAAGATTAGAAGACTATGGACGAAGACGAGATAATGACTCAGGAAGAAGAGCTCGACGCAGACGCCCTCGAGGCTCCTGTCAGCGAAGACTCCGCCCCTTCCGGAAAGTTCGACCGGCTGCTCGGCAGCGACGCCAGCCGTTTCAAACTCTCCGGAATGTTCAAGGACTGGTTTCTTGACTACTCCTCGTATGTGATTCTGCAGAGGGCCGTCCCGCATATTGTCGACGGCCTCAAGCCAGTGCAGCGGCGCGTCCTTCATGCCATGTCCCGCATGGATGACGGGGCGTACACCAAGGTGGCCAATATCGTGGGCCAGGCCATGCAGTACCATCCGCACGGAGACGCCTCCATACTCGGAGCCCTGGTGCAGCTCGGGCAGAAGGGATACCTCATCGACTGCCAGGGAAACTGGGGCAACATCCTCACCGGAGACTCCAACGCCGCCCCCAGGTACATCGAGGCAAGGCTCTCCAAATTTGCCAAGGAGGTGGTATTCGACCCCGAAATCACCAACTGGATGAACTCCTACGACGGCCGCAACCAGGAGCCCACCGAACTGCCGGTGCGCTTCCCGCTCCTACTTGCACAGGGAACGGAGGGCATCGCCGTCGGTATGGCGAGCAAGATACTCCCCCACAATTTTTGTGAACTGCTGGACGCTTCTATAAAGATACTTGAAGGCAAGCCCTACGAGCTCTATCCCGACTTCCCGACAGGAGGGTTTGCCGACTGCAGCAAGTATCAGAACGGCCACCGCGGCGGCAGCGTAAAGGTGCGTGCCCGAATCGAAAAGATAGACAAGAGCACCGTTGCGATCACGGAAATCCCATACGGGAAGACCACCCACATCCTCATCGACTCCATACTCAAGGCAAAGGAGAAGGGAAAGATTAAAATCAAGAAGATAGAGGACATGACAACCGACAAGGTGAACATCCTCATCCATCTTCCCGGAGACGTCTCCCCCGACAAGACTATCGACGCCCTCTATGCCTTCACAGACTGCGAGTGCAACATCGCCCCCAATGCCTGCGTAATCAGGGACAACAAGCCGGAATTCCTTTCGGTAAACGACATTCTCGAATACGACACCCTGCACACCAGGGACCTTCTGGAGGCAGAACTTCGCATACGCCTCTCCAAGCTTGAGAACGACTGGCACTGGTGTTCACTGGAAAAAATCTTCTTCGAGAACCGCATCTATAAAGTTCTCGAACAGGACCAGAAGACCTGGGAAGACCAGCTGCAGGACATCTTCGACCAGATGAAGCAGTTCCAGGACCTGCTCAAGAGGGAAATCGTCATGGACGACATCCTCAAACTTGTGGAAAAGCCGGTCCGCAAGATTTCCCGGTTCGACACCAAGGCCAACGACGAGAAGATTCTCCGCATCGAGGCTGAGATGGCAAAGGTCCAGAACGACATAGACCATATAACGGACTATACCATAGCCTGGTTCAGGCATCTGAAGGATACTTACGGGAAAGATTTCCCGAGGCTCACCGAGCTCACAGGCTTCGAGAGCATCACCGCCACCAAGGTCGTGAACAACAACGCCAAGCTCTATGCCAACCTCGAAGAAGGTTTCGTGGGCATAGGTCTCAAGAGGGACGACCACGGCGAGTACATCTGCGACTGTTCCGACCTTTCCGAAATAATAGTCATCAGCCGCAGCGGCAAATACCGCATAGCCAAGGTGGAGGACAAGGCTTTCTTCGGAAAGGACCTCCTGTACGTGAACGTGTTCAACCGCGGAGACGAGCGCACCATCTACAACGTCATCTACCGAGACGGGCAGAACGGAGTGTATTACGCCAAACGCTTCCCCGTCACAAGCATAACCCGTGACAAGGAATACGATATCACCCAGGGGCTTGAAGGGAGCCGCATCGAGTACTTCTCCGCCAACCACAACGGCGAGGCCGAAGTCGTGAAGGTGAATCTCAGGCCGAAGGCCAAGCTCAAGAAGACATCTTTCGAATACGATTTCGCGTCCCTCGCAATCAAGAGCAAGGCCGTCCGTGGCAATCTGGTTTCAAAGAATCCCATTCGCGCCATCAACCTCAAGTCGCGCGGGGTTTCAACTATTGCCGGCAAGGACATCTGGTACGATACTGACATCCAGAAGCTCAACGACGAAGGACGCGGGCAGTACCTCGGACAGTTCGACACCGAAGACAAGGTGCTTGCCGTATTCAGGAACGGAACCTTCTATACCACCGGCTTCGAACTCGTCAACAAGTATCAGGGCGACGTGCTCCTCATCGAGAAGTTCGATCCGGAGAAGACCTTCACCGCCCTCTACTACGATGCCTCGGCCAAGACTTTCTACGTAAAGCGCTTCTCTTTCGTGCTCAGCGAGAACAATCCGCAGAGTTTCATTGCAGAAGGACAGAAGTCCTACCTGGTTGCGCTCTCGGAAGACAAGAGGCCGCAGTATATCGTCACTTTCGGAGGTTCGGACTCCGGACACTCCCCCGAAACCATTTCGGCGGAAGACTGGATAGGCAAGAAGGGTTATACGGCCAAAGGCAAGAAGTGCCACGACCGCTACAAGGTAAAGAAAGTCGAGTTCACCGACCCTCTCCCCGCTGAGGAAGAGGATGTGGTTCCGGACGCCGAACCGGTCAAGGAAGAATCTTTTTCCGAACCGATAGACCTGGTAGTTGACCTTCCCGAGATTGACACACAGAAGGAGGCTGTGAAGGAACCGAAAGAGGAGCAAAAGGCCAAGTCTCCGAAGAATGAGCCTATAGAGCTGTTTGAAGAACCGACGCTGTTCTGACCGCCCTTTCCAGGATAGTCATCGGACCGAGTGAAGCAGATTCGCGGCATGCGGGGCAAGAGTGGCTTATCTACATATATTTCAGTAATTTCTACTTTTGCGTTGCCATGAAAGAGAAACGGCAGCAGTCTGAACCAATCCTCGTCCATGCTTACCAGAACACGGATGAAGCGAACGGACATTTGCCCAGGATAATGGCGCTTACAGGCTTCATGGGCTCCAGCAAGACCTCCGTAGGGCGGACTCTTGCAACCATGCTGGGCTGTGCTTTCCTCGACCTCGATAAAGAAATAGAGAAAGCAGCGGGAAAGTCCATCCCCTGCATCTTCAGGGAAGATGGAGAAAAGGCTTTCAGAAAACTGGAAATCAGCACTTTACAAAAAATATTGAAATCAGGCGGCAGAGAAATCAGTTCTGAGGGCGGCGAAAACCGAGGCAGCGGCGAAGGGTCCTGGGACCTTGTGCTGTCTCTTGGCGGCGGCACCGTCTTGAAATCCAAGGCAAGGGCCCTGCTTGAAGGAAGGTGCACGATAATTTACCTTAAGGCATCGCCCGAAACGCTGCTGAGCCATCTTTCCGAAGAAACGGAAGGAAGGCCGCTGCTTGCCGGGCACGACCTCAGCATCCGTATAGGCACTCTCCTCCCTAAAAGGGACGCCATCTACAGCAAAGTAGCCGATATTATCGTGGATACAGACGGAAAGAGCATCAAGGAGACCGCGGAATACATAATCGGACTCTGAACCATTAATGCGTTATTCAGTGGTTTTTATTAACTTTGCGCTCCAGAAACAGATTAATTGACATGGCATACGAACAGTTTAACGAGCAGGAACAGAACAGAAGGAACGCTCTTACAGCGCTTCGCGAACTTGGAATCAACCCCTATCCGGCACCTCTTTACCCTGTAAACGCAACGGCAAAGAGCATCGAGGAAGGGTTCACGAAGGAAATAGCGGAGCAACAGGCCGCCAGTGTGAAAACCGATGAAAACGGCAAGGCTGTCAGCGACCCTGAAGGTCCTTTTGCCCATGTTTGCATAGCCGGCCGCATCATGAGCCGCCGCATTATGGGCGCGGCTTCTTTCGGAGAACTGCAGGACTCCACCGGCAGGATTCAGGTGTATGTAAAGCGCGACGAAATCTGTCCCGGAGAAGACAAGACCATGTACAACACCGTCTGGAAGAAACTCCTCGACATAGGCGACATAGTGGGAATCAAGGGTTTTGCCTTCTTTACCCAGACCGGGCAGCTCAGCGTGCACGCCAAGGAACTCACGCTTCTGAGCAAGTCGCTGCGCGTCCTTCCCATCGTCAAGGAAGCCGACGGTGTGGTGCACGACGCGGTTACCGACCCCGAACTCCGTTACCGCCAGAGGTATGTGGACCTTATCATCAATCCTCAGGTTCGCGAGGTGTTCGTAAAGCGCACTCAGATTATGAATACCATGCGTAAGTTCTGCTCGGATGCCGGATATCTTGAAGTGGAGACCCCGATCCTGCAGAGCATCCCGGGAGGAGCCACTGCCCGTCCGTTCATCACCCATCACAATGCCCTCGACATTCCGCTTTACATGCGAATCGCCGACGAGCTGTACCTGAAGAGACTCATCGTGGGCGGTTACGACGGGGTTTTCGAGTTTGCAAAGGACTTCCGCAACGAGGGAATGGACAAGACCCACAACCCAGAATTCACCCAGATGGAGCTTTATGCAGCATACAAAGACTATATCTGGATGATGGATTTCACCGAGCGCATGCTCGAAAAGATAGCCATGGACCTGCACGGCACCACCGTCGTGGAAGTCGATGGCAACAAGATTGATTTCAAGGCCGGATGGAGGCGTGTCCGCATCCTGGATGCAATCAAGGAATACGCGGGAGTCGATGTCCATGATATGGACGAGGCGCAGCTACGCGAAACCTGCAAGAAACTGAAGGTCGAGACCACTCCCTCCATGGGACGCGGCAAGCTTATCGACGCCATTTTCGGCACATTCTGCGAGGATCACTTCATCCAGCCCACGTTCGTTACCGACTATCCCGTGGAGATGTCTCCGCTTACCAAGCGCTGCCGTTACGACGACACCCTCACCGAAAGGTTCGAGCTCTTCGTAAACGGCCATGAGCTGGCAAACGCTTATTCCGAGCTCAACGACCCCATCGACCAGCTGGAGCGTTTCAAGGAGGAAGCCGCACTCAAGATGAAGGGCGACGACGAGGCCATGTTCGTGGATTACGACTTTGTGCGCGCGCTCGAATACGGAATGCCTCCCACCTCCGGAATCGGCATAGGCATCGACCGCCTTGCCATGCTGATGCTCGGCCAGAGCACTATCCAGGATGTCCTTCTCTTCCCCCAGATGAGGCCTGAAAAGGATCTCGGAAAGTAATGAATCCTGAGCCTATATCCTCCCCTTCGAATCCCAAGCTGAAGCGGCTTGCCGCCCTTCGGGAAAAGAGCCGCGTAAGGAAGGATGAAGGCGTTTTCGTGGTCGAAGGCCGCCGGGAACTCGAACGCTGCGCAGGTGCAGGTTTCGAGGTCGAGGCGGTTTTCGTCTGTCCGGAAATCTTCACTGGAGAACTCCCCTCCGGGCTGGTCCCCCCGCTATCGAACCGCGGGTGTTACGTCCCTCAGGGGGCAGTGCCGGCCCAAGGGAAGCAGCCGAAGGTTTTCAGCCTGACCAAGGATCTTTACGCCAAGGTCGCTTACAGGGAAGGGACGGAAGGCATACTCGCAGAGGTGAAGAGCCGCACCCTTCATCTGTCAGACCTCAAATCAGCGCCGGGCAATTCGAAAGACGCTCCCCTTTTGGTGGTGCTCGAATCCGTTGAAAAACCCGGCAACCTGGGCGCTGTGCTTCGCAGCGCCGATGCCGCAGGCGCCGATGCGGTGATAGTATGCGACCCGCTTACCGACCTGTACAACCCGAATCTGATACGTGCCAGCGTCGGTGCCGTCTTCACCGTCCCCGTTGTCTGCTGCACATCCGAAGAAGCCATCGGCTGGCTTAGGGATAACGGGATACAAATCCTTACGGCACAGCTTCAGGACTCTTCCCTCTACTACGACCGCGACATGACTCTCCCCACGGCAATCGTGATGGGAACAGAATCGACAGGACTCACCGATATCTGGCGGCAGGCGGCGGATGCACATATCCGCATCCCCATGCTGGGAGTCGAGGATTCGCTCAACGTAAGCGTCTCAGCCGCCATCCTGCTGTACGAAGCAGTGAGGCAGAGGCAGAGCAGGTTCTGACAATTCTTCTTGTCTTTGAACAATTATTTTGGTAACTTTGCGAGTTATGAGCAAAGATGCCAAATGGAACATAGCGCCCGCTGCCGACCTCGAAAAAGTGACGGCACTATCGCTTGCCCTCGGGATAGACCGGGTGCTCGCGGAACTGCTGGTGCAAAGGGGCATCGAAACTTTCGAACAGGCCAGGTCGTTCTTCAGGCCGAGCCTTGACGACCTGCACGATCCATTCCTCATGAAAGACATGGCCGTTGCCGTAGAAAGGCTTCACAAGGCCGTCGTATCCGGGGAAAAGATCCTGGTGTACGGAGACTACGACGTTGACGGCACCACTGCCGTATCGCTCGTCTATTCCTTCCTGAAACGATACAGCGATTCTGTGGATTTCTATATTCCAGACCGCTATGACGAAGGCTACGGACTGTCCCTCAAAGGGATAGAAACCGCCGAAAAGGGAGGCTACAGCCTCATCATCACCCTCGATTGCGGCATTAAGGCCATCCAGAAAATCAAGATAGCCAGGGACAAGGGCATCGATGTCATCGTCTGCGACCACCATCTCCCCGAAGAGGAGCTGCCGGACGCCGTGGCCGTGCTCGACCCCAAGCGCGAAGACGACACCTACCCGTTTGACGACCTCTGCGGCTGCGGCGTCGGCTTCAAGCTCGTGCAGGGCTATTCCGCAAAATACGGAATCCCGTTCGACACGCTCATCCCCCTGCTTGACCTCTGTGCAGTGAGCATAGCTTCCGACCTTGTCCTCATGACAGGCGAAAACAGGATACTTGCCCATTACGGGCTCAAGACCCTCAACGAGAATCCACGGAACGGATTCCGGGCGCTCATGAACCTCAGCAACCTGGAACCCGGGCACGTAGGCATAGACGACATAGTCTTCAAACTCGGCCCGCGCATCAATGCGGCGGGGCGCATGGAGACGGGCCGCCTTGCCGTCGAACTGCTCACCGCCGAAGAACAGGGGCAGGCGATGATTATCGCACAGCGCATCAACGAGAACAACAACAACCGCAAGAATATCGACCGCGAGATAACCGCCGAAGCCCTGGACATGGTGGAAAGCGGTGGCGCTCTCGCAAGCGAGAATGTCACCATCGTCTATAATGCCAAATGGAACAAGGGCGTCGTGGGGATCGTCGCTTCGCGTCTTGTAGAAGCATTCTTCAAACCTACGGTGGTCCTCACAAGAAGCAACGGGTTCATAACAGGTTCGGCGCGCAGCGTACAGGGATTCGACCTCTACTCCGCAATCGAGAGCTGCGCCGACCTCCTGGAAAACTTCGGCGGCCACATGTATGCCGCAGGCCTTACACTCAAAGAGGAGAACCTCCCAGAATTCGCCCGCCGCATGGACTCCATGGTCAAAGGAAAGATCACCGGCGACATGACCGTGCCGGCAGTGGATATCGACGCACGTCTTGCCTTCGACAACATCACTCCCAAGTTTGCACGCATACTCAAACAGTTCCAGCCTTTCGGCCCCGGAAACACGAACCCGGTGTTCATAACGGAAAATGTATATGACGCCGGAAACGGCCGCAAGGTGGGCGCAGGCGGCGTGCATCTGAAGCTCGATCTCATCCAGGAAAGCCAGCCGTATCACAGGATACCAGCCATCGGGTTCAACATGAGCGAATTCTACGACTACATCCGGGAAGGCAATGCCATGGATGTATGCTACAGCATCGTGGAGAATTATTATAAAGGGAACTCAAGCCTGCAGCTCCGCCTGCGCGACATCCGCAAGCGGGATGATCTCGACCTATGACGCGCTTCGGTCTGATAGGATATCCAATCGACGGTTCCGGCAGTCCTGCCCTTTTTGGCAGGGCATATCCCGGCAGCGGATGGACATACGACCTCATCGAAGGGAGCGACTTCGAAAAATCCTGGCAGACCTTCCTCTCTTCCTATCAGGCCATCAACATCACCTCTCCGTTCAAGGAAACGGCATTCGCACGAATCATCTCAGACGGCGGACGCCTTTCCCCCGAATGCGAAGAGACGGGGGCCGTCAACATTGCCGTAAAGACATCGGAAGGCGTAGTCGGATACAATTCAGACTACATGGCAGTGCGAAGGCTCCTCGCAAGGGAAGGATTCTCAAGCGGGGATGTAGCGGTCATAGCGGGATACGGTGGCGCCGGAAAGGCTGCCGCAGCCGCCGCCCGGTCCCTTGGGATGGACGTCACGGTATGCAACCGCACGTCCCGCCCTCTGGGGAACGGCTCTTCCACCCGTCCTCTTGAAGAACTTCCCCTGCTCGCGGGAATAGCCGACATCCTTATCTATACCCTTCCAGGCCCTGTTCCGGAAATCGGGGACGGCTCCTGCTGCTGCCCTGCGATACTCGAAGCCAACTACAAGACCCCTTCCCTTGAAGGAGCCGCGCAGAAATACATCTCCGGCAGGCAGTGGCTGCTTGAGCAGGCACGCTCCGGCTATGCCCTCATGACCGGAGAAGAACCATTATTATAAAACCTCAAATTGTTGGTAATATGAAAGTCATTATCAGAAATGATGCACACGAAGCCTCCCTGTGGGTAGCTCATCGCATCGCAGATGCAATCAAGGCAAAGGCCGCAGTCAGCGACAAGCCTTTCGTACTCGGTCTCTGCACCGGGTCCACCCCTATTGAAACTTATGCAGAACTCATCCGCCTTGTCAAAGCCGGAGAGCTTTCCTTCAAGAACGTCGTTTCCTTCAACATGGACGAATATGTCGGCCTCCCCGTAGAATATCCCGAGAGTTATCACTCGTTCATGTTCCGCTATCTTTTCGACCACATCGACGAGCCGAAGGAGAATATCCATATCCTCAACGGTCTTGCAGAAGATCTCGACGCCGAATGCGAAGCCTACGAAAAGGCCATCGTGAAGGCCGGCGGTTTCGACCTTTTCTTCGGAGGCATAGGTGAAGACGGGCACATCGCCTTCAACGAGCCCTTCAGCAGCCTTCAGAGCCGCACGCGCGTTGTCACCCTCACCGAGGACACCATCCGCGTGAACAGCCGTTTCTTCGATGACGACATTAACAAAGTGCCCAAGCAGGCCCTTTCGGTAGGCGTAGCCACTGTCCTCGGAGCAAAGGAAGTGATTGTCCTTGCCACAGGTCCGAAGAAAGCCCGCGCAATTCAGCAGAGCATCGAGGGCCCGATGTCTCACATGGTAACCGTGAGCGCCCTCCAGAACCATCCGGACGGCATAATAGTCGTGGATGACCCCGCCGCAGGCGAACTCAAGGTCAACAACTACCGTTACTTCAAAGCCGTCGAGGCCGCAGAGAACCGATAGGTCGCGTTTTCGCACCAAAATGAAACTAACCCCGGGTTTTCGCCCGGGGTTAGTCGCATTTTTGGCGTGTTTTGATACCGGCCCTAGAAAGGAAGATCGTCGCTTTCGGCGGGATTGTCCACCACGGGGGCGGCGGGCTTGGGTTCGGCTGCCGGGGCGGCGGGTGCCGCTCCTGCTCCGGGCTGGGCCGCACCAGGATAGCTTCCCTGGGGAGCTCCGGCATAACCGCCCTGGCCGCCTGAGTAGCCGCCACGGCTGCTGCCACCCTGCTGTCCGCCGCCATAACCCTGGCCGGCAGGAGCGCCATAATCGCCGTCTTCGGGAGCGCCGTCGCGCTTGCCGAGAAGCTGAAGGTTATCGACTGTAATCTCGGTGGTGTACTTCTTTACACCGTCCTGACCTGTATAGGAGCGGGTGCGAAGGCGGCCTTCGATGTAGAGTTGGGTGCCCTTGCGGACGAACTTTTCGGCCACGTCGGCAGACTGCCTCCAGGCGACGATATTGTGCCATTCGGTGTTCTCGCGGAGCTCGCCGCTGCGGTCGCGGTAACGCTCGGAGGTGGCCAGGGTGAATGTTGCGACTTTAGTACCGGGACTTCCGGCACCGTTTCCATCAAGGTAACGTACTTCGGGGTCTCTACCAACGTTACCGATCAGCATTACTTTGTTAAGACTCATAGCAGTAAATGTTTTGTATCGCAAATATATAAAATAATTGCAGAAACAAACCTCATGCGGCATTATTGGAAACCGTCTCCCTCTTTTGCAGCGCTTCCGGAGGAATATGCGGAAAATGCAGAAATTTCTTATCTTCGCAATTCGGAAACAAATTACCGACAGATATGGCAGAAAAGATCAAACAACTGATGAACGACTACCCGGCTGCAAGGTGGGCGGCGCTCATCCTAATCGCGCTGATGATGTTCTTCGGCTACATGTTCGTGGACGTCATGAGTCCGCTGCAGAGCCTGGTTGAACAGCAGAGGGGCTGGACCCCGCACGTATTCGGCACCTATGCCGCCGCAGAGTATATCCTGAACGTGTGCGGTTTCCTCATTATCGCAGGCATCATCCTCGACAAGATGGGAATCCGTTTCACGGGTATCCTCGCTTCCAGCATGATGTTCATAGGCGCATCTATCAAATATATAGGTATCTCCGACTGGTTCCAGACAACCGCTTTCAACGAGTGGCTGGGCAGCTGGTGGACGGCCCTTCCCGGCAGCGCGAAGATGGCGAGCCTCGGCTTCATGATTTTCGGCTGCGGCTGCGAGATGGCCGGAACAACCGTATCGAAGAGTATAGCCAAATGGTTCAAGGGCAAGGAAATGGCCCTTGCCATGGGAATTGAGATGGCAATAGCCCGCGTGGGGGTATTCGCAATATTCAGCATCAGCCCCGCCATCGCGGCAAAGTTCGGAACCGTGGCGGCTCCGGTCGGGTTCTGCACGGTGCTCCTTCTTATCGGCGTGCTCAACTTCGTCGTGTTCAGCATCATGGATTCCAAGTTCGACAGGCAGCTCATCGACGCCGGAAAGCTTAAAGCCAAGGAAGAACGCAGCGCAGAGGACGAGTTCCATCTGAGCGATCTCGGGAAAGTGTTCGGCTCCAGGAGCTTCTGGACAGTGGCCATTCTGTGCGTTCTCTACTACAGCGCAATATTCCCGTTCCAGAGATATGGAGCCAATATGCTGCAGTGCAATATAGGCGACCTCTCACCCCAGCAGGCAGCCAACATTTTCCGCTGGTTCCCGATAGGTGCAGCCATCATCACTCCTTTCCTCGGAGCTTTCCTCGACCACAAGGGCAAGGGGGCCACGATGCTTATCTGGGGGGCAGTCCTGCTCATAGCCTGCCATCTGGTATTCGCATTCGTGCTTCCTGCAACTCACAGCAAGGTGCTCGCTTACGGGACTATCGTCCTTCTGGGCATCAGCTTCGCTCTCGTTCCGGCGGCTCTCTGGCCCTCTGTTCCTAAAATCATCGAAGAAAAGATTCTCGGCTCGGCTTACAATCTTATCTTCTGGGTTCAGAATATAGGCCTGTGCTTCGTGCCGCTCCTTATCGGCAGCGTGCTGGAATCCTCCAATGCAAACAATCCTGCGGTAGCCGCAGCCAAACTCAGCGGAAGCGAATTCATTCCTTACAACTATACCGTACCCTTAGTGATCTTCGCATGTTTCGGCGTGGCGGCGCTGCTTGTCGCCATCTATCTCAAGGCCCTCGACTCAAAGAAGCATCTCGGTCTTGAAGAGCCTAACATAACGAAGGAAGGCGCGGAGTAAAGCTTTTATGTCAGGAAAACTAAAGATTACAGGCAGCGCCGCGGCATGGATTGCCCTGGCGCTGCTCGTTGTTCCGATGTTCGGGTCGTACTTCTTCGACGACATGTTCAGTACGGTCTCGTTCATATTCAACGACCCCTCTGCGCTGCAGCTCGGTTGGGGACAGGAGCAATACGGACAGTACACGTCCGGATATTCTATACTCTGCATTTTCGGAGGGCTGGTGCTCTGCGGGATGCTGCTCGACAAATGGGGCGTACGCATCACCGGTTCCATATTCGTCGGACTAATGGTGGCCGGAGCGGCCATGATAACCTGGGCGGTAAGTTCCGCCCTTCCGGCTTCGCAGTCGCTCACGGTAGCCTGGGTGGGATGCATGATTTTCGGGCTGGGTTCGGAGATAGCCGGAGTAGCGGTTACGCGGAGCATAGCCAAGTGGTTCAAAGGGCGGGGCATGGCCTTCGCCATGGGACTGCAGCTGGCAATCGCCCGCCTCGGCACCGCAACGGCCTTTCTGCTTTCGCCGGTGCTCATTCAGCAGAAGGACTTCTATACTCTGGCCGAAACCGCACGTCCGGCGCTATTCGGCATGATGCTGCTCCTCGTGGGCGCCATCTTCTGGGCAGTTTTCGTGGCTATGGACGCACGCTTCGACAGAGCCCTGCGCGCCATGCCCCGCGAGGACAGTTCCTCTGCGGCCGGGGCGGACCGGACGTCGTCTTCCGAAAGCGAGCAGTTCCGTTTCAAGGACTTGCTCAAGGTACTGAGCAACCCTGAATGGTGGCTGCTGGCGCTGCTGTGCGTGTTCTTCTATAGCAGTATTGTCGCCTTCAAGAAATTCACCGGAGCCATTCTGGTCCCGCGCTTCGGTGTTTCGGCGGGAGTAGCAGGCCTCATGGCAACAATCCTCCCCTTCTCTACCGTGGTATTCGCCCCGCTCTTCGGACTCATGGTGGACCGCCGCGGGAATGGCACCCGCTGGATGGTGTTCGGCGCCGTGCTGGCACTTGCCGCGCATCTTATTCTGTCCTTCGCTCCTTCGGGCAATGCCTTCTGGGGGTACGCGGCGATGGTTCTGCTCGGATTCAGTTACTCGCTGGTTCCTGCGGCCCTGTGGCCCAGCGTTCCCAAGGTAATCCCCGACCGCATGCTGGGCACCGCCTTTGCGCTCATCTACTGGGTTCAGAACCTGGGCCTGTGGGGATTCAAGCGTTTGGCCGGAAGGATCCTGGAATCGGCCTCCACCGGCAGTTCTCCTATTCTTAATGTCGAGCTGATGTTCCTTGGTGTATGTGTCGCAGCGCTCGTGCTGGCGGTTCTCTTTGCCGTTTCTTCCCGCCGTCACCCGGAACTCGCCCTGGACAAGGCGAACAAATAGCTGCAGACCTGTCGGCCTGCAGACCGACAGGTGCCGGGAAATGTTTTTTTGCTATCTTTGTACGATATGTACGAACTTCTGGACCGTATAAACTCCCCGAAAGACCTCAAGAAACTGAGCATTAAGGAACTCAGGCAGCTCTGCGCGGAGCTCCGGCAGTATATGGTGGAATGCTGTGCCGTGACCCCGGGGCATCTCGGGGCCAGTCTGGGCGCAGTGGAACTGATCGTGGGATACCACTACGTGTTCGATGCCACGCAAGACAAAATCGTCTTCGACGTCGGGCATCAGGCATACGCCCATAAGATACTCACGGGCCGGCGGGAAGCATTCAGGACGCTGCGCACCGAAGGTGGCATAAGCGGTTTCCCCCGCAGGGATGAAAGTCCATACGACGCTTTCGGAGCAGGGCACGCATCCACCTCCATTTCCGCGGCCCTCGGCTTTGCGGAAGCGGCCCGCCTGCAGGGAAGGAAGGAAAAGGTGACCGCCCTTATCGGCGACGGAGCCCTCACCGGAGGCCTCGCCTTCGAGGGTCTAAACAACGCCGCCGCAAGCAAGGCCGACATTCTCATCATCCTAAACGACAACGGCATCTCCATCGAGCACGACCACGGAGCCCTGCACGGAAGCCTCCTGAAGCTCACGACTTCGCTAAAATACAACAGCTTGAAGAACCGTATCTGGAACATGTTGGGCACCGGAAGCACAAGGAGCATGGTGCAGAGATGGATACGTTCCTTCAAGAGTTTCCTGGTAAGAAACAGCGGCGGCGACATTTTCGAGGCCCTCGGCCTTAGATACTTCGGCCCCATAAACGGGAATGACATCGCTCAGGTGGTGGAGGCCATGCGGAGACTTAGTTCCCTCGACGGCCCGAGAATCCTCCACTGCAAGACAATAAAGGGGAAGGGATACGCCCCGGCGGAAGCAGACCCCGTGGCATGGCACGCCCCGGGTAGGTTCAACCCCGAAACCGGAGAGAGGCTCAAGTCCAGGGAACAGGCAGACCGCTACCAGGACGTTTTCGGATCCGTACTCTGCGAACTCGCGGCGGCCGATCCGAAAGTTGTGGGAATCACCCCGGCCATGTCGGCAGGCAGCGGAATGACCGTCTTTGCCGAGAAGTTCCCCGACCGGTTCTTCGACGTGGGCATAGAAGAAGAGCATGCGGTAACCTTCGCCGCAGGCCTGGCTGCCGGAGGCATGAAACCCTTCTGCGCCATTTATTCTTCTTTCTCCCAGAGGGCTTACGACCAGATTATCCACGACTGCGCCATGCAGCATCTGCCGGTAGTGTTCTGTTTCGACAGGGCCGGCCTTGTGGGCGAAGACGGCGCCACCCACCAGGGTGCCTTCGACCTTGCCGCTTACAGATCCGTGCCGGGCATCACCATCAGCGCTCCACGCGACGAAGCCCAGCTGCGCGACCTTATGTACACCGCACTTGCCAGTGAGGACGGGCCGTTCATCATCCGCTATCCCAGGGGATGCGGAGAAGGTGTCAGTTGGAGGGACACAGCCGCGAAGAAGCTGCCTGTCGGAAAAGCCGAAACGCTCATGGAAGGCTCCGATATAGCGATTGTGGCCATCGGCCCATGTGTAGGAAGGGCCCTGGAGGCCGCCCGACGGTTCCCCGGCAAGGTAGGCGTATATGATTTCCGTTTCCTCAAGCCCCTCGATGAAGAGCTTCTCGGGAGCATCGCGCGTACGCACGCAAATATAATTACTATGGAGGACGGCGCACTGAAGGGAGGGCTTTACGGAGCGGTGTGCGAATATGTCGCAGGGGGAGGCTTCAAGGCGCAGGTAAAGGGTCTTGGCATCCCCGACATGTTCATCAGGCACGCCAGCCAGGCAGCCCAACGGAAAGAGTGCGGTCTCGACACTGAAGAAGTAGAAAAAATTTTGCAAGATTGTTTGCGGATTTGCAAATAATGTCTATCTTTGCAGTCCCTTTGTGTAAAGGGCATTGACATACTTGCCGATATAGCTCAGTTGGCCAGAGCACGTGATTTGTAATCTCGGGGTCGAGGGTTCGAATCCCCCTATCGGCTCTCCTCTGTGCCAGGAGTTATAAAGGCACAACAGGGGCAAGTGCCAGAGTGGACAATTGGAGCAGACTGTAAATCTGCCGGCTATCGCCTACGGTGGTTCGAATCCATCCTTGCCCACAATGCGGAAGTAGCTCAGTTGGTAGAGCATCAGCCTTCCAAGCTGAGGGTCGCGAGTTCGAATCTCGTTTTCCGCTCGAAATTAAAAGCCGATGTAGCTCAGGGGTAGAGCGCATCCTTGGTAAGGATGAGGTCATGAGTTCAATTCCCATCATCGGCTCTATTTTTTTGTAATACTTTTACAATCATAATATTATGGCAAAAGAAACATTCGTAAGAACCAAGCCGCATGTCAACATTGGTACAATTGGCCACGTTGACCACGGTAAGACCACCCTCACTGCCGCCATCACCAAGGTGCTCGCAGAGAGGATCCCCGGTATGGAAGGCCACGTCAGGTCCTTCGACCAGATCGACAACGCTCCCGAAGAGAAGGCACGCGGTATAACCATCAACTCCACTCACGTTGAGTACGAGACTGAGAAGCGCCACTACGCACACGTTGACTGCCCGGGTCACGCCGACTATGTTAAGAACATGGTTACCGGTGCTGCCCAGATGGACGGTGCTATCCTCGTGGTAGCCGCCACCGACGGCCCGATGCCCCAGACCAACGAGCACGTTCTTCTCGCCCGCCAGGTTAACGTTCCGAAGATCGTTGTTTTCCTGAACAAGGTTGACCTCGTTGACGATGCCGAAATGCTTGACCTCGTCGAGATGGAGGTACGCGACCTTCTCAGCAAGTACAACTTCGACGGCGACAACGCTCCCGTTATCCGTGGTTCCGCACTCGGCGCCCTCAATGGCGAGAAAGTGTGGGAAGACAAGGTCATGGAGCTCATGGACGCTGTTGACGAATACATTCCCATCCCGGTTCGTGAGAACGAGAAGCCTTTCCTCATGCCTATCGAGGACATCTTCTCCATCACCGGTCGTGGAACCGTCGTTACCGGCCGTATCGAGACTGGTACCATCCACGTGAACGACCCCGCTGAAATCGTTGGTTTCAGCGACAAGCCGAAGAGCACCGTCGTCACCGGCGTCGAGATGTTCCGCAAGCTCCTCCCCCAGGGCGAGGCAGGCGACAACGTAGGTCTCCTTCTCCGTGGTATCGACAAGAAGGAAGTCAAGCGCGGCGAGGTTATTGCGAAGCCCGGCTCCATCAAGCCTCATTCCCACTTCCTCGGACAGATCTATGTCCTTAAGAAGGAAGAAGGCGGACGCCACACTCCGTTCCACAACAAGTATCGTCCCCAGTTCTTCATCCGCACCCTCGACGTTACCGGTGAGATCACTCTCCCCGAAGGCGTAGAGATGGTGATGCCCGGTGACAACGTTGAAATCAACGTCACCCTCATCAGCGCGGTTGCTCTGAACGAAGGCGTGCGCTTCGCTATCCGCGAAGGCGGACGTACCGTGGGCGCCGGCCAGGTTATCAAGGTTCTTGACTAATCCGGCAAAAACACAAAGCGGGAACCTCGCCTAGGGAGGGACCCGCTTTCATAGGGGAATAGAACAAGGGTAGTTCAGCGGTCTCCAAAACCGTAGATGTGGGTTCGAATCCTGCTTCCCCTGCCATGCTGGAGGTTA
>CADBSV010000013.1 GCA_902797435.1 uncultured Bacteroidia bacterium
AGGCTTGTCCTCCCCCTCTTTGACTTCCATTACCCATATTTCGTGGCCAGTGACGTTAAGCGGGTAGATGTCGCAATCGACCTGGGGCTCGATTTGGTCCACCGAATCCCGCAGAGCGGAGCGCTTACTATTGCCTATGGTGAATCCTTCGGTGAACTTGCCATTGTTGTCAACGCCAAGGAGAATGTACCCGCCGGTCGCATTGGCAAGGGCGCAGACTTCTTCGCTAAGCTCCCTTACTTTCGAGGGAACCTCGCGTTTGAGTTCTACGTGCTGGCCTTCTCCTTGGGCGATGAGTTCCAGTGCTTTATTCCCGTCAATCATATGTATGCATATTTAACTTACAAATATACGGATTACGTGGCAGAGTGTCGCAATCATTTCGATTGAATGATATTGAGACTCTGATCCACGCGATAGTCCGGCTGCCCGAAGGCGACGTTCATCAGTGCGAAGTGGTCTTTCATTTCCATACGGGTGTAATGATGGCCGGCATCGTCAAGCAGCTTGAGGCCATCGACAGCTGGCTTACCCTCAAGACCGAACCGGTGTTAAACGGCACCATCGGCCCGCAGGAGGATTGGATTGACATCTACGAACTCCGGCGAATGATTCCCGGCGACCCGAAGATTGAACTCGTCCGCAGCTGGCTCTACTTCCACGGCATTCCCCGCCTACATCTTTCCCTGTTCGCCGAGGTGGCTGTCCTTGAAACCGAGGAAGTAAAGGACACCGTCCAGGCCGATGGTGGAGAGGCTCTGGCGGGCGCTTTCCTTGACGCGGGGCTTGGCATGGAAGGCTATACCAAGACCTGCCTCCATGAGCATCGGAAGGTCATTCGCACCATCGCCAACCGCGATTGTCTGCGCCAGGTTCACCTTTTCGGTCTGGGCTATCAGCTTGAGGAGATCGGCCTTGCGCCTTCCGTCCACGATGTCGCCTACGTAGCGTCCCGTAAGTTTGCCGTCCTCCCCTACTTCCAGTTCGTTGGCATACACGTAGTCGATGCCGTATCGGCGCTGCAGGTACTCTCCGAAGAAGGTGAAACCGCCGCTGAGGATGGCAATCTTGTATCCGCAGGTCTTGAGGACAGACATGAGGCGGTCGGTGCCTTCGGTTATGGGGAGATGCTCCGCTATATCGCGCATTACCGATACGTCGAGTCCCTTCAGCAGGGCGACCCTTCTGGTGAAGCTCTCCCTGAAGTCGATTTCTCCCCTCATGGCGCTTTCAGTGATGGCCGCAACCTCCTCATATACACCATGCCTGCGGGCAAGTTCGTCTATGCATTCGGCCTGGATAAGGGTGGAATCCATATCGAAGCAGATGAGCCTTCGCATGCGGCGGTACATGTCGTCCTTCTGGAACGAGAAATCCATTCCGGAATCGGAGGAAAGCGACATCAGCTCGCGCTGGAAGCCCTCTTTGTCGGCGAGAGTTCCACGGATTGAGAACTCCACGCATGCCCTCACATTCCTTTCCGGATGCTTTATGCTCATGCGGCCGGTAAGGCGCTTTATCGCGTCGATGTTCAGGTCGTGCGCTGCAATGATACCGGCTGCCGCATGCAGCTGCTCAGCGGAAAGGCTCCGCCCAATCACGGTAAGGATGTAGCGGTTCTTTCCCTGTCTTCCCGCCCAGGCCTCGTAGTCATCGTCAGGCACGGGTGAGAATCCTATGGTAACGCCGAGTTCCGTAGCCTTGAAGAGGAGCTCTTTCATCACCTGCCCGGATATGGCCTCGTCAGTACGGATGAGGATTCCAAGGGAAAGAGTATTGTGAATGTCAGCCTGACCGATGTCGAGTATCTGTGCGTCGAATCGGGAGAGAATTTCCATTATTGAGGCCGTGAGGCCTTTCCTGTCCTGCCCTGCGATTCTTATCAGTATCTGTTCTTTTTTGATTTCCATTATTTCGAATTTAATACAAACATAAGCAAAAAAAACGGGAAGATTTGTTTATGTTTGCAAAAACATGACGGCCGGTGCGAGGCCCGGTTCGTGAAATACGACAACGGGTGTGCCCGCTCACAGTATTTACCTGCTTGTTGAATACGGGTTCGACCTTGCTCAAGGCAGTAACTCTAAGTTTCTTTCCCTTGCGAAAGCGAAAGAATCAGGTTTCTTGCCGAGAACACTATTGAGAACTGACCGATGGCAAGGACCCAGTCGTGGCGTATGATGCCATAGGAAATAATCATGAGAGACCCCACGACGGCGAGTACCCAGTGCCCCGTGGGAAGGAACGACTTCTGCCTGCGATAGCTGTACACCAGCTGATACACGGAACGGATTTCATAGATAAACTGCCCTGCGCAGCCGTAGATGAGAAGCCACAGCGGCATCTGCGCTTCGCTGAGGAAGTTTTCCCGGAAAGTGGGCATGTCCTTGATTATAAGGGTCAGGATTATCAGGGGAAAGACAGCCTGAAACACGACGAACACCCTGGGCACCTTCTTGTAGAGGCCCATGATGCTTATGTTCCACATGTAGATATAATAGCCTATGCTCTCACCGAAAAGTATGGTGGCGTCCTTGCGGAGCCAGCCATAGATGTAGATGATCATGGCGCCGAGACTGCTCAGGACCCAGTAGCTGGGGGGATTCTCCACCCTGTGCGCCTTTTCTGACTGATACCACTGGATTATGATACGGAGGCCGTAAACCCCCATACCGACAAACCCGATAAGATATACCCAGAATGGACTGTCCATCATGCCGTCAGCGCGTCACCGAAGAAATGCTTGAGTACCCTGTCCTGCAGATCCTGTGGTACCGACCGGACAAACGCCTTGATGCTGGGCTGCGGGAAGTCGCAGAGGCGGAGCACAATCATTGCGTCCAGACAGTTGGAGAAAGTGGGGTCCACATTGAAGCAGGTAGCCTTTGCGCCTCCGTTGAAATACTTTCGGGCAAGCACCGGAATCCTGAACTTGCCGTCGGATAACGCGCCTATCAGCCTGTCGAAGGCGTCAATGTCTCCTTCCAGGCCGCTGAGGAGAGCCTCCGGATCTATACGCAGGAAATCGTAGCGGAACGGGTGCGTAGGCTTCGAGAATTCGGAATCGGGGTAGGCGAAATACTTTTGTAGAAAATAGACCGCAAGGCTCTTGTAGAACTCGGGCAGGGCGGCACTGAAGCTTACCAGGCCAATCGTATAATCGACTCCCGGCTTGAGCGTCGTGCCAACGCAAAGGCCCGCGAAGAGCATTTTCAGCGGCAGTACTTCCCTCTGGTATTTCTCCACTATGAAGGAGCGTCCCAGCTCCATACTGCGCGACAGAAGTCCCGTCGCATCCGGGCCGAACCGGAGAAGGCTTGCAGAGTAGAACCCCGACGGATCTCCCGGTTTTATGAGTTCGCTCCCGTATCCGAAACGGTAGGCTCCCACGATTTCCCGGTTGGATATGCTCCAGAGGATGAGATGGTCGTAGGCGGCATCGAAGATATCGGTATCGATAGCCTTGCCGCTCCCCTCACCTATGGCTCTGAAAGTCACCTCGCGAAGACGGTACAGTTCGCGGAGGGCGTCCGGGGCTTCAGCCTGTTTTATAAGATAAGCCCTGTAATCTCCGGTTTCGAAGAGGATGCGGCTGCCGTCAAGCGCTTCCATCTGGGAACGTACCAGTTCGGGATCTACTGCGTCCGCTATAGGCTCCTGACTTGCAGGATCGACCGTCATGGGCCTGGATTCAATGCACTGGGCCTCAAGGGCATAGCAGTAATTGCGAAGATATGCCCCGAGTGCCTTGGTATCGAAACCTGCAATCTGCGCCGGCGCTATCGGCTGGCCTATGCGCACCTTGATATGGGTGCCTTTCTTATTGAACATCTCGCGAACGAGCCTGAGTGTCCGCAGCGCGGGATGTATCTGTCCGAGAATATGGAAGAGCCTTGAATTCTGTCCGTCGAAGTAGATGGGAATCACAGGAAGTCCGGACTTTTTGATGAGATTCATCATATTCTCGGCCCAGGGCTTGTCTTCCACTATTCGCTTTTTGCTCCAGGAACTGCGGTCTGCCTTTTTCTGCCATGTGGCCACCTCGCCTGCCGGGAAAAGGCCAAGGGCTCCCCCGTTATGGATATGGGAAAGCGCCTGGCGTATGCCGGCGATGCTTTTGGCCCCGCCGCTTGCAAAATTATCGACAGGGATGAAGCTGTCCCTGAGGTTTTTTATAAGCGAGAGATAGAAAGTCGTGAGAATCTTGTAATCCGGGCGGCGTGAAGCTATCACCGCGTTGAGAATCATTCCGTCCAGCGAACCGAAATGGTGGTTGGACACCGTGATGAATCCACCCTCGGATGGGATGCGCGCCAACTGTTCTTCGGGGATATCCCAAGTGACGCCCAGGTCTTCGAGGACCCCTTTGGAAAAACCCGGGCCTTCGGGCCTTGGTTTTGAATTGTATAGCTTGTTGTAGGCCTTCATGCCGAGCAGGTCGTAAATGGCGTTGGAAACGATCCTGCCCCATATGCCATGCAGACCCGTCGCCTCCTGCAGGGCTTGCCGGCTTATTCCAGATTCTTCGGTTAGGTTATTCATACAGTCGTTAGAATTCAAATGCGAAGATACAATTTTTCCCTGATAAAAAGAAACGGAGGCCCGAAAGCCTCCGCCCCATAAATGAGTCAGACAGGGATTATGCCACGTCTGCACGAGCCATTGCGTCCTTGTAGTACTTCTGGTCAACGAACACGTCTTCCTTGTAAGGATTGATGTGACGCTTGCGCGACTGAGCGATGATGTAGCAGATTGCAATGCAGTTGGTTATAAGAGCAAGTGCGCTGATAACGATCATCATTGTCGGGTTGGCGGCAACAACTGAAGGATCGACCGTGGTTCCCACGACAGCAGCCTCTCCGCCGGCAGCTTCATAGAGCTTGGCGATGGTACCGACTCCTTCGGGATAGAGAACCGGAAGGGTTGCCCAGCTGAACCACTGCTGACCGTTCTTGAAGGTCTCCTGGAAGAGCGGGAACACTTGTGCGAACATGCACCAGATGGCGAGGGTGTTTGCACGGTTCTGGATCCAGCCTCCGCGGTTCCAGAGGAGAGCCGCCACGGTAGGAGCAAGAAGCAGGGCGATGCCGCAGTACCAGCTGTGGGTAGGCAGGCAGTTGTAGGTATAGGCAAAGTTCCAGATGTCGTAGATGACGATGTAAACCCAGGTCATGTCGGCCCAGATCATATCCTTCTTGTCCTTGGAAGGATATACGTTCCACCATGCGGTCATGCACATGATGTTGATCAGACCGGCCACGCCGTTCATCACATTGTGCCAGCCGCCGTACTGCCACACGCCTTCAGATGTGAGCCACCACTTGTTCCACCCGTTGATTGCGGATTCGAAGTCGGACACGCATGCGATGAGGATGTTGATTCCCACGATGACGAACGGGAAGGGCTTGAACCAGTGCTTTGCACCGATGCCCCATTTGTACTTGATCATCATGAAACCGATGCACCCTGCTGTTGCCGCATACAGTTTGGCATAATGGAACCAGCCCTGCATGTAGATATGGGTCTGGTTCTCGAGCGCCCACTGCGCACCGGCCCTTACGCCGAGCCAGATGGCTACGAAATAGGCGGTAAGTGCCACGGGGATGGCAAGGAAGGTGACGATGCCGCCGAACTTGGTGCGGCGGGCGAACTCATTGAGTAGAATGAGGCCGAGAAGGACCACAAGAAGCATTCCCCACTGAGAAAGGGCATTAGCTCCGTAAACTTGGAAAAACATAGTTGATTTGTTTAGTTAATGATATGATTTGTAAATTATTGCTTGCTTACAGCGACCTGCCGTCTTTCTTTCCGGATTGCCCATACTGCCCACACTCCGGTAAGGGCTATGGCCATTGGGAGGCCTACGGTCAGCATTTCGCGGAGCACCGTCAGAAGGCCGCCCTCCTGACCGAGAGCTGTGAAAAATGGAAAAGCCCAGGTGAGCTCGCCGTTGATTACGTGATCTACAACGAGCATGAGGGAGCCTCCCCACAGCATTTTTTCAAGGTCGGGAACATGCCGGTTTAGCGGTGATGCTTCTGCCGAAGCTATTTTTTTTGAATTGATTTTCCTATAGGCGCTTACTGCTGCCGCCTCCAGGAGAGGGACTACAAAACAAGACATGATTTATACTTCTATTTCTTTGATTTCTACTTCATTGCCCCGAAGAAGCCAGGTATTCTCGCTTCCGCATCCGGGACACTTTTTCCCGTGTTTCACGGTCTCGTACTCCAGTCCGCATCCATCGCAGTGGGTAACGGCGGGAATGATGTTTATCCGCAGCTCGCAGCCTTTCAGGAGTTCCTCCTTGTCGGCCGCCCATCTCCAGCAGTCTGTAAGATAATCGGGAATTATGGTGGATACCTCCCCTATGTTCATTACCACCGCCGAAACGTGCTTTGCATCATTCTCCTCCGCCACCTTCTTGACGTCGCGGATTATATAGAATACGATACCGAGTTCGTGCATGGACTATTTCTTCTTGAAGAGTATCTTGCCGGTACGCTTAATCATGTACGGCAGTATTCCGGAGAACTTGTCCTCGGAAGTGCGCATGATGCTCGCGTCCGGATTCTCGCGATACAGGTGGATGGCGTCGAAACCGCACTTGGTTGTGCAGATGCCGCAGCCTATGCAACGGTTTTCGTCCACAACGGAAGCACCGCAGCTGAGGCATCTGGCAGTCTCCTTGCGCACCTGCTCCTCGGTAAGGGTGAGCGTGTACTCTTCGAAGGGTTTGCGGGAAGTATCGACTCCGGGCTCCTGACGCGAGGAATTGTCGTATGATTCAACGGAGATGTCGCCCTTGTCGAGCTCAATGAAGTCGCGGCGGTTGCGGCCTATAGTCATGTGGCCGTTCTGGACGTAGCGGTGCAGGGATTCTGCCGCTTCCTTGCCGGCCGCAATCGCATCGATGGCGAATTTGGGGCCGGTGAAAACGTCTCCGCCGACGAAGATGTCCTCTTCGGCCGTCTGGTAGGTAAGCTTGTCGGCAACAGGATAGACGCCGCGGAAGAATTCCACCTTGGTGTCCTTGAGCAGATCCTTAAGGACCACGGTCTGGCCGATAGCGAAGATAACCATGTCGGCGTCGAGCGTGATTAGCTCGTTTTCGTCGTATTTGGGTGCGAAACGGTGGTTCTCGTCGAATACCGATGTGCACTTTTTGAACACTATTCCGCTTACCTTGTCCTCTCCCAGAACCTCCTTCGGGCCCCAGCCGGGATTCAGCACGACCCCGTCTTCACGGGCTTCATGGCGTTCTTCCGGAGATGCGGGCATGATGTCCTCGGTTTCGAGCGAGAGCATGGTGACTTCGGATGCTCCGCTGCGTTTTGCGACCCTGGCGGCATCTATTGCCACGTTGCCGCCGCCTACGACAACCACCTTGCCGCTGAGTTTAAGCTTGCCGCAGTTGGCCTCACGCAGGAAATCTATTGCCGTAGTGGTACCCTGAAGGGTTTCGCCAGGAATTCCGGGAAGGCGTCCGCCCTGGCAGCCGATAGCCACATAGAAGCCCTTGTAACCCTGCTCGCGGAGCTGGGCGATAGTAACATCCTTACCGACTTCAACTCCGGTGCGGATGTCCACGCCGATTTCTCTCATGACGTCTATTTCGGCCTTCAGGACATCCTTGCCCAGCTTGTATGAAGGTATGCCGTAGCGGAGCATGCCGCCGGGCTCTTCGTTGCGTTCAAAGACCGTGGGCTTGTATCCCATTGTCGCAAGGTAATATGCGCATGACAATCCGGCAGGGCCGCCACCTATGATGGCGATCTTTTCCTCCCAGCGGTCCTGCACATTGGAGCAGATGTTCACTTCGGGAACAAAGCGGGTTTCGGCCTTGAGGTCCCTTTCAGCGATGAATTTCTTGACGGCGTCAATAGCGACTGCCCTGTCTATGGTTCCGCGGGTGCAGGCGTCCTCACAGCGGCGGTTGCAAACGCGTCCGCAGACTGCCGGGAACGGATTCTCCCTTTTTATGAGCTCAAGGGCTTCGGTGTATTTGCCTTCGGCGGCTTTTTTGAGATAGCCCTGCACCGCTATATGCGCGGGACACGCGGTTTTGCAGGGTGCGGTTCCGGTAGGATAACAGTTGATGCGGTTGCGGTCGCGATAGTCTTCGTTCCACTTTTCGGGACCCCACTTCGTCGCATCCGGGAGCTCCTGTTTGGGGTATGTCTGCTCTCCGTGCTTCGTGCAAAGCTTCTGGCCGAGCTTGACGGCTCCGGCCGGGCAGTATTCGACGCAACGTCCGCAGGCCACGCACTTTTCCTTCTCCACCCTTGCGACATAGGCGCTGCGGGACATGTTCGGAGTATTGAACAGCTGCGAGGTGCGCAGGGCGTTGCAGATCTTTACGTTGCAGTTGCAGATTGCGAATATCTTGCCCTCGCCGTCGATATTTGTTATCTGGTGAACGAAGCCGTGGTCCTCGGCCTTCCGGAGAATGGCCATGGCCTCGTCGTAGGTAATGTCGTGTCCACGTCCGGTTTCGCGGAGATAATCGGCCATGTCGCCTACTCCGATGCACCAGTCGCGATAGTCGTCCGCACAGCCCTCGTCGAGCTTTTTGCGCCCGTAGCGGCAGGAGCAGATGCCCACGCCAAGGTGCCCCTCATACTTTTTTAGCCAGTAAGAAATGTGCTCTATGCTCACGGACTTGTTTTCCATGGAGATGGCCTTCTCCACCGGAATCACGTGCATTCCGATGCCTGAGCCGCCCATGGGAACCATCGGCGTTATCTTCTCAAGCGGCAGGAAAGTCATCCTTTCGAAGAACATGGCCAGCTCCGGATGCCTGTCCATGAGGTCCACGTTCATATTGGTGTATTCGGCCGATCCGGGAACGAACATCGGCACCCAGTAGATGCGGTCTTCGCGGTTGTAGGTGGTGCCTGCGACGGGGCCGTCTGCAGTGTATTTGTCTCCGTAGTCGTATTCGAGCATCCCGAAATAGGCAAGCTTGTCGAGGAGTTCGTCAAGGGATGCATCGTCCGGCGTGAAGCGCTTCACTGCATTCAGTTCGTGAAGCTGGGAATAGCTCCAGTGCTTGCGCACCTTGAACGTATTCCCCGGAAGCATCGAAAGGAGCAGGTCGAGGGAGGCTTCCCTCGTTGCGGAATCCATTTCGTCTTCGAAGATGCACGCGAGTCCCCAGTACTCAGGGGCTTCTGTGGTCATCTTGATTTTGCCGGGGATGCGGTCTGTGACGTGACGGACAAACTTGATGAGTTTGGGATTGGGATTCTTGTCTCCGAAGTGCTTCGGGACAAACTTCTTGGACATTTCAGGCATATAGTGTCGTTATTATTGTTTTGCTGATGAGACTTTTTCGAGGAGCCACCGGGCGAACTTTTCTACTCCCTCTCCAGTCTTGGCGCAGATAGGAATCACCTGTGCGCGGGGATTGCGCATGTGCACATACTCCGTGCATTTGTCGAGGTCGAAATCGAAATAAGGCATGACGTCCGTCTTGTTTACGAGCACGAGCTCGCAGACAGAGAACATGAGAGGATATTTAAGGGGTTTGTCATGCCCTTCGGGGACGGAGAGAATCATTGCGTTCGCGCTGCTGCCAGTATCGAATTCCGCCGGGCATACGAGGTTGCCGACGTTTTCGAGTATCACGAGGTCGGTACCGTCGAGGCCTTCGAGGCCTTCCAGACCCTGGCGGGTCATTTCGGCGTCGAGATGGCACATGCCGCCGGTATGCAGCTGGATGCTCTGGATTCCTGTCGCTTCCTTTATCTTTATGGCGTCAACATCGGAATCGATGTCCGCTTCCATGACGGCGACTCTTACCCTGTCCTTTATGAGATTGATGGTACGAATCAGGGTGGTCGTCTTGCCGCTGCCCGGGGAAGACATCAGGTTCAGCAGGAATATTCCTTTGTTTTTCAGCTCTTTACGTAGAGCGTCTGCATCTCTGTCGTTGCTCTCAAAAACGCTCTTCTTTATTTCAATAACCCTTACGGGATCCATGGTTTTAGTGCAGTTGTGGTTTTAGGTTGCTAATTTAGCAATATTTTTTATACTTTTGTGCACCTTAACTTAAACGCAAACTTCAGATGAGCAAAACCATGTCGCGGCTGCGGCTTGATAATGCCGCCAATATTTATCCCGCATCACTCGCCAAGCACTACTCGTCGCTTTTCAGGCTGAGGCTCACCTTCACGGAGAAAATCGACAAAGCTGTTCTCTCGCAGGCACTCGGCAATATTTCAAATCGTTTTCCTACCCTTCGCTGCAGGCTCAAGGCCGGCGGATTCTGGTGGTATTTGGTTCCGGTGGATTCGGCACTTGAAATCTACGGTTCCGCTCCGCTCAAGGTATTTGACTTCCGCGATTACGGCGAACATATCTACAGGGTGATTGCAGATGGCAACTGCCTGATTCTCGATGTCTTTCATGCCCTTACCGACGGATCCGGCGGGAAAACCATCATCCTCACCCTCGCAGCTGAATACTGCCGCCTTCGCTATGGGGCCGACATTCCCTGTGGCGGCGACATCCTCGACCCCGCGCAGCCCTGCCCCGAAGATGAAATCAAGGACAGTTTCATTACGGTATTCGGAGGACGGAAAGGAAAACTCGAAAAGGACGTAAAGGCATATCATATCGAGGGACAGGATGTCGGCCACGACGGCCTGCAGGACACCCGTATGGTAATCGACCTGGAAAGCCTGAGGCTTGTCTGCAGGGAATACGGCTGCACGATCACCGAATTTCTGACTGCATGCCTGCTGGATTCGCTGCAGTACGTGCACAGTCTGGACCGCAATCCTCTTAAGCGGAACATCGTGAAGGTGTCCGTTCCGGTAGATTTAAGGCCTGTCTATGGATGCAGGGCGCTGCGAAATTTCTCCACCTATATAAATCTCGGAATAGACCTTTCCCACAAGAGATATTCTCTCCGCGGTATAATCCGCGAGGTGGCCCTGCGCAAGAAGGAGGGGCTTCTTCCGCAGAACATGGAAACAAAGATTGCCGCAAACGTGGAACTCGAGCAGAATTTCATCGTGGGATGCATACCCCTTTTCATCAAGAAGATAATCATCGACACCATCTGCCGCAACCATGGCGACAAGTTTATCTCCTACACTCTCTCGAACCTCTGCAAAATCGAACTTCCGGAGCAGATGTCATGTTACATCAGCGACATCGATTTTTATCTCGGAAGGCAGAGGGGCACGAGCGGCGCGGCGTCCTGCGTGAGCTACGGCGGCAGGCTTTATCTGCATCTTACCCGCAAGATCCGCAGCGCAAGGCTCGAGGAGCGCATGGAGCAGCTGATGAAAATGCATGGCATACCCTGCGAAACAAGCGAGTCGATATTGGCCTGACGGATTTTTCTGACTATATTTGCCTGCGCCGACATGCAGGAACTGATTCTCGATTTCAGCGGACTCGAAGGAAGTCGCCGCTATTGTGACCCGGATGCCGAAAGGCATATCCGGGAGGTCATAGACGGCCGTTACCGTGGCGTACATCACCTGGGAAGCGGCGATTATCATTACATTACGAAGCTTTTCTGCGACTGCATCCCGGAGCCGTTCGACCTGCTGCTTTTCGACCATCACCCCGATATGCAGAAACCCGTATTCGAGGGAGTCCTCAGCTGCGGTGCATGGCTTCGGGACATGCTTGAAGACCCCTCCTGCAGGCTCCGGCATGCCGTACTCGTCGGGATAGCGCCTGAATTATTATCCGAGACTGAAGGCTTTCCAGGGAGAATCACCGTCTTCCCTGAAGGAGGCACCGTTACTCCCCTTCCTGCATCCGGGCTTCCGCTATACATTTCAGTTGACAAAGACGTCTTCTGCACCTGCAGCGCACGGACCAATTGGGACCAGGGGTCCCTTGACCTTCCGCTGTTCGCAAAGATTCTGGACATGCTCACGGCCGGCCGGGAAATACTTGGGCTCGACCTCTGCGGCAGTCTCCCCTATTCAGAAGGCGGAACGGCGGATGATGCTGCCATCAACCGCCGCAGCGATGAATTCATAATGGAGCTTCTCAGAGAACGTCTTCCTTGACAAGGCAGCTGTCCAGGCCCGCCTCAATGGCCTCGCGGTCCATATTCTGTCCGATGAAGACTATCTTCTGCATGCGGTCTCCCCATTTGGGGTCCCAGTCGCGGCGGAGCGCCGCATCGCGCTTCATTAGTTCCTGAAGCTGATCCTGGGGCATTGTGGCAAACCACAGGCCTGCGTCCTTAAGGCTCTTCTGAACCCCTGACTGCTCGAACAGGTAACAATTGTCTGTCTGGTGGGCAAAATAGCAGAGGCCTTTGGCACGGATAACGCTCCGCGGCCAGTTCTTGCCTATCCACCAGTCGAAACGGTTCATGTCGAGCGGTTCTCTGCGGTACCACACGAAGGTGCCGACACCGTATTCGTCCGCCTCGCCCTCTTCTTCGTTGTGGAGTTCTTCCTCTTCCCCTTCAATGGCGGCAATCCACGCTGCGGATGTGGCCACCTTGTCGAAATCGAACAGCCCCGTATTCAGGAGTTTTTCAAGCGGGACGTCACAGAAGTCGCATTCCACTATTTCCGCCCCCGGGTTGAGCTGATGAATTACGGAATGAACCCTCGCGAGTTCTTCGGGCTTAACCTCAGACGCCTTGTTCAGAAGCACTATGTTGCAGAATTCAATTTGCTGTATCACAAGGCTTTCGAGATCTTCTTCGTCGAAATTGCGCAAAGGCAGCGTGTCGCCGCAGCTGAATTCGCTCTGCATGCGCAGGGCGTCAACCACCGTAGCGATGCAGTCGAGCTTTGCATAATTGTTCCCGGAGGCGTAGCGCGGGCCCAGGGAAGGAATGGAAGAGATGGTCTGTGCGATAGGAGCCGGTTCGCAGATGCCGCTGGCCTCGATTACTATGTAGTCGAAGCGGTTCTGCCGGGTGATGTCATTGAGCTGCTCAACCAGGTCCATCTTGAGCGTACAGCAGATGCAACCGTTCTGCAGGGCTACAAGGGATTCGTTTTTCCCCGAGACGATTCCCCCCTTTTCGATGAGGGACGCATCGATGTTGACGCTGCCGAGATCGTTTACTATAACCGCGAACTTGATTCCCTTGCGGTTCGTAAGGATGCGGTTGAGAAGGGTTGTTTTTCCGCTGCCGAGATATCCGGTGAGCAGCAGGACCGGTGTGTATTTAATGTCGTTCATATATCGAGAAATGATTTATAGTCTTCGTAAACCTCGCGCACTACCTCGTCCCAGTTGAGATACAATTCCTCGCGCGCGGCCTTGCTTACCCTTGAATAAAGCTTTTCGTCGGCGAGGATGTCCAGAATGAGCCTGGCATAATTCTCTTCCCCAGGTTTGCTTATGAAACCGTTTTCACCGTCGCTTACGGTAGCTGCGGTTCTGGCGCCTTCAAGGAAAACGGTGGGAGTTCCCTGGCATGCAGCCTCAATCTGAACCAGGGAATTGGCATCATATAGGGATGGGAAAAGGAACAGTTTGGCCCTTGAATAGAGATTCTGCAGCATTTCCTTTCCGGGAACCAGGCCGCACATTACTACCTCCCGTTCCAGCCCCAGTTCACGCACGAGTGCGGCCAGCCTTTCCTCATCCTGCCCCTTTCCGGCAAAGAGCATGCGGAAGTTGCTCAGTCCCATCTGCTTTGCCTTTGCAAGCGCGCGGACGGTGAAGTCGATGTTCTTTATGAAATTGATTCTTCCGACAAAGAGGAAAACCGTAGCATCGGAAGGTACGCCGTAGGTTTCATTGACAATGCGGGCTGCTTCCTCGGGGTCTGATACCGGAACATGATCGGTGGCGTTGAGCCTTACCTTGCACGGGGCGGTGAGCCCATATTCTCCGACATACAGGTCCCTGATCCCCGAATTTACGGCCCAGCACTCGTTGCATGCGTTGAACACTCGCATAATTGTCCCCATTGCCGCATTGAGGGCGGGTTTGAACTTCAGGGGTTTTTCGAAATCCTGCTTGTATTGCGAATGGAGGGTGGCGACAATGGGAATCCTGTGGAGCTTTGCGAACAGAACCCCAGCCAGGCCTATGGAGAACGGAGAGTGGATATGCACGATGTCGATCCCGCTGTTGAGAATCTGGGCGTCGAAAAGCGGATCGAGCACTGGGGTCGGAATATCGTAGTCGTTGTTTATCAGCGGGATGGAATTGCAGCGAACCACCTTGTATGGAAGAGCTTCATCATCTTCCCTGCGGTAGCCCCTGGTTTCCGGGCAGAATACCACAACCTCGCAATACTTCATAAGACGGCGGGCATAATTGTCAACCACCTTTATCACTCCGTCCACCATGGGATACCAGGTGTCAATGAACAATCCGACTTTCATAGCGGAACAAAGATACAAAAAAAATGTCAACCCAGCCAGTGAAGGGCCTCCGATGAACCGGTTACCCAGATGGTGTCTCCCTCTTCGAAAACGTAGTCGGGACTGGGATTCGAAATGTAGGAATCTCCCCTGCGCACGCTTATGAGGATAAGCCCGTGCTCCCGCAGTCCGCTTTCCTTGAGCGCCCTCCCGATAATGGGGCTGCCCGTGGCAAGGGTGAATGAATGCAGCTTGAGGTCGGGGTCCGGAAGGGTTCCCTGGGCGCCCTTGGCTGGACGTTTCTCATCGTCGTTAAGGTTGCTTAGGAATCGCTTCTCAAACACATCGAAATGACGCAGGAAATATCTTGCGAAAAGGAAGAGCACAACTCCGGACAAGAGGATAGCGACCACCACCCAGCCCTTGAGTTCGATATACTGGCTCACCGCCGCGAGAATGAAGCCAAGTGCGATAAATATCCTGGCAAGGGTGAGCCCGAATACGGGCCAGATATTGTTTTTCTTGCTTTCGATGAGCCTGCGGGCATAAACGTTAATCGAACCCGAACTCACGGCGAGGCCATAGATGAACGGGGCCATCAGCAGAAGCGTCAGCACTACGAGAAGAACCCGTCGGAGGCCATCCGAGAGGGCAGGAAGAAGTTTTGCCGCAAGCGGGGCGAGGAATTTTCCGCTCAAAGTGAGGATGGCTATCAGCACCACGCTGTAAATGCCTACCCGGATGAGATATGCCTTCAGAAGGGCATGCCACTGGTTCTGCTCCGCCTTTGAACTGCGGGAACGCTGCGCTGGATGGTCTATCTTCTCGAGAACGTTAAGAGGAAGGACCTTGCGCATCCATTCGTAGAACGGGTCGGCAAGCTTTATTACATAAGGAGTGGTGAAAATGGTGATTACGGATACGGTGATAATCACCGGGTATATGAAATCCCGCATCACCCCCAGGCTTACTCCGACACTTGCGATGATGAAGCCGAATTCGCCTAGCTGCGCGAGGCTGAATCCTGTGTGGACCGCATCGCTTAGACCTCCTCCGCTCATGATGATGCCGAGCGAAGCAAAGAGGATGTGGGTAATTATGACGACCAGCGACAGGATGAGGATTATCCACCAGTGCTCAACTATCACCTTCGGAGCGAGCATCATTCCGACTGAGACGAAGAAGATGGCTCCGAACAGGTCTTTGATGGGAGCAATGAGCGAATCGATGCGTTCGCTCTCCACCGTCTCTGCGAGAATGCTGCCCATCATGAAGGCGCCGAGGGCGCTGGAGAAACCGCTGCCCGTGGCGAGAGTTACCATTCCAAAACAGAGGCCGAGCGAAATAATGAGCAGGACCTCGTCGTTAAGGTATTTCCCCGTTCTCCTGAGAATTGTGGGGATAAGGTAGATTCCTACGACGAACCACAGCACCAGGAAGAAAAGCAGTTTCCCTATTCCGAGCAGGAGCTCCCCTCCGCTGAATTTTCCTGCGACGGCAAGGGTCGAAAGCAGCACCATGAGCAGGATGGCGATGAGGTCTTCCACCACAAGGGTGCCGAATACGCCAGCCGCATAGGATTTGCGGCTGAGTCCCATGTCCGAAAAACTCTTTACTACCACCATCGTACTGGACATGCTCAGCAGACCGGCGAGGAATATGCTTTCCATTCCCGACCAGCCCATTGCCTGACCCAGGATATAACCGAGCACGAAAACTCCGAGAAACTTGCTGAAAGCGGTCACAAGGGCGGATGTGCCTGCAGAGAGCAGCTTTTTGAAGCTGAATTCGAGGCCGAGGCCGAACATGAGGAATATGATGCCTATCTCGCTCCAGAGCTCCACGGTTTCCATGCTGCCGATGCCGAAAACCCCCATATGAGGCCCGATGATGAAACCGGCGATGATATATCCGAGTATGGTCGGCTGCTTGAGGGCACGGCAGATAATCGTTATGATGCCTGCAGAGATCAGGATTACTGCAAGGTCGCGGACGAAATTCACCTCTTCTGCCATAAAATCGAATCAAAAAACCTTCAAATTTACATAATTTTCGTAAATTCGCGGCCGGAAACTAATAACCTTAAATCATTTTACTCTTATTAACAATATGAAAAAGATCTTCAGCATCCTCATTCTGGGGCTTGGACTCGCAGTCGCGGCTCTTGCTCAGGAGAAAGAAATGAAAACAGGCTGGTCCATGGGTATCCTTCCCACTGCGACCTATTCTGTGGACAACGGATTCCAGGCCGGTGCATTCGGCGATGTGTATTATTACGGAGACGGGGGCACATATCCCGATCCTCTCCACAAGATCAGCTGGGAGGCATCCTACTTTACCCACAGCCACCGCATGCGCCTCTACCTGGCATACGACTCCAAATACCTCATTCCCAACATGCGCGTAAATGCGTCCGTAACCTATATGAACGATCCCCTGTACAGCCTCTGGGGCTTCAACGGTGCGGCGTCCACGCAGAATTATGACGTCTGGTCCAACAGGGATCAGGACAGGGCGATTCCCGCATCCACGACGGATCCCACTCTTACCAATATCAACTACTACGGCATGAGCCGCAATATGCTCCGCATTCTTGCCAATTTCCAGGGCCGCATTACCGACAATCTGAACTGGGCGGCAGGTGCCAACTTCTGGAAATGGAATCTTGGAGCAATGAAGGACAACGGAGTTGATGTTGACGGAAGCAAGCGCTACTACAACACCGAAGCTACGCTATATAACTTCCTCACAAACGCCGGCGTCATTTCCGAAAAGGAAAAGAACGGCGGCACCGCACTCGAACTCAATGCCGGTCTTGTTTATGACACCCGCGATATGGAGGCTGCTCCCAACAGGGGTATCTGGGCTGAGGCTTACCTCAATGGAAATGTCCTTAACCAGGGATATCTAAAGGCCTGTGCATATTTCCGTCACTACATCAGCATCCCCATCCACATCCCCGCAGGAGAACCTGTATTTGCATACCGACTTGCCTGGCAGCAGACAATCGCAGGTGAAACTCCCCTGTACATGATTCAGAACAATCCTCTGCTCGTGCAGCGCAACATGATTTCCGAGGGTTTCGGCTCCTCCAATACCATCCGCGGTCTTCGTGAGAACCGCATCCTTGCAGAAGGTATGGCATGGGCAAACACCGAGCTGCGCATAAAGCTCGTGAAATTCACCCTTGCAAAGCAGTATTTCTACATTGCAGTGAACCCGTTCTTCGATGCCGGTATCATCACCAAGCAGTACAAGGCGGATGCCCTTAACAAGATAGCCGTGGACGGAAAGGTCTATGACACCACGTTCAACACCCTCACCGGAACGACGGATCCCATTTACGATGCCTCCAAGGCCAACCTCCTCGTGTACAGCGGCGGTGCTGGACTCAAGATAGCGATGAATCAGAACTTCATCGTGTCCGCCGACTTCGCAAAGTGCTTCACTGCCGGAATGGATGCCGGCCTCTGGATAGGAATCGGTATCAACTATCAGTTCTGACGCTCCCCGTCAGTGCATTTGAGCGGCTTCCGGCTTCGGAGGCCGCTTTTCTTTTTTGGGCAGAGCGCAGAAGCGGCACCGGCCGCTTGCGATAAAAATCGTACAAAAACGATTATTTTTATAAATTTGCACGGATCAAACAGACTAATAAGCTAAACGTATGGATACGAACGAAAAATTTGTAATTACAATAAGCCGCGAGGTGGGTTCCGGCGGGCGCACGGTGGGAAGGAAACTTGCAGAAAAGCTTGGCGTACGCTACAGCGACAAGCAGCTTATCGGCGCCCTGCAGAACAAATTCAGCCTCTCCGTCGAAAAAATCGAAAAGCTCAAAGGCAAAAAGAAGGACTGGTTCGAAGAATTCATCGATTACGTTGCTCCGAGGCCGACTTCGAGCCTTACGCTCCCCTACGATACGGGAATCCGCCTGAGGAGCGTCACCCAGGAAGATGTCTTCAAGGCGGAAAGCGCCATTCTGAGCGGCATCGCGGATGAAGGTTCATGCGTTATCGCGGGCCGTTCTGCATTTTTCATCCTTGCGGGCCGGAAAAACCTCGTGAACGTATTTATCTCGGCCTCCAGGGAAAACCGCATCGCCCGCGTCATGCGCAGGCAGAATCTCACCGAAGAACAGGCGGCAGAGGTTGTGGATAAGGTTGATTCCGCCCGTGACAACTACGTTATGCGTCATACCGGGCTGAGCAGGTACGATGCCAGGAACTACGATCTGGTTCTGAACATGGACCACCTTTCCGAAGACGCCGCGGTGAAGCTTATTCTCGAATACCTATCCAGCCGGTTCTAAGCCGGCCGGAGCATCAATCTTCAGGAAGAATCTCTTTATTCCGAGGGCACTACTGCTGCGCCACCTTCGGCAAAGCCGTCGCGCTTGCCGCCGAGTTTCGCCTCCACCACATTCATCACATAGTCGCCGCATTTCTCGCACTCACGTACGAGGTCGATGAAGATGGTGCCTATCGCAAAACTGTAGGCGCCTTCATCGACGTCCTCGGCATTTCTGCTTCTGAGCACGTTGCGAAGGCTGTCGATACGGTTCTCATAGTCCCTTGAGGCATCGTAGGTGCCGGTTCCCTTGAGAACGGACTCCATGTTGCCCATGGCTTCGTCAAGAAGACCGAACATCTCTTCAATTCCCTTCTCCTGGCTTGCCGTAAATACCGCTTTCTGGCTGTGACGGCGTTCCATGGTGCGGGACATGTTGAAGATGCTGTCGCCGATGCTCTCCAGTTCGCTTATCTCGCGCAGGAGGCTGCGGACCTTTTTCTTGGACTCATCACTGAGATGGGCGTTCCCCACCTGGGCGAGATATCCGCCGATTTCGCTTTCGAGGCGGTCGCTCATCTCTTCCATGCTCTTGATGCGGGCGGCTTTCTTTGCAAAAGCCTCGTCATCGGTAATGCCGTAGAGCTCTTTCGCCTCCAAGAACATTCCGTGCATCCTCTCGGCAAAGAGCTGGGTTTCTTTCTGAGCCTGGAGCACTGCGATTTCGGGGGTCTTCATGATGCCGCTCTGTATGTACTGCAGCTTGAAGCCTTCTTCGCCGGCCTTCTGAGGAATCAGTTTGCTTACAACCTTCTCCAGCTGTGGGATGAACCAGATGAGGATAAAAGTGTTGGTGACATTGAACATGGTGTGGAATGTCGCCAGCACGAAGGAAAGACGTGTGGGATTCTGCGATGCAGCCTGGGGATCCACATCCATCAGACGGCATGCGGTGTTGACGAAAGGATAAAAGACGGTCAGCACCCAGAGCACGCCGAATACATTGAATAACAGATGTGCGAGAGCAGCCCGCCTGGCCTGGGTATTGGCCGAAAGGGCAGCGATGTTCGCCGTAAGCGTGGTTCCGATATTTTCTCCCATTACCAGGGCGATTCCTTGATAAATGCTGAGCACTCCGCTGGTGCAGAGAACCATTGTGATGGCCATCAGTGCCGCTGAAGACTGGGCCACGAAAGTCAGCAGGCCGCCGATAAGGATAAACAGAAGAATGGTCCAGTAGCTGCCGGAATCGAAAGAGGCGAAGAAACCTACGATTCCTTCGTTGTGCGCGAGGTCCATTTCCCTGCCGGTGACATTGAGTGTCCCGAGGGCAAAGAGCAGGAATGAAAGGCCGAAGAGGAAGTCTCCGAGGTAGCGGTACTTTCGCGTCTGAATAAGGATGACGGCAACCAGAAAAGCCGGCCACACGAGATTCGTGATATTGAAGGAGAATCCTGCCGACATTATCCAGGCCGAGAGTGTGGTGCCTATATTGGCTCCCATAATCACCGAGATGGCCTGCGACAGGCTGAGCAACGCTGCATTTACAAAGGAGACCGTCATAACCGTGGTGGCGGCTGACGACTGTACTGCCACGCATACAAGCATTCCGGTAAGCACACCGGTGAAACGGTTAGTCGTCATGGCTCCCAGAATATGACGAAGTCCCGGGCCTGCCATCTTTTGGAGGGCTTCGCTCATAACCTTCATGCCATACATGAGCAGAGCGATGCTTCCAAGCAGCTTGAAAACAGTCAGAATCATATTGCAAAAATACAAAGCAGTGCGCAAATGCGCAAAAAAAAATGGCAATCCCGCTCAGGCTCCGGCTATCCGCTGATACGCCAGCCTCTCGTCCCCGGATTCCAGGTAGATGATGCCGCAGAAATGACGGTCATAATCTCGGGGATGTCCCGGTATAGTGCCTGACGGATTGTCATTTTTCCCATTTGAATGAGCCCGGGCCGATAAGACATGAGTGAATCTCATATCAGCATCCTCCCCCACCGATTCCGCATGCGGCTCCGGCATTTTCGGGACGGGGTTCCAGTCCCACATCAACGGACATCAGTGTAACGGTGCCGTCCTCCAGAACATAGCATGGGATGCCCACATCTCCTGCCTTTTTGGCCTCGTCAAAAGCCGGATTGCTGTCGCGCAGGTCGAGGAACCGCTTGAGGTTCCTTACGTGCTTTCCTATATCAATCACCTCGAAGTTTGGATTGCCCGCCACCTGCTTCTCCACGTACTCGCAGTCAGGACAGGTCTCCATTACGAACATCTTTATCATGGCTAATCGATTTTAAAACTCCACATTTGCACAAAGATAGCGATAATACGCTAAAAACCTTGCCCGCTTACGGGCTTTACGGCGCCTGTCAGTAAATCCCGGTATAGTTTAAAAAGTAACTTCATCCTGCGGCCGTTTTGTAGTTCTTCACCGAGGACATCATAACCGTAACGGGGATTACACGGACATAGTACTTCACTCCGCCGGATGTAGCGGCAAAGGTATCCCCCGCCTTCAATTTGGAGCACCCGGCAGGACGGCGGCCGCTATTCGCCGCCGGGACTGATGCCGTCGATTCTCAGGCGCAGGACGCCGGACGGAACCTGAGCCTCGGCGATTTCGCCCACCTTCTTGCCCATCAGAGCAGCGCCGATCGGGGATTTAAGCGAAATCTTGCCGGCCTCGAGGTCCATCTCGTGCGGGCTGACTATCTCGAAACTCATGCTTGCGCCTGTCGCAAGGTTAGTGAATTCCACACGGCTCAGAAGACAGACCCTGTCCTTCGGAAGAGCGTCCGGCCCTATTACGCGTGAATGCTCCAGAACCTTCTGCAGAAAACGGATACGGCTTATGGTCTTTCCCTGTGTGCGCCTTGCTTCCCGGTATCCCGCATTCTCGCTCAGGTCTCTCTGGGCGCGTGCTTCCGCGAGGTCTTCCTTCACTTTGGGGTAAACAACGTCGATAAGATGCTTCAATTCGGCTGAAATCTCGTCGTATCTCTTTTTTGACAGGTATTCCATGCGGCAAATTTACTTATTTTTCGATGAAACGCCTCCCCTTTCGGAAGGATGCAGGAACTCGCTGGGCGTGATGCCGGTCACGTTCTTGAACAGACGGGTGAAGTGGTGCGGGAATTCAAAGCCCAGCAGGCGTGCTGCCTCGCCGATGTTGTTCCCGTTCATGAGGAGGCTCTTGCCCTGTTCTATCACAAAGGAATGGATATAGCCGATAGCCGTTCCTCCGGTAGATTTGTGGATCATGTCTCCAAGGTACCTTGGAGAATAGGCCAGCATCTCCGCGCAGTAGCGCACCGACGGGATGCCGAGGTCCATCTGCCTGCCCTCCAGATAGTATTCACGAAGAAGGCCGTGGAAACGCTTGAGGATGTCCTTTGAAGAGTCGTCTTCCTTTGAGAGTTGCCGAAGATAAATTCTCTGGCAGTACTCCAGGATAAGGCGCAGATACCCGAGGATGACGCTCCGCAGCGCCGGGGAATCCTCATTTTCCTGAAGTTCGTGCCGCAGCTGCGTGAGGAGCTGGGTGATGCGTCCCCACTCCGAAGGTTCCATTTTCAGGGTCTCGACGGCAAAGTAGGAGAAAAACCGGTAGTCTTTCATCTTCGCCTCGAGATCGGTTCCCCCGATGAGTTCCGGCGAGAAGAGCAGCGCCCATCCGCTGATGTAGAGGTCTTCTCCGTCGTCTTCCCTGCCGCCGATCTGCCCCGGCTCAGCAGCGAATATCGACCCTTCTGCCGGATCGAACATCTTCATCCCGTAGGTAAGGTTCTTTGGGAAATTACGCTGGATGAAGAGCCCGTAAACCCCGTACCGGTTGAGGCTGGTGCGGACGGGTGACACTTCATCGTAGTGGATGATGCTCACCAGGGGATGCAGCTGCGGAGCCCCGACGGAACGGGCATATACATTGGGGTCGGTGATGTGAAGAATCTTCTTCATTCTGAAAACGGTATGTATTTCCGCAAAAATATGTAAAAATATGCGATATTGGTAGAATTGTGACAAAAATCGGTAAAGGAATAACGTGCAAAGGGATTAACTTTGCACAGACAAATCACAGCGACATGACCATCAAGCATCTCATTACAGTTTCCGCAGCGGCGCTGACGCTGCTTGCCTGCAAATCAAACACAAACAACAATATGAGCAAACTGAATCTTACCGGGGAGTGGGACAAGACCTTCCCCAAATCGGAATTGGTGAATCACAGCAAGGTTACATTCCATAACCGCTACGGCATCGAGCTTGCGGCGGACATGTATGTGCCCGTGTCCTTTTCCGGCGCCAAAGGCGAAAAACTGCCCGCCATCGCGGTGAGCGGCCCGTTCGGTGCCGTCAAGGAGCAGTCAAGCGGACTTTACGCCCAACATATGGCAGAAAGGGGGTTCCTTGCCATCGCTTTCGACCCCTCCTTTACCGGCGAATCAGGCGGCGAGCCGCGCAGGATGGCATCACCGGACATCAATACGGAAGATTTCCTCGCTGCCGTAGATTTCCTGTCCACCTGTGAGATGGTGGATCCGGAGCGCATCGGCATCATCGGCATCTGCGGATTCGGCGGAATGGCTATCAACGCCGCGGCCCTCGACCCGCGCATCAAGGCGACCGTAACTTCCACCATGTACGACATGAGCAAGGTGAACGCGGAGGGCTACTTTGCCAGCGAGGACACTCCCGCCCAGCGCCAGGAAAAGCGCCGCGCACTGGCCGCCCAGCGTACAAAAGATTACGCCTCAGGCACATACGAACGCGCCGGGGGCGTCATCGATCCGCTTCCCGAAGATGCTCCCTGGTTCGTCAAGGATTACCATGCCTACTATAAGACGCCCAGAGGCTACCACTCCCGCAGCGGCAATTCCACCGACGGATGGAACGTCACCGGATGCCAGAGTTTCCTGAACCAGCCCCTCCTCGCCTGGGCCGGAGAGATTGAGACCCCGGTACTACTCATCCATGGCGAAAGGGCTCACAGCAGGTACTTCAGCGAATACGCCTACGGACTTCTCACAGGAAACAATAAAGAACTCCTCATCATTCCCGGAGCCAGTCATGTGGACCTCTACGACGACTTGGCCGGAGTCATTCCTTATGAAAAGATAGAACAGTTCTTCCGCTCTAATCTGAAATGACATGCTCCGCACATCAGCCTTGAGTCTTCTCTTTCTCACTCTTCTTCCTGCCGTGCCGGCCTGCGGGAAGCTCCCGGACGGGCCCTCTCAGAATACCCAGGAGGAAGAGCTGAAGGAGGGTGAGGAAAACACAGATACCGCCATGCCAGATACTATCCTGATTACCGTTTCGGGAAAGACCCTCCCGGTAAAGATTGAAGACAATGCCGCCACCCGCGCTCTTGTTGAGGCACTGCAGGAAGCACCAATCACTTATGAGGCCCGCGATTACGGCGGATTCGAGAAGGTGGGGCCGCTGGGGAGGACGCTGCCTTCAAGCGACAGGCAGATTACCACCCGTGCCGGAGATGTGATTTTATATGACGGCGACCAGATTGTGCTGTTCTATGGCAGCAATTCATGGAGCTATACCCGCCTGGGCTCCATGCAATATGGCTCCACCGAAGAACTGAGGTCCTTTCTTAAGGCAGGACAAGGTAATATTTCAGTAACTTTGTCGTTTGAAGAAAAATAAGTATATTCGTGCAGATATAAATATCGGAAGACATGACAGAGCTGGAAGCAATTAAAGCACGGCATTCCGTGCGAAAATACACTCCCGCGCCTATCGAGGCGGCCAAGGCTGATATCTTGAAGGCCGCAGTCAGTGTCATCAATGCCGACAGCGGCCTAAACATACAGCTCGTTCTGGACGAGCCCAGGGCCTTCGCTTCCGGAATGTGGAAATACGGTCAGTTCTCGGGCGTAAAGAACTATTTCGTAATGGCCGGCCCCAGGGGGAAGGATGCAGAAGAGAGAATCGGCTACTGCGGAGAAAAGTTGGTCCTTCTGGCTCAGACGCTCGGGCTGAATACCTGCTGGGTGGGGCTCACCTACAAAAAGATTCCCGGCACCTTCACGCTACGGGAAGGCGATACGGTCCACTGCGTGATAGCGCTTGGCTACGGCACCATCCCCGGGGTCCAGCATCCAATGAAACCGGCGGAGAATTTCTACGAATCGGACGGTGTCCCGCCCCAGTGGTTCAAGGATGGCATTGAAGCGGCGCTACTGGCCCCGACGGCAATAAACCAGCAAAAGTTCAAGTTTATCCTGCACCCGGGCAACAAGGTCGAAACAAAGGCCCTCTTCTCAATGGCAGGTTACACCAGCATCGACCTGGGCATCGTAAAGTGCCATTTTGAAATCGCAGCCGGGAAAGACAATTTCATCTGGGAACAATGAAGATATTCACGCTTTTCCTCTCCCTGTTTCTTGCGCTGCTGCCGGAAGGAGTTCCCGCGTCAGACTGTCCCTCGTGGCAGGATACATTTCTGGAGCAACTGGATGAAGTTGAAGAGGAGGCGGTCATCAGGACTGTTCAGACTCAGCAAAAGCAATTTCAGAGGCCATCAGAATCCGTCTTTGATGATTTCCACCCAGGGCTGATCGCGCCCACGGACAACTATTTTACAGGTTTTTGTTTTGAAAAGCAGTGGCTCCGCAACCGCAAATTGAGGTTGTAGCATCCGGAATCCCCCTTCCCGGATAATTCCAGTCATTATTTTTCAAAACAATTTACATGGATATAACTGCAATAATATCTTCATTGCTGACGCTTCTTGCGGGAATAGGAGTATTCCTCATAGCATGTCAGATGATGAGTTCGAACCTTGAGGCCGCGAGCTCTGAAAGACTGAAAAAACTCTTTTCCAAAGCCTCTGACAATAAACTGTTCGGAGTCGGTGTAGGTATGGTTGGCACGGCAGTCATCCAGAGCTCCGGTGCCACGACGGTGATGACCATCGGTTTCGTGAACGCGGGAATCATCTCCCTCATGCAGGCCGCCACCATCATCTATGGCGCCAATATCGGAACCACCGTCACCGCGCAGATTGTCGCCCTGGGAATGTCGGGCGGCAGTTCCATCTCCACCAGCATCATCTTTTCCGCCTTCGCAGGTGTGGGTGCCTTCCTAAGTATTTTTGCAAAAAAGAGCAGTTCCAAGACGCTCGGAGGCATTCTGGCCGGATTCGGTCTGCTGTTCGTCGGACTGGAACTTATGAGCGGATCGATGGAATCTTTCGCCGCACAGGACGGAGTCAAGACTTTCCTTGCCGGGATAAGCAGCCCGCTGCTTCTGGTGCTTCTCGGAGCCATTTTCACAGCTATCATTCAGAGTTCGTCGGTAATGACTTCCATTGCCCTTGCGATGGTGGTGACCGGACTTATAGGCATAGATCAGGGTATATTCCTGACGATGGGCTCCAATATCGGTTCGTGTGTTGTCGCCGTGATAGCCGGCATTACAAGCGGCACAAATGCGAAGCGTACGGCCCTCATCCACCTGCTTTTCAACTGCTCCGGCGTGGTGCTCTTCATGCTGGCTTCGTGGGGACTCGGCTTCTTCGGAGTTTCATACGGCAACATTGCCGAGAGACTCTTCCCTTCCGCACCTCAGGTGCAGCTTGCCATGTTCCATACGTTCTTCAATACCGTAACGGTGGCCATCATGCTGCCGCTGACAGGAGGTCTGGTAGCGCTGGTAAAGAAGATGATTCCGGAAAGAATCGTGGAGCCTTCATCGGAGTTCTCGCTGCATTATGTCGATGAAAACATGCTCCGCACTCCCCCTGTGGCCGTTTCGCAGGTCAAACGCGAAATACTCCGGATGGCCGATATCGCCATCGGGAATACCGACCGGGCCCTGATAATGGCAACCCAGCTGGATTTTTCCGAGAAGGAGCTTTTCGAGCGCAACGAACGGGAACTCAACTTCATCAACCGCGAACTCGTCGGCTTCGTAGTGAGGCTCATAGGAAAAAGCGGACTTGGTGAAAAAGACCGCACTTACCTTTCCGGCACCTACCGAAGCATCCGCGACCTGGAGCGAATCGGCGACTACGCCGAGAACATGGTGGAATATGCCACGGTCCTTTCAGATTCCGGCCAGCAGTTCTCCGACGACGCAAAATATGAAATCAGCCAGCTGGGGGCGCTGCTTCACCGTCTCTACGACCAGGCGGTCGATGCATATCGGAACGAAGACCTGGGAGCCCTCGGCCAGGCGAACATCATCGAAGAAGAAATCGACGACTACACCCACCGGATGGAAGAAGGGCATATAGTCCGCATGGAACGGGGTATCTGCACCCCGTCGGTCGGAGCCCAGTACCTCGAACTGTCTTCGAACGCAGAGCGTATCGCAGACCACATGATAAACTTTGCAAAATCCATAAAATCATTAAAAACCGATTAAGCCTGTCATTATGAGAATCATTGTCAAATTACTGATGGCCATTGCCGCCCTGTCCGCTTCCGGGACGATGGTCTCCTGCAAGGATGTCATCATAGGATCCGAAGAACTCCCCGCCGCCGCACAGTCCTTCCTCGAGGATTATTTCCCCGGGAATCTCGTCTCTTATGCCAAGAAAGACAGGGAATTTGCAAAAACAAGCTACGAAGTCGTTCTGCGGGACGGCACCGAGGTAGAATTCGACGCAAAAGGACAGTGGGACAATGTGGATTGCAAGAAATCCGCAGTGCCAGCCGCACTTATCCCGACCTCTGTAGCCGACTATGTGCAGACAAATTTCCCCGATCAGTTGATAGTCAAAATAGACAGGGAGCCCTACGGCCATGAAATCGAACTGCTGAGCGGACTCGAGCTCAAGTTCGGCAAAAAAGGAGATCTGATTAATATAGACGATTGACCGTTCGCGCATTCTGCTGACACGATGAGGCTGCCTTAAAAGTCTACATGACGGTCAGTTTCAATATTACTCTTTTTTGCGACTAACCCCGATTCAGTAGAGCGGGTTAGTCGCATTTTCGCCTAAAAACGCTACCAACCCTTTTCCGGTCGCAATGTCGATACCCCGAGTATGGACTGCGATGTTGCCCTTTCCGTTACCCTGACTGCCCTGAGCAGCGTCATCACCCTTTTTACCATTCCACTTATAATGAGCTGGGCTACGGATCTGGTTGGTGAAAGCGTCGGGATAACGCTCCCGGTAGGAAACCTCATCAAGCAGAATCTACTGCTGATGCTTCTGCCGGCCGGGCCTCAGGATCATGAAGACCACGGCGCCGACGCAGACGGCAACTCCTATTCCCATTTTAACGGTAAGGGGCTCTCCAAAGAGGAGGGTCCCTATCAGTATGGCCGTCAGGGGTTCGAACACCCCGAGTATGGAAGTCTTGGTGGGCCCTATATAACGGGAAGATACCGCCAGGGTAAGCAGCGAAATCATAGTAGGGACAATGGCAAGACCGATGAGGTTTCCCCAGTCGGACGCGCTGTCTATACCCTCGATGAGGCTTCCTCCCTGAATGGCCCGGATTACTGCAAAAATGGCAGTTCCTGTCAGCAGAGCATAGAGCGTAATGGTATGCTCGGATACGTTCTTTATCCGCCTGCTCCGGTTCACGATGACAAGGTAAAAGGCATAGCTCAGGGCAGATGCAACTGCCAGGATAATGCCGGGAAGCCGGACGACAGCCCCAGCAGAGGGACTTGACAGCAGCAGGATTCCCCCGAAAGTGGCGATTATGGACAGCCATGTCTGCCAGCTGGGATAGTACCGCAGGAAAACCATAATGAGGGCGACAAACACCGGATAGAGATACACCAGCGTAGTGGCGAGCCCCGACGGAATGAACTCGTAGGAGAAGAACAGGAAAATGCTGCTGCAGGCGAAAAGGAGGCCAAGAAGCGCAAGCAGCGCAACCTCGTTGCCTTTGACCCGGAATTGTTCCCGTTTGGCAAGCATCCACACGGAGAGGATGGCCGCCGAAATGCCATAGCGGAAAAACAGCATGACCAGAACCGGCACGCCGCTCTCCAGAAGCGGCTTGGCAAACAGCGGATTGGTCCCGTAAGATACCCCCGCGACAAAACCGGCCAGATACCCTGCCAGACGCTTTTTCCTAATATCCATAATTGAGGCGCAAAGATACACAAAGATTCATCATATTGTGAAAAATCGTCAATACCTCTGGAAATATTGATAACGCCTGGCTGCCCAACTCCCCCTACCTTTGCCGGTGTAATCAAAAACTCAAAACACTCTTCCAATGAACCAGACAACCATCACACTCAACAACGGCGTCCAGATTCCGCAGTTCGGACTCGGTGTCTATTCAATCACCGCCGGGGAAACAACCTACAACAGCGTACTGACAGCCCTTAAGGCCGGTTACCGCCATATCGATACGGCTCACGCCTACGGTAACGAACGCAGCGTAGGGAAGGCCGTCAAGGACAGCGGCATTCCGCGTGACAGCATCTGGATTACCAGTAAACTCTGGCCCAACGGATACGGCGAGGACATCACTCCCAAACAGCTTGACAAGATGCTGGAACGCCTTGGCCTCGAATACCTTGACCTCGTTTATCTGCACCAGCCCTTAAGGGACTACAACGGGGGCTGGAAGGCCTTGGAAGATGCTCTTGAGGCCGGCAAGGTCCGCGCCATCGGCATCAGCGACTTCGACTTTGACGACGAGTTGTTCAACTCCATCGTGGAGCCCGCCCGCATCAAGCCGCAGATGTTCCAGATAGAATGCCACCCCTATGCCCAGCGCGAGCACTGGCAGGAAATGGCAAAGAAGTACGATATCCAGATTGAATGCTAGTTCCCGCTCGGCGGCCGCGACAGCAAGGGCGAGATCCTGCGCGACCCGGTCATAAATGAGATAGCAAAGGCACACGGCAAATCGGCCGCTCAGGTTATCATCCGCTGGCACATCCAGAAAGGCTTCTGCGTTGTTCCAGGTTCTTCCAACCCGGGGCACATCCAGGAGAACATCGAGGTCTTCGACTTCGAGCTTACGGATGCCGAAATGGCCAAGATGGCCTCGCTCAACAAGGAGAAGCGCTACTTCAACATGACCTACGGGCAGATCAAAGACTGGATGGAAAACTACGAAATCTGGGACTAAACCTGTCCCGAGCGATACTCCGACGGCGTTTTGCCGATGGTGCGCTTAAGATAGCGCGTGAGCATCGGCGGCGCTGGGAAATGCATCCGGTCCGTGACCTCTGTTAGGGTCAGGGCCGGATCATTCAGTAATAGAAGTATCTCATGAACCGCATAATACTCTATCCAGTACAGTGCGCTCTTCCCAGTTATTTTCTGGCAGATGGCCGAAAGGTATTTGGGCGTTACGCAGAGCTCGGAAGCATACCAGGCCACTTCCCTGCTCTCCCGGCAATTCTGCTGGACGAGTGTAAGGAAACGCATAAAGAGGCTGGCCGAATTATCATCGGTGCCGGCCTTTTCCATTTCACGCGAATAGATGTCCCACATATCCATGAGAAGTAGCTGGAACACGCGGCCCACAAGTTCGTCGTGAAAGATTACGCGGCCGGAATGGATTCTGCGCCAGAACTGGGCGAAATCTGCCTCGATGATGTCCCATTCATCGGCCTCCAGATGGAAAACAGGATTGGTTTTGATATACACATAGCCCTTGGTGGCCCATACCTGCTCGGGGTTGTAAAGATTGAGGAAAGGGTTGGAAACAAGGAGAAAATCGGCATCGAAACCGGCCGAGAAACTGACGCCCGAAATGAGTGTCGTCATCTGCCATATAACAAGGTCTCCGGGCCCGGCCTTGAAAGGTTTGCCCATTGCCTCGAAGCTCATCTCCCCGCTTCGGCACAGAATGTGGCAGTGATAGTTTTCCTTATAGGCATCCGGATACTTTCCGTCCCCTAAGGTATTGAATATCAAAAAATCTTCCATACCCACTAAGGTACGGAAGATTTCTCGCTTATCAAAATTTCTTTACTTGTCGCCTACAAATCGCTCGATCTGCTTTCCGGCGGTTTTCACCTTTGAGCCCTGGATGGAGAGTCCTTTCTTCACCGTTGCGGTCGGAATGGCCGCCTTGAGGTCACGAAGGGCGCTGCCAAAGCCGCTCCCCTCGTGGGTGGAGAACGGAATCACAGTCTTTCCTGTCCACTCGTGGGCTTCCAGGAAGGTAGCGACGCACATCGGGTAAGTACCCCACCAGCAGGGCCATCCAAGATAGATGGTGTCGTACTTTGTGATGTCGATATCAGCCTTGAGTGCCGGACGGGCCTTGGCGTTCAGTTCTTCCTGCGCTTCCCTGGTGCATTCATAATATTCGGCGGCATACTGCCTGACGGTTTCGAGCTGGAAGATATCTGCACCGGTGAGTTTCTGAATCTGCCGGGCCACGACGGCGGTGTTCCCCTCTTTCAGATTGACGATGCCGTCAGAGGTGTAATTCTGCCCGGTACGGGAATAATAAACCACCAGGGTCTGGGCCGATGCAGAAAGTGCCGCAAGGGCAAGGATTGCTGTAAGGATAATGCGTTTCATAAGGCTATCTGGCTTGTTCGAGGATAAGTTTGACTTCGCGGTCACAATGGGATGCGGCGGCGCCGTGGATGGCTACGCCAGCGGTACGGTTGGCATCGGGAACGGCCTGCTTAATCTGGCGGATGCTGCCGCCAAGACCGCTGCCTTCGTGGGAGCAGAACGGAACTATCTTCTTGCCGGCAAAGTCGTAGCTCTCCAGGAAAGTGAACACAGCCATGGGCGGAAGGCCCCACCAGTTGGGATAGCCAAGGATGATGGTGTCGTACTGCTCCATGTTCTCCACCCTGGCGGTGAGTTCCGGACGGGCCTTGGCCCTGAGTTCGTCTTTGGCCTCCTCGATGCAGACCATATAGTCCGGCGAATACTTCTTCACGGTATCTATCTGGAAAACATCGGCATCAGGAAGCTGTGCCTTGATCTTCTCTACGATAACCTCATTATTGCCTTTTGCAAGGTTTCGGATGCTGCCGCCAACATAATTCTGCCCGCGGCGGGAGTAAAAAGCGATAAGTGTCTTTCCCATAGTCGTAATCAATTAACCGATGCAAAGTTCGGTGATTTAGCCGGACTTCCCGTTATCGATTTTTCCCGGAAAATTATCGAATTCTCCAAATATAGGAGGGATCAAATTGATTTACTGCGCTCCTGGTATTACTGTCAGAACCTCCCACCAACCGTCACGTTTTCCGTTGCGGCGGGCGAGGTAGCCTTTCTCGGTCAGACGGGCAGTGAGCGTCTTTACGG